>JAJRRF010000016.1 GCA_024279735.1 Alphaproteobacteria bacterium
GCTTGCCCTGATCTTCAATCAGAATCTTTTGGGCAGCAATAATCCGGTGCAATATTTTGGTATCATCAGCCATACGACCATTGATTCAGAAATATGCTACTTTGACAATAAGAAAAAAGAAGCTGGGGAGTTACAAAATTTCTTGTCATTCAGTATGTAGCTGATGGTTCCCATTGCAAAACGGGTAATCAGGGACAGTAATAATAGGCTTCTGGCAAACTGCTCCGTGTAAAGGCTGCCGCGCAATTCTGCTGTCGTCAGCAGGCCAGGGAACTTGAAGGCGATCACACCAAGCAAGGCAGCCACTGCCAGCGCAGACGAAATATAACCGCTGATGCGTCCTTCGCCAAAGATAAAGGGTTGTGTTTCTTTCTGTGGTGATGGTTTGTCCATGATGCTAATTCCCAAAAATCTGACGACAATATCTTAATTACTATAATTATAGTAATACGGAAATAAAACAGAGTCAAAGGGGAATTTGGGACAGGGTTAAGATATCGGAAATGATATGTTTCGCCTAGAATTGGTGCATAGTATGGGTAAGTAGTTATAACTTGCAGGATGATGTTATGCGCCATTTAGAGCCTGACTGGGTATTAGGTCAGATCTAAGGACACCCTCAAAAACAAGTGCTTAGGATAACGTAGAAATTTTTCTTGTCAGTTAGGTCAACAATGGGCGTATAGCAGGCTATACAAGCATTCTTGAAACGACGCTGACGGATAAAAGGACAAGCTAAATGATACGGTTATTTTGGAGGGTGTGCTAAGTGACAAAGACAAAAATTCTGGTTTGGCAAATGTATGGCTTTGCCAAAGGTAGATTGAAGTATAGCCACATTTCAGAACTTTAGATCTTGGTGTTGTTTTGGTGATATTTATGCCTCACAAAATTATAAAGACCCTAGTCACGCTGGTAAGTCATAACCATGATATCTCTTATATTATGGTCTTGGACACTGGGATTCCTGCTTTTTCTGTTGTCCTTAATTTCAAGCGTTGAACCCCTATAGTTGGTTGTTTTGGCCATAATACCGATGTATTTTTTTAAGGAATGTGGCGCGTATTGTTGCCTACAGAAGGTTATGTTTGTTGTCAGGCTCATAGGGGTAACCCTGTATTGTTAGGGGTAACACCTGATTACCAGGCGATAGGCTTTTGTCTTAAGTTTACTTACAGGAATATCCCCATTCATCTACGAACTTAAAAATGTGATTTTTGGATGTAGTAAAATAGTTACAGTGTTTGGGGTGATGTTGGATAAGCTTATGGTTGTTTGACTCAATTAGAGTTATAGAACTTTTGATAATTATCAAAAGTGTACCTTGGTTTGAAGACCCTGTTGTGTTGGGGTTCTGAGATATAAAATGAGTAACGCGTATTGGTAAAGTGTTATGGTTGGCGTTTCATAAATTGGGTAGCGTTTTCAAGTTATGTGTCGCTTAAATTTTGTAAGTCATATTGTATGGGAATAAAGAGTTATGGGTGGTGAATTTATGAAGTCTACGAGTAATTTGGCTGTTGCAGTTGCAGCAGGTTTGTTTTTTGCGGTAGCCCCAATGGGTGTTGCCAGTGCAGCTGACCTTGGGGGGAATTGCTGCGCCGACCTTGAGGAGCGTGTTGCAGAGCTTGAGGCCACAACGGTTCGCAAGGGCAACAGGAAAGTTTCTCTGAAGCTTTTTGGCTTTGTCCACAGGGCGATCATGGTGTGGGATGCCAATGATAATGGTGTTAGTGATAATGATATCTATTCTGTCGGTGGCGGCACAACATCAGGTTCCCGCTTTGGCATGAAGGGTTCTGCCAAGATTGGCGGCGGTTGGTCGGCAGGTTTTATGCTTGAATATGGCGCGCCAGATACAATGGCTCAGCATGTGAGCCAAAACAATTCAACAGGCAGGGATAAGGCTTCTCCTGAATTGCGTCACGATGTGCTTTATCTGAAAAATAAGCAGATCGGTACATTCTATCTTGGTCATACCTCCACTTCAACAGATGGTATTTCTGAGATAAACCTTTCTGGTACAAAGGTTGCGACCAAGGGGTCTGCTGTCCAGACCTGGAACAAAAGCTTTACAGTGAATGGTGCTGGCGGCGGTAATTGGGGTAATTATGTAGGAAACCTGGATGGTGCCCGTCATGATATCATTCGCTATGACACGCCTACATTTGCTGGGTTCACCGCGTCAGCCTCATATGGCCGTGATGACTTTTATGATGTTGCATTGCGTTATGCCAATGAATTTGGTGGTGTGCTTCGTGTAGCTGCTGGTATTGGGTATTCTGTGTTGTCAGATGAAAATGCCCCAGCTGGCGACCAGACGGTTCTTAATGGATCAGTTTCAGCGATGCATGTCCCTACAGGTCTGAATGTTTCATTCGCGACTGGCCAGAAAGAGGATGATGCTTTTGCAGGTACCAAGAATAAGTATTGGCATGTAACTGCTGGTATCAAGCAGAAATTTACATCTGTTGGTGCAACTGCCCTCTATGGCGAATATGGTTCTTATGACATGAGAAACCTTGTTGGTGCCGCAACTGTTGGGCGCGGTGACGAGGCTTCAATGTGGGGTCTTGGTGTTGTTCAGAAGATTGATGCTGCTGCCATGGAAATTTATGCAGCCTACCGCACATATGATCTGGATACTGTCGCAGACAATTCGTTTTCATCTATTAATGTAGGTGCCCGCATCAAGTTCTAATGTTGCGCGTTTAGAAACCCCTTGGCCTATAGATCAGCCAGGGGGTTTTGTTTTGTTGTGTTCTGAAAGTGTGTTCTGTTTGTTGTCAATATTGCTATTCACTTCCTTCGAATACCTATAATACCAGTTCATAAAAGGGCTCTTGCTTTCTAGGTGAGGTGTTCTTATGCTGGTAGTGTTTGGTGGCTTGGTCAAGTGAGTCTCACCTTCTGTGATTTAGTATAATTAAGGTTTTCAGCTTATGCCTGTCTTAGAAAATGAAATTGATGACTACAAGCCTTTGGTCGTCAAAATTGTTGACTATACAGCACCATTGCGGTGGTTGCGTGCTGGTTGGACAGACTTTAGGAATAAGCCCTTGTCTGGCCTGTTTTATGGGTTTATATTTGCGCTCGCAGGTTGGGTGACCATAGCCTTCCTTGTCTGGACAGATATGGAGAGGTTGCTTTTGCCTGCCTTGGCTGGCAGCATCCTGGTTGGCCCCTTACTTGCTATTGGGATGTATCGGGAAAGCCAGGAAAGCATTGCTGCCAGAAAAGGTCTTCCTGTTATAGATCACAAGCTGGACAGTAGCCAGGTTGCGCTGACTGGTGCAATTATCATGACTGTGATGTTGATATGGGTGCGTATGGCGACAATCATTTATGCCCTGTTTTTTGGTCTTCAGCCTTTTCCTGGTCTGGAGGAAGCTATTCATAGCCTGTTTTTTACAAATAATGGGCTTATGATGCTTGCTGTCGGTTCAGCTGTTGGTGGTCTTTTTGCTGCATTTGTCTATGCTATTTCAGCATTCTCATTGCCAATGCTTGTTGACCAGGATGTTGATTGTTTTACAGCTATGGGGCGTAGTTTCGTTGCAGTAAACAGGAATTTTTGGGTCATGACCCTATGGGCTGCGATTATAGCGATACTTGCTGCTATAGGGTTTGCAACCCTGCTTTTGGGGATGTTTATTGTCTTCCCAGTTTTGGGACATGCCACCTGGCATTGTTATGATGAAATATTCAACAGTAATGAATCCTAAATTTATATATCAGTCTTCAGTCTGTCTGGAGTTGTAAGGAGTGATCCGTGCGTATATCAAGCGGTAAGATAGAAGGCTACATACTGATTCTTATGACGTTACCCCTTATGGTTTTGGGGGGCGCACTTGCTTTTTATGGCAAGGAAGGGGCTTTGGTGTTTCATGGCGGACTTATTGCCCTGGTGACATCCTATGCCATTATTTCCATTTTTAGAAAAATGTCAGAGCCTGCCCAAAATATACCGCTTGAATATAATGATGGTGTCATTCGTGCTGCTGTCATAATGACAGGAATTTGGGGGTTTATTGGATTTTTTGTTGGGTCTGTGATTGCCTGGCAGCTCGCTTTCCCTGATCTCAATATAGACCTTCCCTGGACGAATTTTGCCCGGGTACGTCCTGTTCATACAACAAGTGTTATTTTTGGTTTTGGTGCAAATGCCCTGATCGCCACTTCATTTTATATTGTCCAGCGCACTTCGCGCGCAAGACTTGCAGGACGCTTTACACCCTGGATGGTGTTATGGGGCTGGAATCTCTTTGTTATTCTTGGGGTCAGCGGTTATCCATTTGGCATTACGCAAGGGCGGGAATATGCAGAGCCGGAATGGTATGCTGATCTGATAGCCCTTTTTGTATGGGTTGCCTATCTCTGGGTTTTTCTGGCCACCTTATCGCGCCGCGCCGAACGCCATATTTATGTTGCAAATTGGTATTTTCTGGCATTTCTGATAGCGTTTGCCATGCTGCACACCTTCAATAATCTTGCCATCCCAATTTCTCTGGAATATGCCAAAAGTTATTCGCTGTTTTCTGGTGTGAAGGATGCCATGACCCAATGGTGGTATGGTCATAATGCCGTAGGATTTTTTCTGACAGCCTCTTTTGTAGGAATGCTGTATTATTTTCTACCAAAAGCTGCGGGACGGCCTATTTATTCTTATCGTCTCGGTATTATTGGTTTTTGGGGACTGGTCTTCCTTTATATGTGGGTTGGCTCACATCATCTTCATTATACGGCACTGCCAGACTGGGTACAGGTGCTTGGCATGTCGATGTCGGTGATCCTACTAATTCCAAGTTGGGCAGTTGTCTTTAATGGATTTTTCACGTTGAATGGGGCATGGCACAAGCTGCGGGTTGACCCAGCCCTGCGTTTTATGGCACTGGCAGTTTGTTTTTATGCCATTTCAACATTAGAAGGTGTCTTTATGGCGATGAAGCCTGTCAATGCCTTAAGCCATTATACAGACTGGACGATAGGTCATGTCCATGCTGGGGCACTCGGATGGGTTGCCTTCATTACATTTGGTTCAATGTATAAGCTTGTTCCCTGGGTCTGGCATCGTGAGGGTACGTACTCCAAACGCCTTGAAGCCTGGCATTTCTGGCTGGCCTTGAGCGGAGTGCTTATTTATGTTGGTGCCATGTGGAATTCGGGGATTACCCAATCCCTGATGTGGCAGACCTATAATCCTGATGGACAGTTTGCCTTTGCCTTTATTGATACGGTAGATGCCATGCACCCCTATTATATTGCCCGCGCCTTTGGTGGCACGCTTTATCTTATCGGTTTTTGCCTGGGGGCTTATAATTTGTGGCTGACCATTCACCCAAGAACGCCAATCCAGATGCCGGATCAACAGGAACTGAAACCCCTGCCAACTGTAAACTTGAACAAGGCAACTGTAAAGTCCCCAATGTCAGTCAAAGCCACAGAAACACCAACCGGTCCTGCGGAGTAGTTCTATGAGTAAATTACATCAAATGATTGAACGTAATTCTCTGGTCATGGTGCTGATGATTACAATTGTTGCTTCAATTGGCGGTATTATAGAGATAGCACCATTGTTTACGATTGAAAACACCATCGAAAAAGTTGAGGGTATGCGCCCCTATACGCCACTGGAATTGGCAGGCCGGGATATTTATGTGCGTGAAGGTTGTTATGCCTGTCATAGTCAAATGATAAGAACGCTGAAAACAGACGTTGACCGTTATGGACATTATTCTTTGGCCGCAGAAAGTATGTACGACCACCCGTTTCAGTGGGGCTCAAAAAGGACCGGGCCTGATCTTGCCCGCGTTGGCCTCAAATATTCTGATGATTGGCACGTTGCCCATATGAAAGAACCGCGCAGGTTTGTGGAGGGGTCCATTATGCCAGGATATGCGTTTTTGGCAGATAATGACCTTGATCTGGATCGTGCGCCGCTCTCCCTTAAAGCCTTAAGAATGGCAGGCGACCCTTATACAGACAAGATGATTGCAGAAGCCAAGCAAGACATTTTGCGTCAGGCTGATCCAGAGTTAGAGGGCGAAGATGACCTCGAAGAACGATACGGAGAAAAAGTTCAAATTAGGGATTTTGATGGTCAGCCCAAGCGAGTGACAGAGATGGATGCTATTGTCGCCTATCTTCAGATGCTTGGCACATTGATTGATCCCAAACAAGTTTCTGATAAGATTAGGGCTGAAGAAGCTGCAAAATCCAAGGCTCTCAAAGGGGAAAGTCAATGACCCCAGAAATTCATGACAGCGTCTTACTTTTTGCAAAAACCTGGGGGGCTATTTATCTTGGGGTTTTCTTTGCAGCGGCGATTATCTGGACGTTTTGGCCATCACGTAAAAAAGAGCTGGATGACGCAGCGCAAGTACCATTAGAAGAGGGAGATAAGCCGTGGAGGTAAGACGCGACCCTGTAACAGGCGAAAATACAACGGGTCATGAATGGGATGGCCTTGAAGAACTTGATAAAAACGTGCCTTGGCCATTTAAATTGGGACTTGTGATTGCCATTGCGATTGCCGCTGTCATGTGGGTGATGTTGCCGTCATGGCCACATATTAGCTCTGATAAATGGCCTTATGTGACAGACTATACCAAAGGCACAATTGGGTATTCAGACCGGGGACGCGTTGCGCGTAACCTTGCTTTACTCGCTGATACACAAGCTAAATTTGATAAACGTTTTACCGACAGGGATTTGAAAGACTTACTCGCAGACCCTGAAGCGCGAAAATCTTATTTTGCAGCGGCGGCAACCTTGTTTCGGGAAAATTGTGCGATGTGTCATGGCCGCAAGATTACAGGCCGCCCGCGTTTTCCAAACCTTGCTGATAACCAGTGGCTTTGGAGCGGTGATGTTGACGGCATTTATGAAACCATTAAATATGGTATTAATTCTGAGCATGATGATAGCCGTTCTGGCTCAATGCCAGCTTTTGGTAAAGATGAAATGCTGGACTTGGACCAGATCCATGATGTTGTTGAATATGTCATGAAAATATCTGGGCAGAAACATTTGCCGGATGCCGCCAAACGAGGAGCAGGCCTGTTTAAGGAGCATTGCGTTGCCTGTCACCAGAAAGGCGGCGTTGGGAATGCCAATAATGGTGCGCCCAATCTCACGGATGATGAATGGATTTATGAAGGACATAAAAAGACAGTTTACCAGTCAGTTTTTTATGGCCGCGCAGGTGTCATGCCCCATTGGGTTGATCGTTTGCGAGATGCAGAAATGCGCCAGCTGGCACTCTATGTAAAATGGGTCGGTGCTGATATAGCTGCGCAAAAAGCTGTAGAATTAAAGAACAAGCCAGAAAGTAAGGTGACTGAAAAGTTAGATGGTAAGGATGAAGATGAATAAGCCTGTGCAGGGTATAAAGGAAATAGCCGATCCAGAAGAAAATTCACTGGAAACAAGGCAGTTTCGCCGCCGTGCCCTCACCCTTGTTGCTCTGGTTTTTATTGGATATGGCGGTTTTAAATATTATCAGGTCTCAACAGCCTTGAAGGTTTGGAAACAGCAGACCTCTGGTGCTGGTCATCGTGGCAGCGTGCCTCCAAACAGATAAGGAAAAAAATGTCTGACCCAGCCAGTTTATTGCCTTCTTCTGAATTCCAATATAAGCCCTTTGTGCGAAGGCTTGATGATGGCATGGAAACCTTGACTTGTACACTTGAGGGGGTGCGTTGCGGCAGTTGCATTCAGCGCATTGAAGATGCGGTGTCATCAATTCCTGGCGTTATTGCTGTGCGTGCCAATGCCACAACACACCGTATGCGGCTTGTCTGGCAAGCAGGTGAAGTGCAACCTGAAACTCTGTTACAGAAGATTTCAGCACTTGGCTTTAAGCCAACCCCATTTAATCCAGACCAGATGAAACAAAATGCGCGGCAGCATAAAGAACAGCTGTTATTGGCACTTGGGGTTGCTGCCTTTGGCATGGTTATGCTGATGGGATTTTCCTATTCTGTCTGGGCAGGGTTGGCTCTTGATATGGGGGACAATACCCGAACTTTGATGCACTGGTTATCTGCCCTGATTGCCCTTCCTGTCTCAGCTGTTGCAGGAAGGCCATTTTTTACCTCGGCCTGGAAAGGTTTGCGTCATGGCCAGGTCAATATGGACGGCCCTATATCTTTTGCTGTCTTGATGACTTTGGCGGCAAGTGTTGCTGAAACGGTGAGGGGCGGCGAACATGTTTATTATGATGCCGCTATCTCCTTATTATTTTTTCTTTTGATTGGCCGCGTATTGGAAGCAGGTATTCGGCAAAATGCAGGGTCGGCGGTTGATAACCTGTTGGCACTGAGCGGCGGCATTGCCCGTAAAATTTTACCCGATGGCAGTATCCTTGATATTCGTGATGATGAATTGCGTCTTGGTGATGCGGTCTTGGTTGCCAGCGGCAACCACTTCCCAGCCGATGGTCTTGTCGAGGACCATGCTTGTGAAGTGGATGAAAGTCTGATTACAGGAGAAACCAGGCCACGTCTCATCAAGCCAGGTGAAAAACTGGTGGCCGGGACTTTAAATCTTGGCCAGGCTGTCAAAATGCGGGTTACAGCCGTTGACAAGGATACCCGTCTTGCCCAAATTGCGGAACTGATGGAACGCGCAGAACAGCATAAGGGCAGGCATCAGATTTTGGCAGATCGTTTTGCGGTCTATTATGCCCCTGCTGTCTTTATCCTGTCACTTCTGGGACTACTGGTCTGGCGTTTTGGGATAGGAGCAAGCTGGCATGAAGCAGTTATGATTGCTGTTGCTGTACTTGTTGTGACCTGTCCTTGCGCTGTTGGTTTGGCCACGCCTGTTGTCATGGTTGGTACGGTTGGACAGCTGATGCGCAAAGGGATTATTGTCAAGAGTAGCGATTCCCTTGAGCGGTTGGCAGAAATTAACGGGGTTGTTTTTGACAAGACAGGAACACTGACCCATGGCAAGCCTGAATTACAAAGAGTATCATCACAAGAGCTGTCAGGTGATTTCTCTGTTTCCTTGAAACAGGCTGCCTCACTGACATGCAACAGTACGCATCCCCTTGCCAAAGCTCTGACATCAAGTTGTCCAACCCATGCAGCACCCAATGTGAAAGAGCATCCAGGGCTTGGCCTGTCACAACAGGGCGCGGAAGGTGAAACGAAACTGGGTTCATCGCGTTTTTGTAATATTTCTGATGAAGAACGCCAGAAATGGGACACAGGGGCAGAAGATAAGGAGTTGCAAGAATTATGGTTTCGGATTCCTGGGAAAACGCCCGTGCGGTTCACCTTTAGGGATGAAATCCGTGGGGATGCAAAACAAACGGTCATGAGCCTGAAAAAATCGGGTTTGGATGTGTTTATGTTATCTGGCGACAGGGCAAATGTAACAGAAAAAATAGCCAAAGAAATTGGGATAGAGGAATGGCAAGGTCAATGCTTGCCGGAAGACAAGGTTCTCTTTTTGCAGAAACACCGCCTTATAGGCTATAAAACCCTTATGGTTGGGGACGGCATCAATGATGCACCCGCCCTGGCAGCAGCCCATGTCTCGATGTCCCCCTCATCAGCTTCTGATATCTCCCAGGTCTCGGCGGACATGATCTTTCAGGGAGAGGACCTCGCATCCATAAAGAGCACTTACGAACTGGCAAAGCGCAGTATGCGCCTTGTAAAACAAAATTTAGGGTTTGCTGTGCTTTATAATATTATAACTGTACCCTTGGCCTTGGCTGGAGGATTAACGCCGCTTATTGCAGCATTGTTAATGTCAAGCTCATCTATAGTGGTGATGCTCAATGCGCTCAGGATAAGGTCAGCATAAATGACAATTATTTTATTGCTTATACCTATTGTCTTGATGCTTGGTCTGTTGGGGGTTGTGGCCTTTATCTGGTCTGTAAAATCAGGCCAATATAATGATCTTGATGCCGATCGTTACCGTATCCTTGAAGATCATGACAAGCCCCTGTCACGAGAAGAGGCCATGCTACACCGCAGGCTTACAAGTTTTGATGATGAATAATTTCATCCTGAATTTCGGCTCTTTCGGATGGGATGACTGACGCAAAAATAGGCTTTACCTGTTCTGCAAAATTATAATGAGGGATAACCCTTTATTTTAGGGGGGTATGCCCTATTTCCATCCTGCTACTTTTTATCATATTATGAGGTCAATGCTAATATTCTCATATCGTAGAATTTAGACTTTCAGCTTGTAAACCTAGCAGGCAGGAAATCACATAAACGAGTGAATGTTATCTCATTAAAGTCCCCAATATATTGAGGGATAAACCAATAATACTTTTAACAGGCTTAACCTCTCTTCTCACCTTCACTCTCTCACATGTTCCTCCCTGAATAATGTGAACCTGGTTGAGGAGGGAGCTTTCCTGTTTTAGCCCGAAACGGGGATGCCCAATTAGGCTTCCCCGTTCCGTGGCTTTAAGACTTACATGATAGAGGGAAGATATGCCGCATATGGATCGAAGATCACTTCTTAGAATGATGGGTGTTGGGGCTGTGGGTGCTGCCGGGGTTGGGGCAGGGATGTCGTTTTCTGGCCAGGCCAGTGCGCAAATTAATCCTGATTTTTATACGGTTCCGATGAAGGGTCAGGTGCGGGTTCTTCACAC
>JAJRRF010000017.1 GCA_024279735.1 Alphaproteobacteria bacterium
GTTTCAAGCGGAATACAGTCTAAAAATCCTGTTTTTTAATGGAAAAATGATCATATTTTAGTGGTTTTAAAAATAACGATTTATTTTTATCGTTATTTATCAATTAGTTAATACACCTAAAACAAGCTGGGGAGTTACTTTTTATGAAGAACAGTAAAAAATTAAAGGAGGAACAAATGGACACTAATATTGACAATATGGCCAAAATAATTGGCGAGGGTTTTGAGGCAATAACAGATGATAACAGCAAAGGTTCAAAAACTTTCTTGCCACTCAAAACAAGAAAGGTGAAACCAAAAAACAAGAGACAGGATGAGGTGCATGTTTTTCAATTTATGGAAAAAGCACAGGCTTTAGGTTTTTCATTTGAGGAGCGTCAAAAGCTGTTTTTGTTATATGGCGGACATTTATAACGCACAATTGAGGGTATAATTTGCAATTGGGGCAGTATAGCAGCAATAGACAAGGAACAAAGCACATGAATATTGGTCAAGCATCGCAAACGACAAGCCTGCCGGCGAAAACGATACGCTATTATGAAGATATCGGTCTGGTGCAGCCCACACGCCAGGAAAATGGGTATAGGGACTATTCCATCACTGATATTGATCGATTGCAATTTATTCAAAAAGCACGGTTTCTTGGTTTTACCATCAAGGATTGTCGTCAGTTACTGTCTTTATATGAAGATAAAAACCGTACCAGCGCAGAAGTCAAGGCATTGGCGCAAGACCATCTTCGGGAAATAGAGACCAAGCTTGAAGAACTGCAAAACTTGCATGTCATGCTTAAAAAACTAACAGATGACTGTCATGGCGATGACTTGCCAGACTGTCCAATCTTGGATGGATTGTCCAGATCCTAGACAAGATCATATTCTGGTTCATGAGTTGCCTGTTGCTTTTATACACCTTATTTTATCCCTTTATATTTAACCCCTTGATCCTCCTGTTAGGGGAAGCTTTATGATCGAAGTCAAATGACAATCATATCAGGCTAAACCAGGGTGTCATCAGTCTCGTCTCTACTCAGTATCTCTGGCATTATCTCTGGCTCTTTTAGGGGACACAAAACATTGAAAAAATATCTGTTTTTTGCAGGGTTTCTGCTTATTTTAGGGGGATGCCGTGAATTTTCCGGGGCTGACTATTTGCCTTATGGTCATCCTGCCGACCCCAATAGCAGGGACGGCAAAAAAGCAGGAATGTCCCGTTCGCTAATTCCTGAAAACAAGGATGTCCGTCCTGAAATCGCTGTAGCAACTCCGCCCAAAACCATGTCTCCAGGGCAAATGTCGTCAGGCGGCGGAAGTTCTGCTCACAGGGGGAGCCATTAATTATGTCAGACTCTCATAACACCCCCATTATTATGATAAAACGCGCTGTTTTGTTTGTGGTTTTGCCGCTTATATTGACAAGTTGTACCTCGCTTTCTGCCCAGCAATCCTTTCAGGATGTTGCGCTTACTATTCAGGAACGCACTGGAAAAAACATTCGCTGGGATGGCGGCAGTCCTGAAGACCAGATGGCTGATGGTGCTGTCGAACGCCTGTTGCGCAGGCCGCTGACCCTGTCTTCATCCACCCAGATCGCCCTTCTCAATAATCGCAGCTTGCAATCAACCTATAATGAAATCGGGATTGCCCAGGCTGACCTGGTTCAGGCTGGCCTGCTTAAAAACCCTGTGTTTGATGCCTCTTTTATTGATCCGACAGAAGCAGGCGCGCCTGTTAACCTGGCCTTTGGTGTGGTGTTCCAGTTTATTGACGCGCTTTATATTCCACTGCGCAAACGGGTGGCAGCTTCCAGGCTTGAAGAAGTAAAGTTTAATGTTGCAGGGCAGGTTGTCGACCATGCCGCCATGACCCAGTCCGCCTTTGTTGATTATCTGGCAGCGCGGCAGCTTGTTGAACTGTTCAGGAAAGTGACCAAAGGGGCGCGGGCTTCTTTTGAGGCTGCAACGATATTACGTAAGGCTGGCAATATTACAGATTTGCGCTTTGAGACAGAGCAAAGCCAGCTCACCCAGGCCAAGCTTGATCTGGCTGAAGCAGAAGCCATGCAGCTTGGGACGCGCGAAAAACTCAATACCCTGATGGGACTGAGCGGAAAACAGACTCGATGGCGTGCTGGCCGAAGACTGCCCGGCCTGAGGGGCACACCCTCCATGCGCCAGATTGAAAAACAGGCGATTGACAAAAGCCTGGGACTGGCTGAAGCACGGCAACGGATTGAGACACTGGCGCATAAATATGGTGTCACTCGTGCCACGTCCCTGATACCTGATCTTGAAATTGGATTTGAGCGGGAACGTGACGGGACTGACAAAGAATGGAGCAGGGGGCCAACCTTTGACCTTGTCCTGCCAATCTTTGACCAGGGACAGGCAAGGCGTAAAAAGGCTGAGCTTGAAATTCGCCGAGCCCAGGACATCTATTGGGACATGGCTGTGAAGGTCAGGTCATCAGCCAGGACAGTCCGCAATGGGCTCGTGATGGGGCGCAAAAAAGTAGTTTACTATAAACGCGCGGTATTGCCGCAAATGCAAAAAATACTCTCTGCCACCCGCAGGGAATATAACGGAATGCAGACGGGTGTGTTCAGGCTTCTTCTTGCCAAGCGCGGGCAGATACAGGGCGGGCAACGCTATATCCAGGCTCTGCAATCTTACTGGCAAACCGTCATTGCCTACAGACAACTTATGAGCGGTCGGATGCCTTCGGGCGGCGGTTCTATGGGATCACTTTCAACCAGCAGTGCAGCCGCAGAAGGCGGGGGACATTAACATGACCAAAGACAACACGAACGATCTTCAAAAACAAAAAAACGCTTCTGTTAAAGATGCCCCTAAAGGCAGTGACCTCAAGAAGGGTGATGCCACCTATAAGATGAGCCGCCGCGATGCGCTGATGATGAGCGGCGCAGCCCTGACAGGACTGGTGATTGGCGGTAAAGCCAATGCCCAGGATATGCGCGGCTCCCATAGCGGCCATGCGATGCCAGCGGCCACAACCGCAAAACCCAAAATGAAAATGAAGAAGGATCCACACGCAGGTCATAATATGGGGGCGATGAAAAAAGCCAAACCCATGACTTACAGCAATGAGGTCTATAGCTACCCGCGCGGCAATGATTTTTATGCCCGCAGCGTCAATGACTGGGACAATTGGGAACCAGGTCTGCCAGGCAAGGACTATACCCCTGTTGTTGTGCCAAATGGCTCAACTTTGCCTTTCAAGATTGTTGACGGCGTAAAAGTCTTTCATATGTTTGCACAAGAAGCTGTGCATGAATTTGCCCCTGGTCTAAAAGCGATCTGTTGGGGCTATAACGGCCAGATTTCTGGCCCTGTGATTGAGGCTGTTGAAGGCGACAAGATACGGATTTACCTGACCAATAAACTCAATACCAAAACCTCCTGTCATTGGCATGGTCTGCTGTTGCCAAACGGTATGGACGGCGTTGGCGGCCTGAACCAGCGTAAACTGTTGCCTGGCGAGACCTTTAAATACGAATGGACAATCAACCAGCATGGTACGTTTATGTATCATTCCCATACTGATACCATGACCCAGGAAGGTATGGGTCTAACGGGTATGTTTATCGTTCATCCGCGCAAGGAAGTAGAAAAGCGTCCTGACCGCGATTTTGTCATTATGCTCAATGAGTTTGACATCAAGCCTGGCACCTACCGCCCTGATCCCAATGTGTTCAGCGGCTATAATACGCTAACCTTTAACGGAAACTGCTTTCCTGGCACAGAACCCCTGGTCTGCAAAACAGGAGACTTGACCCGTATTCGCGTTGGCAATCTTTCTGCGATGGATCACCATCCTGTCCATCTTCATGGCCATGCCTTTGAGGTGATTGAAACTGATGGCGGTATTATCCCAAAAGAGCGCAGGCATCCCGAAACCTCTGTGCTTGCCGCTGTTGGCCAGACCAGGGCTGTCCAGTTTGTCGCTGACAACCCTGGTGACTGGGCGATGCATTGTCATATGACCCACCATACCATGAACCAGATGGGGCATGATGTTCCAAACGTGATCGGCATCAAGCATGAAAAGCTTGACCTGAAAATGAATAATATTATCCCAGGCTATATGACAATGGGCGCAAATGGTATGGGAGAGATGGCCAAACATGCCAAGCACATGGAGATGCCTGAAAACTCTATCCCGATGATGGGTGCCCAAGGAAAACATGACTATCTCGCAGCTGGCGGCATGTTCAATGTTTTTAAGGTGCGCAATAATTTAACTTCCTATAAAGACCCTGGCTGGTATGACGCACCAAAAGGGACTGTTGCTGGGCCTGCGTCAATGACTGATTTACGCCGTGACGGCATCAAGGTTTAGGGGACGGGATATGAATCAAAAAATATTGATCGGTGCAGGCGTTGCCCTTCTGGTTGGGGCTGTCTTCTTTTTGAACAAGGGGGACAAAATTCCTGATGCCGCCAGTGTTGCGGATCTAAAACCCTCTTTTGCTGTGAAGTTGCCTGATTTTTCAGGGCAGCAGAAAAATGGCCAAAAGAAATTTGAGGCCAACTGTATGGCCTGTCACGGCAAACATGCCACGGGAACAGGCAACGGGCCGCCCCTGGTTCATAAATATTATGAGCCCAACCATCACGGTGATGCTGCGTTTTACCGCGCTGCCCAAAGCGGGGTGCGTTCCCATCATTGGCGTTTTGGCAACATGCCGCCCATCAAGACAGCTTCAAGGTTTGATGTCAGTGAAATTATCAGCTATATCCGTGCGCTGCAAAGGGCTAACGGGATTTATTAAGGTCTCGTTCATAGTCCCGATGGCATTATTTAAGAACGAATTACAGGATTGGATAGAGAAAGGAATTTTAGCATGTCTCATCTCCCTGAAAAACCGTTCACCCGCAGGCAGATGCTTACGGGACTGGGCAGCAGCCTTGCCCTTTCGGTCTTGCCGCATGGCGTGATGGCGCAAACATTACAGCCCACAAAACAAACCCGCCCCATCATCATGACACCGCAGGCAGGCAAAGCTCCTTTGATGGAGAAAGGCCTACCAGAAACCGCTGTCTGGCAGTTTAACGACCAGGTGCCAGGAACAGAATTGCGGGTGCGGCAGGGAGACTGGCTTCACGCCAGGCTTGTCAATCGGCTCAAGCAGACAACCACAATCCATTGGCACGGTATCCGCATTGATAACAAGATGGACGGCGTTGCTCACCTGACCCAGGAAGGTGTGAAGCCTGGTGAAAATTTTGAGTACCGTTTCCAGCTGCCGGATGCAGGCACTTATTGGTATCATCCCCATGACAAGTCATGGGAACAGGTGGCGCGGGGGCTTTATGGCCTCCTGATTGTAGAGGAAAAAAATCCGCCAAAGGTTGACCGTGACCTGGCCTTTGCCCTTGATGACTGGTGGCTGAAGGCAGACGGGCAACTTGATGAGGCAAGCTTTGGAAATATTGGTGAATGGGCGCATGGCGGACGGACGGGCAATGTCCTGAGTGTCAATGGCAAGCCAAATGCTGATATTTTCGTACAGGCGGGGGAGCGGCTGCGTGTCAGGCTATGTAGTACAGCAAATGCCAGGATTTTACAGCTCCGTATCCAGGGGTGTGAGGCAACGCTGATAGCTCTTGACGGGCAGCCGTTATCCGTCCCCCGTCCAGTGACCAAAGATATGTTGTTGCCGCCAGGGGCGCGGGCTGACCTGATACTGGACATGACCCAAAATCCAGGAAGCAGGGCGGTGATTGCCGAGACTTCTGACCTACGTGTTCCCCTTATCAATTTTCGCTACCATTATTCTGAAAAAAGGCAGGGAAAGGCTTACGGCGATGTTGTTGCCCTGCCGCCAAACCCTTTGGCCGCCCCTTCGCTTACCCCTGACCAAAAGGTGACACTCGACATGACGGGCGGCGCGATGGGCGGTATGGCAAAGGCCATCTATAAGGGCAAAGAAATGCCCATTGGTGAGCTGGTTGACAAGCATAAGATGATTTGGGCTTTGAACGGTGTCGCTGGGATGCCTGAAAAGCCCCTGTTTTTTGCCAAAAAAGGCCAGACCATTGAAGTGCGGATGCTTAACAATACCGCCTTTCCTCATGTGATGCATTTTCATGGCCATCATGTGCTTGAAGTCAAAAGGATTAGGCAGACCCGCAAGGGGCGCAAAACCATAGCCTCTCGTGACGACTGGCGCGATTCTGTCCTGATGGATCGTTCTGAAGAGGTCACGGTGACATTGGTGGCAGATAACCCAGGAAAATGGATGCTGCATTGTCATATGCTGGAACACCAGGCAGGCGGCATGATGACCTGGTTCAAGGTTGAGACATAAAGACAAGACCATAACTCTAGGTAATAGATGTTACGCACATTTCAAACGCTCGTTCAAAACTTGCTTCTCAGATGAAAATACGGAGCGACAGCGAAGTCAAAGGGCAACGCCCGCCGCGTATTAGCGCGAAAAGGCTGCGTGCCTTTGGAACGCGTAACATCAAATGATAATTGAACAATAAGAAAGGCTATAACATGCAAAATTTAATGAAAACAACACCATCCCTTATTCTGGCTTCAGTGCTTTTCATCGCCCTGTTTTTTGTTGGCACTGTCTCTGCGCATAAGAACCATATGATTGGAGCAAAGGAACATCCCGCCATCAAGGCACGTCACAAGCTGATGGCAGACAGCGTGTTTGCTGCCAAGCAAGCAGGCGGCATGGTCAAGGGAGCAACACCCTATGATGCAGGCAAGGCCGAACTGGCCATGCGCCTTATCAGTGCAGCCGCGTTTAATATGGACAAATATTTTCCCAAAGCTTCCATTCCCAAAAAGGGCAGCAAAAGCGAGGCCTCCCCCAAAATTTGGAAAAATATGGCCGATTTCTTGAGCGAGATTGAAAAATTCAAGACCTCAAGTAACGCTGCGATAAAACTTGCTGGTCAGGGGGAAGATGCCTTTAAAGGCGGCTTTATGGGGGTCATGAAATCCTGCAAAAGCTGTCATGAAAACTATAGGATTAAAAAGCAATAAATATTAAGGATTTTTGTAATTACCCCTTGTTTATCTAAGTATAAATACTTATATATAAAGATGCTACATTATTACATGAAACTTGTAAAAAGATAACCAAGATAACTATTTAGATTGCAATCCTATACTATTATTTTTTAACCACATATCTTATTAAAGGTTTGTTCCGTTTTTAATAAAATTAATATAGGACAATTATTTTATCAATTTTAAATGAATATCAGGAGTGCGCTTATGAAATATTTTACATCATTGATGACTGCCGCTTTTTTGATGGCAGGTCTCTTTTCTCCCATCGCATCAGCAGAAGACCCTGCGATGCTCAAACTAAATTTGCTCCATATGGAAAAGGTGCAAACCCCCTATTCCCCAAACCCTCTTGCTGATAACATCATAAAGGTACACCGTTATGTTGTTTATGACCATCATGGCCGTAAGAAAATTTGCAAGAAAAGGCATTGTAACCGTTGGGTCAAAAGACATGATCATCATGGCCGCCATTACAGTGTCTGCACAAAATGGCATTATACAAGATGCCATTATCCGCACCATTAATATGGCTGGATATATTCTATAGCTGCAATAGAACAGGGTAGTTTCTTTTTACAGAAAGTGCCCTGTTTTTCCTTTTATCCTATTCTGACACCTAAAGTTATATGGTTATAGGTTGGGTTCATCCAAGACAAGGAAGCCATCATGCAGGACAAAATGAATTTACCCTGTTTTAGGGTTGTAGACAGTTCAGTCATGCATATTTTTAAAAGACTGGCCTTGCCCGTTTTCCTGATCCTGCCTGCCATTATACTTTTTTCTGGGCAAGCCTTTGGGCATGGCATGTCTGAAGCTGAGAAACAATCCATTCTGGCTGGAGCAAACCTGCAATATCTGAAGCTTGGTGCAACCCATATGTTGTCAGGGTTTGATCACCTGTTATTTGTCTTCGGAATTGTGTTTGTCCTCACCAAGTTCCGGGATATTGTAAAATATATCACTGTCTTTACCATTGGGCACAGTATCACCCTGATAGGGGCAACCTTTTTGGGACTTCAGGTCAACTATTTTTTGATTGATGCTGTGATTGCGTTGAGTGTCTGCTATATCGCCTTTGCCAACATGGACGGCTTTAAAAAGATTTTGGGGATCGCTACGCCCAATATGCTGGCGATGATTTTTAGTCTTGGCCTGATTCATGGCCTTGGGCTTTCAACCCGTCTCCAGCAACTGCCGCTCAACAAAGACCAGCTGTTGATGAACATCCTGTCTTTTAATGTCGGCGTTGAATTGGGACAGGTTGCAGCCCTTGCCCTTATGCTTGTTTTGATTGCAGGCTTTCGCAAAAGCCATCACTTTAAGCCTTTTAGCCAAATCACCAATTTTTTCCTTATTTTTGCGGGCGGCGCACTGTTCCTAATGCAGATGCATGGCTATGAACATTCCTTTGGGGGAAACCAAGAAACGGCCTCCCTTTCGGCATCTAAGAAAAAAGGGGATATTTCATCGCAATCCCCAAACAAAGGCCTCCCCTATCCTGTTGCCAACAAGCCTGACAAAAAACTCTGGAAACAACATGTTGTAAAGGTCACAATTCCCATCAATGGTGATAGCGAATATAAGGTTTTGCTCGCAAAGGGGGCCGTGCTGGACTATGACTGGAAAACAGCTGGCACAGCCCTGTATTTTGATTTCCACGGCGAACCAACAGGCGACAAGACAGGCTTTTTCAGGAGTTTCAAAAAAAGTACCGCAGCGGCAGAAAGCGGCACATTGGTCACTGAATTTGCTGGAACCCATGGCTGGTACTGGAAAAACAAAAGCCTTGACCCAGTCACCATTACCCTCAAAATAATGGGGGAATATAAACGCCTAGAGGAATGAGGATAAACATAAAGGGACAGAACCAACAATCATACCTATCCCTTTAACTCAGGTTTAGTATGAAACATCCTGAAAGTAACGAAATTCGAAGGTATCATCCACCAATTGCCGCATTGATTTTGGTTTGTGGCTTATCATATTTTCGAGTACCCTGGCGA
>JAJRRF010000018.1 GCA_024279735.1 Alphaproteobacteria bacterium
ATTATCATTCTGCTGGGTCATATGAAGTTCCTTCGTCGTTGATGGAACACTTCAAATACCTGATTTTCCTCTTTGGGTCACATGTGACCCAAAGAGGAAATAACATCCCCCAAAAGTCCACAGCTCAAGTTACACTACCCAAATATATTATTTTTTACTGCCATACACTGGTTGGATGGCACTCCCTTATATGTCTTCCTCACCCACTCACCCCTGATAAAAGCTACAAATGCCATAAAACAACATTCCCCTACAAAACCGTATAAAACCGTATAAAATCAGTGTGCAGCGATTCGCTTAAGAATTTTTAAAAATAGGAGTAAGGATTTCCGCATTTCACAGTCTCCGTTGTCCCCCTCTGCCAAACCATAAGACTGGCTTACTTCGGCGAACAACAAGGGGGCAAAGGGTGTTAACCAATCATGCCGTAAGAACACCTCAAAAAGACACTCACCCCTCTCTGGAGAGTGCCCTGACAGACACTTTTTCCGTCAGCCACACCTTGTTGTCTGACAGGTAAAAAGCCTGCCCAAACTGGTGCAACTCCCTGGCTGCGATGGTCAGTATAACGGGTGTACCGTGCCTGCTTCCGACCTTTTGGGCGGTGTCAATATCGGCAGACAAATGCACATGTTGGCGGTTTTGCCGTGTCAGACCCTGCTTCATAATTGAGGCCAGAAAGCGTGAGGCTGTACCGTGATAAAGGATATCTGGCGGCGTAACAGCCTTGTATTCCAGATCAATTTTTATCGAATGCCCCTGGCTGGCACGAATTTTCAGGCCATCTTTTGACAAGGCAAAACGCTGCTTGTCATTAGTCCTGACCACTTCTGCAATCAGTTCTTGTGACAGGGCAAATTTTTGGGTTCTGTCTATCAGGGCAGCTATATCTGCCCAGCCATTTTCATCTAGCTCAATACCGATAGACTGCGGATTATGGCGCAGGACGAAACTGAGGAACTTGCTAATTTTTGTGTGTTCTTTTGTCATCTGATTAACTATAGAGAAAGCAGCGACACCCATCCACCTAAAAAATTTCAATACTTTAGAAATGACAAGGCCAGACCAATGACACCCAAACCAGTCCACATTATTGGCGGCGGACTCGCAGGTTCTGAAGCCGCCTGGCAGCTTGCCCAGTCAGGTGTACCCGTCATCCTCCATGAAATGCGGCCTGTGACCAAAACCGATGTCCACCAGGGCGACGGCCTGGCAGAACTGGTCTGTTCCAATTCCTTCCGCTCCGATGACCCAGAAAACAACGCCGTTGGCCTGATCCATGAAGAGATGCGCAGGATGGATTCGCTGATTATGTCTTGCGCCGACCAGCATAAACTGCCTGCTGGCGGCGCGCTGGCGGTAGACCGCGAAGCCTTTTCAGCCGAGGTCACCCAAAGGCTGGAAAACGCACCGCTTGTCACCCTCTCGCGTGAAGAGATCACCGCCATTCCGGCAGGGGATGGCTGGGACAATGTGATTATTGCCACCGGGCCGCTGACCTCCCCTGCCCTGAGCCAGGACATTGCCACGCTGACGGGCAGTGACGGACTGGCCTTTTTTGATGCCATCGCCCCAATTCTCTATAAGGACAGCATTGACTTTGACAAGGTCTGGTACCAGTCGCGCTATGACAAGGGCGACGGCGCGGACTATATCAACTGCCCACTGGACGAGGAGCAGTATAACGCCTTTGTCGACGCGCTGCTGGACGGCGAAAAGACCGACTTTAAACAATGGGAAAAAGACACCCCCTATTTTAGCGGTTGCCTGCCGATTGAGGTAATGGCAGAACGTGGCCGCGAGACCTTGCGCTTTGGACCCATGAAGCCTGTTGGCCTCACCAACCCGCATAATCCGACGGTAAAGGCTTACGGCATCATTCAGTTGCGCCAGGACAATGCCTTGGGGTCTTTGTGGAATATGGTCGGCTTCCAGACCAAGCTGAAATATCAGGCACAGAAGGAAATTTTCCGCACCATTCCCGGGCTGAAAAATGCCCGTTTTGCCCGCCTTGGCGGCCTACACCGCAATACCTTTCTCAACAGTCCCGAAGTGCTGGACAACCAGCTGCGCCTCAAGAGCCAGCCGCGCCTGCGCTTTGCTGGACAGATTACAGGGGTTGAGGGCTATGTCGAATCCGCTGCAATGGGACTGCTGGCCGGGCGTTATGCAGCCGCCCAGTCCAAGGGCGACAGCCTCATACCGCCGCCGCCGACCACCGCCTTTGGCGCGCTGGTTGAGCATATTACAGGCGGCCATATCAGCGAGAAGAAAAAGGGCAAGGCAGGTTCGTTCCAGCCAATGAACGTCAATTTCGGCCTGTTCCCACCAATAGACAACATGCCGCGAGAAGTGGACGGCAAACGCCTGCGCGGCAAGGACAAAGGCCGCCTGCGCAAACAACTTATGGCCAGGCGGGCTTTGCTGGATTTGGGAGCGTGGCTGGAGGGGTAAGATCGTCCCCATCCTGGCTAATGAATACTATATTCCTGTCCATCACCCCTCTTCTTTCACCCCATTATGCAAAATGGAGTTATATTCCGCGCCCAGGATGATAATCAGCGAGGAGATATAGAAGAAGATCATTGAGATCATGATTTTTGAGAAGCCTGCATAGATGGCATCATACTGGCTATAGGCCAGGTAGAGTGAGAACAGGGTAACACTGAACGCCCAAAGCACAACAGTCAGCAGAATGCCGGGCAACACCCGAACCAGCCTGCGTTTTCCCGCTGGAAGCCAGTGGTGAAAGATATAGAGCAGGCCGCCGAGGCCAAACAGGGCAGAAATATAGTCCTTACTGCCCGTCAGCATCGCTTCGGGAATCAGGGTGCTGATACTTTTGGGCAGGGCCCCGATAATGAACGGAGCCATACTCAGGGTATAGGCGAGAAACAGCATCACAATTGCGGTAAACACCACAATCAGGGTTGACTGGGCACGTAGATATAGAAAATTGCGGTGTTCCTCATCGCAATAGGCAGTGTTCAGGGCCTGGCGCAGGCTCTCAAACCCACCCGAGGCAATGAGGATGGTAAAGACAATATTAAAGATCATGCCGCCCACACCCTGATAGGTCAGCGAACGGCCAATCTGCGGACCAAGGATAGAGGCAACCTCCTTGGGCAGGATGCGGAACAGTTCGGACTTGATGGTCGGTACAAGCTCTGCCCCGCCGACCAGCCCAGCCAGTGTGGAGACAAACATAAAAAAGGGAAAGATTGCCAGGATCAGGGAAAAGGCCATCGCCCCGGCATGGACATAAGCCCCGTCATAAAACATACGGTTGACAGCCTGCCCCAATGCCCAAAATATTTTCAATTTTTTGGCTCTCCCCCAGCACTATAATATGAGTCTATTGGAGCAGTATAACCTATTTTGTCAGGCAGGCATATCTAAACAGTTGCTAGGGCAACCTGCAAGCAGGTTCGGTCAGCCGACCTTGCCCTACCCGCCTTAATGGCGCATATTTTAACCCGCAAACCAATTCGGTTTGCTCGCACTATGCACTAGCGCAGCATGGAGTTTCTTTAGGGTATTGATGGTAGAGAGGTCGGCGATGCCGTCCACCCTTTGCTGCCTAAAATGACGCTGGAAAGCGGTGACAATATCCCTCGTGGTCTTGCTATATTTTCCGCTCATGCCTTGGTTATAGCCATAGTCCCTCAGCAGGGTTTGCAGTGCCTTGACTTCTTCCCCCTCATCACCGACACCAAACCCCCTGTCACTGCCAATAGGTTCAGGTTCAACCCAGTGGCCAATGCCTTCAAGGTGTAGCCTTTGCCAGTCAAATTTTTCGCCGGGGTCAGACTTGCGGCGCGGGGCAACATCAGAATGCCCTATCACGCGGTGTGCAGGGATATGCCAACGCTGCATAATATCTTTTGACAGAGCAATGACGGCATCCATCTGGATGCCAGGAAAGTCTGGATAACCTTTGCCATGCCCCTGGTTCGCAATCTCAATGCCGATAGAGGCCGAATTAATGTCTGTCTCGCCATGCCAATATGACTTGCCAGCGTGCCAGGCGCGGTACTGCTCCTGCACCATCTGGGTAATATTTCCCTGTTCATCTATCAGGTAATGGCACGACACCCCGGCATCCACATCACAAAGCCGCCTGATCGCCCACTCAGCTGTCTCCATGCCAGTATAGTGCATCAGTAAAATATCAGGTTTCCGGCCATCCTTGCGGGGCTGATAATTTTCAGAGGCGCGCCAGTCAGCCTTCAATGTGGTATCTATAGGATTGTTCATTATGCTCTTTCTTTTCTTTTTTCCAGCTATAGCTGATTGCACTCCAACAACATGGGAGATAACGTCATAGCCAATTATGTTATAGTGCTCTATCTAAATCATCAATGGCCTTCATTTAAGCCTTTATGACCAGGCAGTTATTTTTTCTGGATGGATTTCAGAACGGGCTGGTCATTTACCAAATTTTCCCTTAATCATAAGACCCTATGGTTACTGAGAAAACATTTACATTGGCACATCTTTCAGACATCCATCTTGACCCGATGCCACGGCCAAGATTGCGCCAGTTGGCGGGAAAACGGATGATCGGGCATTTTAACTGGCACCGCAGCCGCAAGAAAATCCATCCCCGAAAAATCCTGGACAAATTGGTGACTGACCTGAAGCAACAGCCCTTTGACCATATTGCTGTGAGCGGGGATGTCGTCAATATCGGACTGCCTGAAGAGTTTGACAATGCCAAGAAGTGGCTGGAACAGCTTGGCAGCCCGCAAAATGTTTCTGTTGTTCCAGGCAACCATGATGCCTATGTCAGGCAAGGTAACGACCAGGGGTTTTGGCGGTGGCAGCAATTTATGCACAGCTCAAAAGGTGCAATGCCTTTCATGCCCGCACACCATGACAACTTTCCGTTTTTGCGCCTGTTTGGCAAGGTCGCGCTGGTCGGGCTATCCTCGGCGATCCCGACGGCTCCTTTTATTGCGGCTGGAAAGCTTGGGCAGCAACAGGCCGCCGCGCTGGAACATATATTGGGACAGCTGGACAAGGAAGGCTATTACCGCATTGTGATGCTGCACCATCCCCCCTTTCATGAAAAGGCTCAATGGATGCACGGCCTGCGCGATGCCAGAAAGCTTATGGCAATACTCCATGACAGGGGGGCAGAACTGGTGCTTCATGGCCATACCCATAAGCACCTGATACGTTCATTGCCCTCAAAAAAAGACGATATTCCTGTTATTGGAGTCCCTTCCGCATCGCAGTTCAAACACCGCCACAAACCTTGCGCCCGCTATAACCTTTACCGCATCAGTGCCAAAGAGGATGGCTGGCAGATGACCTTGACAAGCCGGGGTGTCACTGAATTGGCCGCACCAATAAAACAGCTTGACCAACACAGCTTTTTTAGTAAATATTAGAAAATACGAATATTTAGTCGGGTATCCTTCCCGCCTGCCCCAAAACCTGGACACCCCTCATGACAAAGCAAAATATGCCAGCAAGTGATGCCCCACGGCTCAAATTCTTCCCGATCAGCTTTTTTGCCATGGTGATGGGACTCAGCGGCTTCGCCCTGGCAACTGCGCCATTTGAAAAAGCCATGGGCATGACCAATTTGCTCTCCATGATTCTTTTGTGGGTCGCTGGTGGCTTTTTTGCGCTTTATGTCCTGGCTTATCTGTTCAAAACTCTGCTGCACCGAGATTCCGTGATGGCGGAATGGCATCATCCTGTCAAGATCAGCTTCTTTCCAGCCATCACCATATCCATGTTGCTGCTGGCGGTGGGTTGCGAACATATTGCCCCCGTGATTTCCAAAACCCTGTGGTGGATTGCTGCCCCGCTCAACCTGCTCGCAACCTTGATGATCCTGACCAAATGGATAAAGCAGGATCATTTCAAGATGCTGCATATGGGGCCCGTCTGGTTTATCCCTGTGGTGGGGAATGTGATTGCCCCAATTGCAGGGGTTGGCATTGCCCCGATGGAGCTGAACTGGTTCCTGTTCTCTGTTGGCCTGATGTTCTGGATTATCCTTCTACCCATCATCATGAACCGCCTATTCTTCCATGAGCCTGTACCAGAATTTTTGTTGCCCAGCCTGTTTATCTTTATCGCCCCGCCAGCTGTCGCCTTCCTGGCCTTCACCAACCTGACCATGAATGCACTCAGCCCGTTTGCAATTTTCCTCTATGATGCAGCCCTGTTCTTCTTCATGCTGATGCTGTTCCAGATCGGCAGGTTAAGCAAATTGCCCTTTACCTTAAGCTGGTGGGCCTATTCCTTCCCAGTTGCGGCCATCACCACTGCAACCTATAAATACGGCACACTGAGCGGAACGGGCTGGTTCACCAGCCTGGGCAATACTCTCTACATCTTGCTTGCCGCCCTGATTGTCTTTCTGCTGCTGCGCACCCTGATGGCGATGATGAAAAAGAAGATTTGTGTTGAGGGGCATTAATAAAGGCTCTGTCCTGGATAAAGACACCCACAAAGGGCATCCCGTCACACTTTGCGAAAAAGGAAATTGTAATGCCATTTGAAGGACTTCTTTTCAGTATCTTTTTTCTCGGCGGCCTGGTCTGGTCACTGCAAAGACTGATAAGGTCTAAGGACAGGGAATTTTCTTACCTTTCAATTTTTTTTATTCTGTTGTTCCTTGTCATTCTGCCCATCAACATTGTCAGGGGTGTTCTGTTTCAGAGCAAACTGACATTGAATGCTTTTTCAACGAGACAAGATATTTTGGGGCTTTGGTCCTATAATGGCTCTACGCTGCTTTTCCAAAAAGACGGCAGCGTCATCATCAAACTGACACCGCCCCATAAATTACATTATAACCTTGAAAATAAATTGGGCTATTGGTTCAAAAATTCTGATTTTAACCTTTATATTTTTAACGAAAAAAAGGACATGGAGAATTACTTGGTCTCTCACGATGCTCCGAGACTTCCTCCCCTTTACCACCCCCCCAAACATAACGGCTCCGTCTTTCGGGTCATCAAATATGATGGAAAATACCGTATTGTGAAAGAATATGCTAACCCAGATAATTGGGACGAAAATCTTGAATTTAAAAAGTTGGTTTTACCCAAGCCCAAAAACGATCATTCAGGACAGCCATGGCCATCCATTCCGCGCTGTAATTCCCCCATAAACAAACCCCCTTCACCAGGAGATGAAGGAGGCTAGACTTTATTTAGTAAACCTAATTTGTAAATTCAGTTTAAAAAAGTATCCCCATTCTCTTGATATAGAGTGCCAAAATTATGCTTGGAAGAGCTTGCCGTTTCTAGCCTGGTATTATAAAACAGATAATCTTCAAACCTATTGCGATTGTAAAGGTGGTAACACAGAATATTTCCATCCTGTCTTACAATAAGGTAACCGCCTGTCGCATCATATTGTCCATCCCATAATTTGGCAGGCATCATACCAACAGCAACATCCATTAAGAATCTCTTGATTTTATAGTGATAAAATTGGTGATTATCCGAAAAATTATAACCTAGAGGATTTTCTTGCTCAATTCTATCAGCAAGGTCAATCATGCTGGATAATTTAGAGCTAAAAAATTGAAGCATTATACTCGAAATAATCTTTGGCAAGGCACTGTCAACCATAACAAGATTATTACAAAAGATACTTTGTTCAGTTTGGTGATATTCAAGAACACCACCCATCTCCTTAACAGCGATAATTCGATCCATAATTTTCGACCTGCTATTAATCGCGTTGATCTTGAGAATATCTTCCTTGGACAGTGACACTCCTGTGATTTTATACAAGAAATTAGTTGCCTTACTAGCATTAAGCAAGGTCGAAGATGCCCCTAACTGGGATTTGATACCCCGTTTCAATTCCGAAACGCAACACTCAGTTTGCTGATGGATTATGGCCTGTGATGGCGGGCAGGAAATATTGGGTCAGGGGCCTTGGTCGCCGCAGGCGATGCGCAGCACCCTTGATGCA
>JAJRRF010000019.1 GCA_024279735.1 Alphaproteobacteria bacterium
GCGATTTGAGTTAGCGCGTCGCGGAGCAGGCTCTATGGACAACCCTCCAAAACTCCAAGAACAAACCAGAACCAAAATCCCACCAAGGTGGGTCAATTTTAAACGCCAATAGGGGGTCAATTTTGAATGCTCATTGACAGTCAAGGCCTATTTGGGGGACTGGGACTGAGCCAAGCAGACCAATTACTGCTGACTACTCGTCCAGCCACTCTTCATATTCGGCGCGATCCTGCGCCCTAATCTTTCGCTTTTTAGAACCTTCCGGCATTGACCATTTTTTACTTTCTCGGGGGTATTCAGACCAGCTTAAAATATCCCGATAATCATCCCCTCCATCTTTGGTACAGCTTTCAAGTTCTTGCAGGTCAGCCCCTTTAGCTTGACAAGCCAGCTTGAGAATCGCTAGCCGAACCCGGTCGGGTTCTGGTTGGTGGCTTTCAAGGCCATAGCGCAGTAATATTGCCTCTGCTTTGACTCTTTCAGCTTCATCAGTGAATAACGCTCTTAACTTGCGTGAGAGGATTGCTTTAAGGTTTATAGACATAACTTTACAAAGTTTGTTTCGCTATTTGTAATTCCCAAAAAAGCTGCTTCTTCGATTCCTGACTGTAAAAAAATTGATCCCCATAACCTATACATCATAGTCGAACAGCGGGGTTGAGAGGTAGCGTTCGGCAAAAGAGGGGGCGAAGGTCACGATGGTCTTGCCTGCCATTTCTGGCCGCGCAGCAACGGTGACCGCTGCTGCCAGGTTTGCCCCAGTTGAGATACCGCCTGGAATGCCCTCAAGCTTGGCGAGCAGCTGAGCTGTATCTATGGCGGCCTGGTCTGGTACGGTAATCACTTCATCAATCAGCTCAGGTTCAAGCAGGGTCGGAATAAAGCCGGCACCGATTCCCTGGATCTGGTGAGGCCCTGCCTGCCCGCCAGAAAGCACAGGGCTTCCTGAAGGCTCAACAGCGATGACCCGTAAATTGGGGTTGAGTGGTTTCAGTCTTTGAGCGCAGCCTGTCAGAGTGCCGCCCGTACCAACGCCGACCACCAGGGCATCAACATTGCCGCCAGTATCGTTCCAGATTTCCACAGCCGTGGTTTCATAATGCGCCAAAGGGTTGGCAGGGTGAAAAAATTGCCGTGGCATCATTGAACCAAGAATTTCTTTCAGCAGCTCTTCAGCCCGTAAAAGTGCGCCCTTCATACCATTAGCGGCAGGGGTCAGAACCAGGTCGGCCCCAAGATGGGCGAGAATTTTACGTCGCTCAATCGACATTGATTCCGGCATGACCAGAACCAGCCTGTATCCCCTGGCCGCGCAGACATAGGCCAGTCCAATACCTGTATTGCCTGATGTTGGTTCAATCAGGATGCCGCCAGGCTTGAGATGACCACTTTCCTCCAGAGCATCAACCATTGAGACACCGATGCGATCCTTGACACTGGCAAGGGGATTAAAAAATTCCAGCTTTAACAGGATTTCTCCCTTGATTTTTGTAGCCTCTGTCAGGCGGGGAAGCCGTACCAGCGGCGTATTGCCGATAGTTTCTGTAATATTGTTATAAACCCTGCCACGACCCTGGATGTCCAGACTGTTGATTGTTTTGGTGCCCGGTCTTGTATTGTCAGTATTTGGCATGTCATTCATCTTCGTTAGGGGCCTTATGTCTCTGTTTCTTAAGAGAGGATAGGGTTAAAATCTGCTGTTATCATGGCAGGCTGTGGCCTTTTATATTGTTTCCTTTGGAGACAAGCATAATAGAAAGGCTGTGACTAGTAATAAAATCTATGGGTTATAATCATTAATAATTGGTTACAATAGTAAAAAAGACACTTGGTTTTCCACCTAAAACTGTGTCTGGCGCGGTTTTTGTCACATTCTGATAAATTTCACTGTATAATTGACATTCTTTAAGACTTTTAAAACCATATTTGTGTTCTAATTTAAGTTAGTTTTTAAGTGATTCGCATGTGTTTTGTTGTTGTTTTTAAATGATTTTTGTGAGTCTTGGGATTCAGTATCCAGGACCTACCTGAACTTCTGGAGTATGTCAGGGGTTTTGGCAGGAACTGTACAGGAATAATTGGTATATTTTATGTTTAGTCACGCTTTGAAGTCCACACCCTCAAGTTTTGATTTGCCTATGGCAGGACTGGACAGGCCAGTCCAGGTTCGGCGTTCCAACAGAGCAAGACGTATGACCTTGCGCGTTTCCCACACACAGCGCAGCATCCAGCTCACAGTTCCCAAGAGAACACATCCCTTCCAGGCTGATGCCTTTGTAACCAAACATATTGACTGGCTCCAGGAGCAAATTGACGATATCCCGTTACCCCGTCCCTTTACTGACAGGGCTGAAATCATGTTTCGTGGTGAACCATGCCTGCTTGTCTTTACAGGAGATGAAAAGGTCAGGCGCAACAAGATACGTTTGGTTATCGAAGAAGGCAAGTCTGTGATTTACGTTGAGGGTTCTGCCGAGCGGGCTCCAACCCTGTTACTAGACTGGCTGAAGAAACAGGCACGCACCGAATTGCAAAGCCGCTGTGAACATCACGCCAAAAATTTGGGTGTCAGCTTCAAGAGACTTGCTGTCAGAGACCAGACCAGCCGTTGGGGATCCTGCTCGACAACCGGAACCCTTTCCTTTTCATGGCGGCTTATCCTGGCCCCGCAAGTTGTGCTGGACTATGTTGCAGCTCATGAAGTTTCCCATATTCGGGAAATGAACCATTCCGCAAATTTCTGGGCTCTGGTTCTGCAAACAATGCCGGAAATGGAAAAGGGTCGCAGTTGGCTGAGCAAAAAGGGAACCGTTCTGCACAGTTATGGTGCTGAACTATAGACCTGTTTATCATAATCAAGCAGAGGTTTATCGCTCTTCGGACATTTCCAAGCCCCGTAATTTTTCAGTGACATTCAGTTTCTCTGGCAGGAAGGCCGCCCTGATGATCCCTATGGTCTCATGAGGCTGGGTATTGCCGCACATAAAGACATCAAGAGCTGCAAATCTCCTGTCAGGCCAGCTGTGAAACGATATATGGGATTCTGCCAGCACAGCAATGCCGGATATGCCATTGGGTGTGAACTGGTGAAGATGGATATGGAGCAAGGTCGCTCCGGCAGCTTCCGCGCTCTGGCGTAACACCTTTTCAATAATATCCTTGTCATCAATATTCTGCGCACCAACCAGATCCAGCAGTAAATGGATACCTGCAAACTCCTTGCCGTCACGGCGCATATAATAATCTTTGGTGAGTGTGATGGGGCTGCCTTGACCAGTATTGTCAGGCCGGGGACTTGGCTTCATAAGAAAATACCCTAAATTTTGCCAGGGAAGCTGGTTTAAGTCTTGATCCAATTTCCCTGTACCAGAACACAGTTTTTCTTAACCATATATTGGAGGGGGTGGCAAGGCAAGCCTGCCCTGCCCTGACTTGATAACCAAAAAAGGGGTATATAAAACCGACTCAATATATTTCAAGGTGTCAGGATGGAAAGTCGCCCAAGCGGCTGAGATAGAGGCGGGTTTCACGCGGAAGGTGCTTGACATATCCCAAGCCATACTCCTTGACAAGCTGTCTCACTTTGGTTGGCCCACGGTTATAGGCATGGAACAATATCTGTTTTCTTGTCTCTAACGGATATTTTCCTATGACTGGGTCAAGGAAATTGAGCATACTGTCCAGGAAAGCTGTCCCCCGCTCAATATTTTGCGCTGCGTTAAAGGGGTTGATTGACGTGACAAAAGACATGGTATGATATTTGGCAAGGACTTCGCCTTTTCCCAAAAAGACATCCGGCAGTAATTGCATGACACCATAGGCACCAGCATGGGAAATTGAGCGAGGATCACCCTTGGTTTCTATCCAGATGATTTGCTCAATCCATTTTTTTGGTATTTTGGGATAGTTTTTGGCCGCGATCTCAATGGCATAATGGTACTGGTTCAGAAAATCTCTGTTTGCGACAATACGTCCTGTGTCCTGAAGTCCCAATATCTGGGTGAACTTGGTATGGGTATATCTTCCGCGTCCCTGTTGCTGCTCAACCTTGTTGAAATAGCTATGAAACTTTTTAACAGGAAGTTTTTTAAGATAGTCAAAGGTAATCCAGGAGCGCAAATTAGTCAGGGACTTGCCATAGGCAGCTGGACTTAAGGCCATATTGCTGTCATTCTTCATCAGCTCCAATCGTGCCAGCCTTAACAGTTTCCTGAGCCGTGCCAGTCCTTTCCTGTTCAGTGGATAGGGTTTCTTCATTGCTGTCATATATGTTTCATCCAGCTTTTTCAGGTAGGCTCCGCGTGTGGGTTTTGGGGCTACACGCAGGGACATGTGTTTTTGCAATATATTTTCGGCAACCCTGAGCGGCATCAGGCCTGTATTGGAAGCCGTGATAATCCTGTTGCCCTCCTGCCAGATATAGTAACCAGACTGGACACGGGACGGGTCTATATTCTGTTCCTTGTAAATGCTGGTTTTTTTAACCAGGTCATAACTTCGGTAGTCAGGATAAAGCAGGGACAGGGTTGTGCCTGGCCTGATCCGGGGCGTTATCTTTTGCAGTATTTTCTTTTTCTTGGAACGCAGGTAATAGTCAAATATTTTTTGGGTTTTGGTATCGGCAAAAAGGTCGTCCAGGCTACTGCGGAGCAATTGCTTGTCCAGCAACCTGGCAGGGCGAAACAGGGCAACCCTGTTATGTGCCGGACTGGCTTGCTTTTTTTCACCCAGGTCTTTTGTTGGGATTCCAGCACTGTCCTGAGAGGATAGGCTTGGAGTTTTGGGGGATGCAAGCAGTCCTGTTTTTGGCAAGGGAGAAACAATTGGTGAAGTACCTGAAGGCGGCAAGCCTGGAACCAGAACCGGGGCTGTCTTCGTGGCCTTGGTGGCCTTGGTGGCCTTGGTGGCCTTGACAGGAGAGAAGCCTAATAAATTTTTGGGTTGCCTAGCAGCAGCTAATGGTATTGGCGGGACTGTAGGCTGAGGAAGAGCCATTTTTTGTGGTGAACCCCAGCCTTCCCTGATGAATTTTGTGAAAGCGACTGAACGTTTGCCCTTGAGGCTATAGGTGATTGTCTGTGTTGTTCCTGGGGTATTGTTTCCTTTTTGAAAAAGCACACCCCTGACCAGTTTTTTTTCAGGCAGAACAGATATTTTAAGCACTGCGCCATTGTCCCTGGAATATTCCAGCTGTGTTTTTGCATCAGAAAAAGAAAAAGATTTTAGGTTCTTCCTGGGGAAGATCAGTTCGGTTGGAGGGCGTTTTCTTTTTTTTTGGACATTTGGCTCTGGCTGGATAATAATGCGAATCAGTTCGCCAGATATCAGGTATTGTATTTTTTTCCCATGCTGCTGGGAAGACAACACACCCTGACCCAGGTTATGGGAAAACGGTTTGATAGCCCTGAGAAGGTTGGGCTGAACAGTATTGTGATCTGTATAAAAAGTATTAGACAGGTCTATATCAATCATATCTCCCCCAAGACAGTAAAAAATAAATACATTATTACAAATATAAAAATGTCTTAGGGGCTACTATAGACCAGGTTTTGTCCAAGTTAAAGAGGTGAATCAGTGAAAAACAATAATATTTTTATATTATTGATGTGGTGCCCCGACTAAGATATAACCTTGAAAACATCATCCGTAATATGATTATTCTGTTATTTCCTTTTCAATACTTAATATATCGTAACTCCCCAGCTTCTTTTTTCTTATTGTCAAAGTAGCATATTTCTGAATCAATGGTCGTATGGCTGATGATACCAAAATATTGCACCGGATTATTGCTGCCCAAAAGATTCTGATTGAAGATCAGGGCAAGCAA
>JAJRRF010000020.1 GCA_024279735.1 Alphaproteobacteria bacterium
GCAGCCAAAAAATCTTGCATCAAGGGTGCTGCGCATCGCCTGCGGCGACCAAGGCCCCTGACCCAATATTTCCTGCCCGCCATCACAGGCCATAATCCATCAGCAAACTGAGTGTTGCGTTTCGGAATTGAAACGGGGATTGATATTTGGAACAATAGATGAATAAATCTATTTATTCCTTGGAATGTACTGTTTCAGGTATTGCGCCAAAAGACCCAATTTTTGCACCTTCCCTCCTGTTTAGAGACAGGTAATATTTTGCTAGCAAAATATTATAGTGCTCAAAAATCAAAAAGCGAGAATGTCATACCAACAAAATGTTAATATATCAAACTAATAAAAGGCTAAAATATTATAATGTAAAATTATAAGAGAGCTTTGATTCTTCCATCTTTTAATCTTAAACTTTTAAAGCAGTTTTCAAGCTTTCTTTCATAGGACAAAGAGAAAAGGCAATCCTGATAGCATCAGTTGTACTCCGACGTTCTCCTGTCTGCTGACAGACAAGATCAAGAATTCCATTAATCCTCTCCCTGTTATCTTATCGTAATTGACGTGTTGCGCTTGAGTTTGTGAAAACTTAGACCTTTCTCCTCTTGGCTTATTCTGTGGAGCCTTACTTGCCAGTAACTCATAAAGTTGATCATAGCTTTGGATGAGAGCGTCCTTATCGTCGTTTTACCCACACCACCTTTTTGATTTACAAAGGATATAATCATTCACAGAGCCTAAAATCCGCAGCTGCTAGCAAAATTCATTAATATTATTAAATCACATTATTAAAATAATAAACAACTAAAGAATAAAAACGTTACGCACCCCTAACAAACAATTAACGAATATGGTATATAGATATTACCAAGATAAAAAATAATAGGGCAGGGGACGTAAGAAACACAATGAAATTCTTGTTAAGTGTAGCAGGTGTTAGTTTTGCCCTGATTTTGGTTGTTGCTTCTGCCTTCATGAACTTTCAATATGTTTCTAGCTGGGGAACATCTGATTTAAACAGCCAAATATTTGGGGCGGTATCAGTCGCTCTTGATGGTGTAAAAGCTTTGCTGCCATTCTTTCTGTTATGGGCGTTCCAAAACAAAAAATATCTTCATGTCGTTATTGGCTCTTTACTCTTCCCTTTACTCATCGCTTTCTCACTCCTCTCTGCCCTTGGCTTTGTGGCGGGCAACAGAAGCCAGATTGTTACAGGAAAACAAGATATTACAATAGCCTTGAACGAAACGAGATCCGCCCTTAAAAGACAACATACAAAACTTGAGCAACAACCTACAGCAAGAGGTGCTGATGTTGTTAAGCAAGCTCTCAATGCGCTAAGACAAAACAAGCGTTTCTCATCATCAAAACAATGCAATGATGCAACAGCCAAGAAATCACGCATTTTTTGTGCAAGATATTTTCATACCAAGACAGAATTAGCCGCAGCCAAAACAAGGGTAATTATAGAAACCAAGATTACCAAACTTGAAGCAAAAAAATCAGACTTACTCGCCAAAGGCGCAACCAGAAAAGCTGACCCGCAGGCAGGATTCTTGTCAAAAATGACAGGGCTTAAAATTGAAGACACACAAACAGCCGTTAATGTATTTCTTGCCATATTACTTGAGGCTGTAGCAGCTTTTGGTTTATTTTTGGCAACATCACATGGCGAGATTCTCAAACAAAAACAGATCAGTCAGAAAAATCGTAAAAAAGCTCTTAATGACAACAAACCGCAAAAAGCTAAAAAGACAGCTCTAGCAAGACCAGTTCAAGCGACCCAAAATACAAATATTGAACCTGTAATCACCCTAAAAATAACCTCTCAGCCAGAGATCAAGGTAAAATCAGAACCAAAAACAAGACCCCAAATCAAAATAGCCATGCTCTAGAGCAACCTGCAAGCAGGCTTAAGTCAGTAGATCTTGCCCTAGCCCCTTAATTGCGCATATCGTAGGCTCGCAAACCATAACGGTTTGTTCGCACTATGACTAATGCTGGAATATCATACTTTTTTTGAAGAAAGCATGACAACTCACGACCAAAATGCTAGCAAAATATTAAAGCAATAAACTAATAAACAGATAAAAAACAAACTGACATAAAATAAAAAGGTGATCGTTATGGGACATGTTGTAGGGTTTACAGGCCAGAAGGGAGGGAGTGGCAAGTCTGTACTGGCAACCTCTACCGCTGTTTATGCCACACAGGGTGGGGCGGCTGTTTCTGTAATTGACCTTGACTACACACAACAAACCTCCAAAAGATGGGCAACACGGCGTAAAGAAAATGGTCACAAGCCTGATATTAATGTTATCTCTGCACCAAGAGCTGAACTTTCCCGAACCATCAGTAAAAGTGAAGCTGACTTTATCATCCTTGATACCGCAGGCTGGGCAGATGAGCTTAGTGTCTGGGTTGCTAGTCATTGTCATATGGTCGTACTACCAACAGGAACAGGCTTAAACGACCTTGATACAACAATCCTCGTTGCTCATGAAATGACTGCAAAGGGTGTGAACAGGGATAGTATATTTTTTGCCATAACGAAAGCACCCGATGAGGCAAGGGTCAAACAAGCAAAGGAATATATACACGAGGCTGGTTACAAAACCCTAAAAGGGTTCTCACGCTTCGCCAAAGCAATTGAAGCCGGGCAAGACCAAGGCCTTGCCATTCACGAAACATCTTTCAAAAAACTACGGGATGAAGCCATTCTACTGATTGAAGATATAGGCACAGAACTTGTCAAACCACGGTCCATAAGCCTGACCATCACCCCCGAACCTAAGATAAGGCAAAAAGAAAAGAGCAATGATAGAGGGTATGATGAATGACAAATCCTATTCCTGAAAACAGTTTCACCAAGGGGAAGGGCAAAAAAAGACAGCCGCCTAAACCTGAAGAATCTATGGGGGCAACAGATAGCCCAAGCCGCGAAGCCAAACCAAAAAGTCAAAAAACATCACAACTTAATCTTCGCATGACTCCCTTACTTAAACGGCAAATACGGGTCTATGCAGGACAGAATGACCTTAAAATTAATGAAGTTGTCGAACTGGCTTGTAGCGGTTTTTTTGCTAATGCACCTGCGCCCTTACAGCTTGTCCAGCCAGAGCCCATACCCGTAAAGCCAGAAGCCCCCCTTCAGGACAAACAAGCAGGACGGGATAAACTGGTAGAGGTTTGGGCAAGCGAAGGCACAACTATAGCCCTTGACCGTATTGCAGATGTCCTTAACTGCACAGCTTCTGAGTTGATACGCGATTTACTGGTTGAAAAAATACAGGAGCTTGAAAGCAAAGGTGTTGATACAGGATTAACAGTTAGTTAAGTGTAACGGCTTGCAATCGAAATGTGGCGGGCTTGCAATAGAGCGGATTTTGGGCTCACATTAAGTGACAAAGATAGAAATTTGGTTTTTCAGATATATGCTGTTGCAAAAACGAAGGTTATTGCAACCTTGATTTAGATGAGCTGCAAGGATGTAGAATTCCGTATAATTGCGTTGCAATACTATGGTGCAACAGGTATGGTTCAATAACCGGCAAACTTTAAGGTTATTGCAACATGATTATAGGCTATGCCCGTGTCTCAACCGATGAACAGGAAACCCACCTCCAGATTGATGCCCTGAAGGAGGCTGGTTGTGAGCGTATTTTTCAAGAAAAGATGTCTGGTGTCAGCCGTGACCGTCCAGAACTGGAACGGCTTCTGGATCAGGCACGTCATGGTGACACCATTATCGTATGGAAGCTGGACCGGTTGGGACGGTCAGTCAAACAGCTTATCAAGACTGTTGAGACACTGGATCATGCAGGTGTCCAGCTTAAGTCACTCACCGAAAATATCATTGATACAACCAGTCCTTCTGGTAGGCTGGTATTTGGCGTTTTTGCTGTGATGGCAGAGTTTGAGCGGGATATGTTGCGCGAACGTACGATGGCAGGTCTTGTGGCTGCAAGGAAACGTGGACGTGTCGGTGGCAAGCCACGCTCCCTTGATGCTGGCAAAATCAAGAAAGCCCGTGTCATGCTCGACTCAGGCCAATACAACAAAACTGAAGTGGCACAGGAGCTTGGTGTTTCGCGCCACACCCTTTGGCGGTCTCTGAAACGGGCGGATAATGCAGCATAGGTTTACGCAATTGTCCTGACTGAAAACCCTATTTCAACATGGAAAATACCGATCACGCCTTATGCAATGCCCTTCCTTTGCGGGAATTGAAAGCGGTTAACGAAATTGATGGTGAAGAATGGGCGGCAACACTTGCAGGAATTTTGTGCCTGATGTGTTGGATTGTCAAAAGCACAGCGCGTGAAAAACCTGGCCAGACAAGCAAACCCAAAACGCAATCATGCTGCTTTGTGACCAGGCCATTGAGCAAGGCCTGCATGCATTATCATGAGAGTTTGCCGCCCCTGAAAAACAGGACAGGCCGCCGTCGCCCTTGTAGGCGGATCTTTAGACTGACCTTACCGCACTACGCCCAAGGGAAAACACGGTCGCGGGGCAGGTCTGTGGTGCGCAGGTCAATGGTCTTGCCGTCAGCCTCATGTGACAGATAGGCACCAACAAGCACCTCAAGCACCAGCCGTCCGGTTTCACCATCAGGATAGTTCTCTCCCTTGAGCAGGGCTTCCATCACGGAGCGCGTCGGGGCAACAGCATCTGCCGGGGTGATGGCCTTCTCTATGGTGTCATAAGGCATTCCGTAACGGGTTGTCGGTTGCTTCCGATGTTCCTCTTCACGCAAGACCAGACGGGTGTGACCAGCGAGTTCATCAACATCAAGCCGTCCATTGGGACCTGCATAGGAGACAAACATACCGTGCCCCTGGTCTGTACTGGCATCCATGTAAAACCGTTTGCCGCTTGCTGTTTCAAGGCGCAGCGAACCGCCATGGTCTTCAAACTGCGCACCGCGCGGGTTCGCGACAATATCCTTGGAAAACCAGGCTGAAACCTTGACAGGATCTTCATCTGTCATAAAGCGGAACATTTCAAAATAATGGGAACCATTCATGGCCATGCCAAAATTGCCAAACATGGCACTGATACCAGACAGGCCGCCAAAGGCTTCAGAGGATACAATATCCTTGGACGATGTGTACTGGTCCATAAAACGCATCTGGTGATTGGTTGCCAGCCTTGTACCCGATGCCTTGCAGGCCTCAATCATCTGGTCGCATTCTGCCAGGGAGACACCCATTGGCTTTTCACACATTACAGCCTTTGCACCAGCCTTGGCAGCGGCAACAACAAGCTCACAATGATAAGGGGCTGTTGTTGCAACAATAACGCATTCAGGACTGGTTTCCTCAATCATTTTCAGGGCATCATCAAACAGCAAGTTTTCAGCAATACCTTCCTTGACCGCATTATTCCGAGCCTCTTCAAACGGGTCTGCCGCCCCAACAAGTTCCAAGTCAAGACTGCGCAAAACCTCAAGATGGCGCAAGCCCATCCGTCCCAGTCCAGCCAATACTGTTTTCATCGTTACATCCCCTTCAAAATTTTAAAATCTATCCTGTTTCAGGATAATATAAAGTTGTCATGCCTGAAACATCTTGTTAGCAAGATGTCCTAAGGACACCCTCAAAAATAACCGAATCATTTAGCTTGTCTTTTTGCCCGTCCGTGTCGTTTCAAAAATGCTTGTATAGCTCGCTATACGCTCATTTTTAGCCTAACTGACAAACAAAATTACTACGCTCTCTTGATCCTTTATTTCTGCGTGTATCCTAACTTTCAAATTCAGCACCAAATTCAGATGTAGCCTTGTCCAGTTCATCATGACGACCAACATCAATCCAGTATTCCCTTAATGGAAACAGGCAAACATGCTGGCCACGGTTGACCAGGTCATCAATGAGTGTTGGCATGTCAAAAAATTCATTTTCAGGGATCAGGTCAAGGACATCAGGCTCCAGGACATAAATACCGGCATTCACCAAAAATCGTTCCTGGGGCTTTTCCCGTATGCTCCTGATACGGTGACCGTCATTGTCAATAACACCAAAAGGAACATCAATGACATAATCCCGGACACACAAGGTCGCCTGAGCCTTGTGTTCAGCATGAAAGTCAAGCAATTGCCTAAAGTCAACTTTCGTCAAAATATCGCCATTCATGATAATGATAGCTTTTTTTGGACGCTCGGGAAGATGGCACAATGCACCTGCTGTTCCCAAAGGCTTGTCTTCACGAAGATATTTAATGTTTACATCCCATTTATCTCCGTCCCCAAAATAGTCCTCAATAACATGACCCAAATAGTTGACTGAAACAAAGAAGGTACCAAATCCCTGATCCTTGAAACGTTTCATAATACGTTCCAGGATTGGTTGTCCCTCAATTGGCAACATCGGCTTGGGAACCGTTTCGGTCAGAGGCCTGAGTCGTGTTCCCAGGCCGCCTGCCATCAGGATAATCTGGTTGTCATGATGTTCGTAGTCAATCATGTCCTGCAAGGTTTCCATTCTGACAATGATACCGTCATCATCAATAATAGGGATATGGCGGCAAACATTACGTCGCATCAGGTCAGTAAGCTTTCTGCGGTCATCACCAATATGGGCTGTTCTTGGTGTTGCATTCATGACCGTCCCAACCGGGTCGGTAAGCTTGATCCCTTTGAGTAGGCCACGCCTGATATCCCCGTCTGTAACTGTTCCAAGTAACTTATGGTTATCATCAACAATGATTGCTATTTTTGCCTTGGACTGCTCTATAGCCTCAATTGCTGCCGCAATATCTTTGTCAGGGGTAACAAAATTTGTTTGTAAGTCTTTCATGATATGCCCATTAAATAGTACGAATTAGCAGAACTGGGCTGTTAGAGCCCAAGTATCAGGAGGTATGCCAGAAAATTATGAAAGGCTCAGGAGGTCTAATATATACATTATCCTTTGGATGCTGCTCCCTCAAGTCATGTTAAGGCCAAGACTACAAAAAACTGTCCTGTAAATTATGAGAACAACAACTTACCAAAGCTGGCCGTATTATTGCGCCCATAAACTGTCTTTCTTGCCCAAAATTTAGCTGGTCTGATAAATTTTTGCAACCAACTCTGTTGTCTGCAAGGCATCTTCAAGTGTCGGCGCCTCATTATCCTGTCCATTCCAGGCCTCAATAACCCTTTGTGCCTGAACCAGAAAACCTGGCTTATAGTCTGTATCTGCCGCACCAATCTCAACCTCATGCAAGATACGTTCATCAGCATTCTGGAAACGCGCTGCCTCAAGGGGTTTCATTTCCCAACGGCGACGGGGGGTTGAGACTGTACAGGCCCAGGGGCCTGGGCCATTCCAGATGGCTTCATAAAGACCAATATCCCCACTATCAAACTCTACCTTGGCAAGAACAATAGTCGGGTTTTCAAAAGACCAGGGAACAAGCGGTTCTACCTTTGTAACCTTGCCCCGTCCAAGTGCCATCAGATAATCCACCAGGTGAATCGAGTTGGCATACATCCAGTTTTTGACAACCTCATCAGCATGACCAATGATACGGGCTGTTTCCAAGCTTTGCTGGTCCTGAACATGAATATAGCGAGGCCCTGGATCATCAGAAAGATCTTTAAGAACAGCATTTGTACTAGCCAAAGCACGCCTGTTCAGGCCGACCCAGGCTTTTGTGCCTGCCGCAGCGGCAGCCTCGGCAACCGCTTTTGCTTCTGCATAGTCAAGCCCGACCGGCTTTTCCATAAAGACAGACCAGGGATGGGAAAAGCATTCCTTGGCAATTTCAAGAATGGCGGTTTCATAGACCGCCATCACCAACAGGTCAGCCCCAGTTTCCTGCCACATCTCTTCAATGCTGTCGAAAACTTTTGGAACACCAAGCTCCTTTGCCATGTCTTCTGCCTTGGAGCGTGTCCGGTTTGTTATCCCGACCAGTTCCACACCAGGCACAGCAGCAAAGGCACGGCCATGCTCCAATATCATCCCGCCTGCACCAACCAATGCGATTTTACATGGTATAGGGGAAGACCCCACAGTTTCCGTCATGGCCTGCTATTATCCTTGAGATATATTTTTAAATTTTCAGAGCATGAAGACATAGTTGTATATAATAGGCAAGTATTTTTGCCATCACTGCACAGTTGATATAGCTTGTCCTTAGATATGGCCTGCCTCGGCAATGGTTTATCCTGTTGCAAGTCCTGAGATTCTGGCTGGATATTCAGGCAGTCCACGGGGCAGGACGGACATTGGCTGAAATTTACACCCCATTTTACAGATTTTTTTATCAATGGCAGGCTTTCCCTATGGCAGATACCGTTCCCACCATCAGTGTCATCATTCCCGTCTATAATCGCCAGGATACAGTGGAAACGGCGATTGCTTCAGTGCTTGGACAAAGCTTTGGGGATATTGAAGTGATTATTGTTGATGACGGTTCTGACCCGGCACAGCAATTTCCTGAAGACATGATGCGGGACAGGAGGATAAGGCTTGTCAGGCATAACCAAAACCGGGGGGCTGCCGCTGCCCGGAATACAGGTGCAAGACAAGCAAGGGGTATCTGGCTGGCCTGGCTGGATTCTGATGACTTTTGGGACAGGGACAAGCTCCTGAAACAGGTGGCCTATCTGGACAGCAAGAGTGATGCGCAAAATATTGCCCTGGCAACAGGTTACCGATACCTTTATCCTTCAGGCGATACCCTGGCAAAAATTCCGGTAGCTTCAGCTACGCCATTGCACTTCTTTTCAGGTTGCTGGTTTTGCCCGGGATCAACAACAGTTGTTTCACGCCTCATGTTTGAAAAAGTTGATAATTACGATACAAGCCTTGCACGGTTTGAGGACCTCGACTGGTTTGCACGCTTTGCTATGGCAGGTGGACGGGTTGAGAGCCTGCCTGATATCTTGGTGACAATTGGTGTGGGGGAGAAGCCGTCCTATAAAAAGACAACCCAGGCCGGCAGGATGCTTCTGGATAAATACGTCCAGGACAAAGACCCGGTACCCAAAAAATACTTGCCTGAGGGGACGCAAAAGAATTTACAGGCCTACCTTCATTTGGAATATGCTGCTTCAGCGATAAAGTATGAGAAAAGGTATTTTCTTGGCATCCGCCACCTGATGCGATCCTGGTTTCTTTACCCCCGTATCAGGCTACACCTCTATAAATTTTGGAAAAAAGGTTCTTAGGGCATGGTGTAAATAAGCCGTAACTGCTTGCGGGTTAAGGTATATGGCAGTATTTATTGTATATTTGCAACTGCGACAAAAAATATTGGAGGCCAGTCATGCAAAAAAAAACCGTTTTTGCAGGATGCCATAGATTTTAGGGTGTCCTTGTATCAAGACCCTGAAGGCCTGTACAGCCCTGTTTTATCCCCGTTTCAAAGCTGATATATCAAGGAGCCGGTGACTATTGACAGCCTGATATGCTGCCTTGCCATTCTGATTCGATTTCCGAAACCAACTTGCAGTAATTTGCCCATACTTATAGGGTTTAGGAGTTGGTATAGATTTTTGATAAACTTTGAATGGCACAGGAATATCAACAGAACTAATTAAGAACCCAATTAAAGTGTAGCTTTGTTATTTCTATCATTATAAAAACTATAAGATCATGATATTTTGGCACACCATAACCATTGATGAGGCGATCCTGCTGACATAATAGAGGCTGGATAATATTTGCAAGGCACATCCCGAAAGGATGGGTGTAGCCTTGCTATTGTGCAACAGGGATGCCTGGGAAATACGATGCTTGGCGACAAAGGGTTTTCAGAAAAAGTGTCCTAAGACTTAGGACACCCTTAAAAATAGATGCTTCAGATAGCACAGGAATTTTGTTTGTCAGCCTAAGTCAAAAGGGGCGTATAGCGAGCTATACAAGCATTTTTGAAACGACACTGACGGGCAAAAGAACAAGCTAAATGATTCGGTTATTTGTGCGGGTGTCCTTAATGTAACTTAAGGGTCAGGATATTGGTTCAGATCCCTAAACTGTTATGTAAAATTTCATAGTACACGACTCTCTTCAGGCTAAAGCCTTTTGGACGGGCTGTTTTTTCGTTTGTGGGGCTAGGAACTTTTTAAGCAGGCGGATTGCTTCATCTTTTTGGTGGATGAGCAATTGCCGTAATTTATCAAGCCCATAAC
>JAJRRF010000021.1 GCA_024279735.1 Alphaproteobacteria bacterium
CCACATGAGGTCTTCTCAAAGCGACGCAGGCTGAGTGTTGCGTTTCACTGTTGAAGGGGCGCTTTTAAAACAATGAATCACATATCAGCATACAGAGTCAATAGAATGTGGAGGTTTGCTTCACCAGAATCGAGATGGCAAGAAAGACAGGGCATGCCCTGTCTCTACAATTACAGATGAAAAAATGTTGCAAACGGTTCAAGCCCGTTCGCGCCAGGCAACGATAGAGATAACATCAGAGAACCACGCCCTTTGTCATCCTGAACTCGTTTCAGGATCTATAACCCCAATTGTCCACTGCTTTATCACTGCCGCCAACACAGGCCAAGACGGAGGCAGCCAGGACTGTTTTCCGCCCCCAGTTCCTGAGGGCAAAAAAGCAGACTTCAGCGCGTTTGGATCCTGAACTAAATTCAGGATGACAAGCGGAGTGTGTTTTCTGGCCTGCCGAAAAACAGGCTTATCTTAAAAGGCACAAAGAGGTAAAGTGTTCAGAATAAAATCATTTACTAGGCCTCTCGGTTTGCAGTTTTGGCGCGGAGTCTATAGTTATGTTATCATGAGCCAATAAACGGAAGGGATGACCTCTGTGTCCGAAACACCTGAAAAGCCAAAAGTTGATTTATCCCATGCCTCTGTCCTGAGCAAGGTGATCGAGACTTCCTTTGACGGCGTTGTCATTATTGACGATGAGGGCATGATATTGTCCTTCAGCCCGACAGCAGAAGCCATTTTTGGCTACAAGGCTTCGGAAATAATCGGCATGAATGTCTCCTTGTTGATTGCACCGCCGCACAGGCAGCAACATGACAAATATCTTTCCAATTATAAGGTGACAGAAAAGCATAATATCATAGGGACTGAGCGCGAGGAACTGGCTCAACGCAAGGATGGCTCGCTGTTCCCGATAGAACTGAAGGTTGGCGAGGTCAAGCTCTCAAAGACCCGTATTTTTACTGGCTTTATCAAGGACTTGAGTGACCGTAAGGAAAATGAAAGACGGATTGCTGAACTACAGGAAGAGTTGGTTCATGTGGCGCGTTACAGCGCGATGGGGGAACTGGCCGGGGCATTGTCTCATGAACTGAACCAGCCGCTTGCTGCTATCAACAATTATGCACGGGCCTCGCAAAAAGTGCTGGAAAAAGATCCTGTCAAGGGGCTGGAAAAGGCACTGGAACTGATGGGCAAGGCAGGGGACCAGGCAGAGCGAGCCGGTGAAATTATCTGGCGTATCCGCCGCTTTATCAAGCACCATGAGGTGAGCAGGTCCATTGAAGAGCCTTGCGTTGCCATTATGGAAGCCGTAGAGATTGGCACTTTAGGCATTGCATCGAAGAACATTGAACTGGATTTGCAATGCCCTGCAAAAGGCATTATCCCGTCTATCCCGATGGACCGTATCCAGATCCAGCAGGTGGTCACCAATTTTGTCAGGAATGCCGTTGATGCTTTGGAAGATTGGGACGGAAAGCGGCTTATTACGATGAACCTGACAAGTGTGCAGGATGAGAAGGGGGAATATGTCCGCTTTTGTGTCAGGGACAGCGGTGCTGGCTTGAGGGAAAACATAAGATCACGCTTGTTTGAACCGTTCAATACACATAAGGATGAGGGTGTGGGAATTGGCCTTGCTGTCAGCAAGACCATTATAGATGGGCATAAGGGTTTTATAAGTGGTGAAAATCATCCAGATGGCGGCGCAATATTTTGCTTTGAATTGCCTGTCCAGGTAGATGACATGGAAAGTTAGGGAGATTGGGTATGGCAGGTAGCGATCAGGCACTTTATATTGTTGATGATGATGATGCTGTCAGGGATTCCCTGGAAGCCCTGTTTATGGCCTCGGACTATAATATCCGTACCTTTGGCACGGCGACGGAATTTTTGGAAAGTTATGAGCCAAACAAGATCCAGTGTCTGCTGCTTGATGTCAGGATGCCTGATGCCAACGGCATTGAGGTGCTGGAACAACTGGCTGAAAAGGGCGAACTGCCGGCAACCATTATTATTACAGGGCATGGCGACGTGACGATGGCGGTTCACGCACTGAAAGTTGGTGCGTTTGATTTCGTCGAGAAGCCATTTGTGGCCGATGGCCTGATTGAACGTGTGGCGGCGGCAGTCAGGTGGGGTCAGGATCAGAAGGTTGAACGCCTGAAGGCCAGCGATGCCAGGGAGCATCTTGATACTCTGACACCGCGTGAACAGGATGTCATGCGCCAGCTTGTGATTGGCAATGCCAACAAGGTGATTGCCCGTGAACTGGGGCTCAGTCCCCGCACAGTTGAAATTCACCGTGCCAGGGTGATGGAAAAGACAGGCGCAGACAGCCTGTCCCATCTGGTTAGGATGGCTCTGGCCGCTGGTTATGAACCTGATGCCTGATGCTGGGTGAGTTAGGGGAATCTCAAAAAATAACTGGTTAGGTTTCGGGGCTGTAAGTGTTTTTGTTTTATTTTTGCCTATCCTTGCGTATTTTTCATGGTGATGACCACGCCCAGCCTTGTTATTTGATGCCAATCAATGGCAGGATAGTGCATAATCAATCAGGATATTTTTGGGGGGGAATGATGGAGACGGCTTCATTTTTTGAGACAATCCAGCACACGCTGGATACATTTGGCCAGGCAGCCTGGTTCAAGACACTGCATGATATTGTCAATGTGATTAATGGTTATGTCTGGGGCTGGCCAATGCTGGTGCTGATATTGGGCGTAGGCCTTTACCTGACTGTCGGCCTGCTGGGGCGTACCATCTTCAAGATCCCGTTTGCCTTTAAAATGCTGTGGCGCGGCAGGTCGCCCCAGGGTGAGGGGGAAATCAGTCCGTTTAATGCCCTGATGACCTCCCTGTCTGCGACAATGGGGACCGGAAACATTGCGGGTGTAGCCACCGCGATTGCTGTTGGCGGGCCAGGCGCGGTATTCTGGATGTGGATGACGGCCTTTGTCGGCATGGCAACCAAATATTCAGAAGCGGTGCTGGCAGTGCATTACCGTGAGACTGACAGTCGGGGCAAGTTTGTTGGCGGGCCGATGTATTATATCCGTAATGGCCTGGGCAAGAAATTTGCCTGGCTCGCTGTGCTGTTTGCCCTGTTTGCCTCTATGGCTGGTTTTGGCATTGGCAATATGGTGCAGTCCAATTCAGTTGCCTCTGCATTGGACAAGAGTTTTGGTTTTCCTGTCTGGGCAACTGGCCTGGTGATGATGGTGATGGTGTTTGCTGTCCTGATTGGCGGCATTGAGGTGATTGCCAAGGTGGCAGGAAAGCTTGTCCCTGTGATGGCGATAGCCTATATCACAGCCTGTTCCATTGTTTTGGTGATGTTTGCCAGCGAAATTCCGGCAGCCTTTAATTTGATTATCAGCTCTGCCTTTACCACCACAGCAGCAACGGGCGGGTTTCTTGGCGCGGCAATGATGCTGGCCATCCGCCAGGGTGTGGCGCGCGGTGTATTTTCCAATGAGGCTGGCCTTGGCTCTGCGCCGATTGCCCATGCAGCAGCCCAGACCCACGGCCCAGTGTCGCAGGGACTGGTGGCAATGCTCGGGACGTTTATCGATACCCTGATTGTCTGCACCTTTACAGGACTGGCAATTGTGGCTTCTGGGGTCTGGTCAAGCGGTGCAAAGGGGGCTGCCCTGACAACTGAAGCCTTTGCCAGTGCCATGCCAGGATTGGGCGGGCCGATTGTGGCGGTTGCCATCAGTGTGTTTGCCTTTACCACCATCTTGGGCTGGAGCTATTATTGTGAGCGTTCCTTGCAATATCTGGTAGGGACCTGGATCATCTATCCGTTCCGCATTGTCTGGTCAATGGCAGTATTTGTCGGGGCGACGCTGAAACTGGGCTTTGTCTGGGCTCTGGCCGATACGCTGAACGCGATGATGGCGATCCCGAACCTGGTCGCGCTGGCTCTGCTTGCACCAATTGTCTTTAAGCTGACCAAAGAGTTCTTTGCAACGCGCGGCGCATCTGAAAATAACCCGTTCTAAAGCTCATCGTCAGAATAAAACAGCCTAGAGCATAATGAAGACAAGTCGCCTGCGGCTTGTCGGGTTAAGGTATGCGACCAATAAGGGCTCTGGAGCAAAAAATGACCGAGATTAAATGCATTTTGCTCTAGACTTTGATTTTTGTATAGTCCTCTCCGTCGTCATGGTCGTACTTGATACGACTACCTATTTCTGAAGCTATCTAATTGATAATAAATAGTTTTTCAAGACGATAAGCTTGGAAATGGATCATCAGATCAAGTCTGATGATGACGGGGCGAGAGGTTGGTGACAGCTTTGTCAAGAATCAGATTCTTTGAAGATTGGTCTAAATAAGCCCAGTCTCGTTTAACGAGATGACTGGCCCATTGATATATATTATCTTTGTCATCCTGAACTTGTTTCAGGATCCATAACCCCCAGGATTTTGTTATGTTTTTGAGGTATTCATCCTGCCACATTTTTCTTTTGGGGTTATGGATTTATGGATGCGCCGTTGTCTTGTTTTTAATAAGAGAAACTATCATGCGCCCAGGAGTGTAAGCATATGGTTGTCCCAGTGAAAATGGGGGTTCGTATAGGCTGAGGGGCTGCGCCGCTGCGTCTGGACATCATAGTCTATCACCTTTCCCTGGCCGTTACTGATAAGGAAATGCCCTGCCTGGCTGGTTGGGGCGAGGCCGCAGCCATCTGCCAGCTGGATATGGGAAATAAAGCTGTTTTGGGCAATGTCCCAGAAGGCGACCAGGTTGCCGCGCGGCGCAGAGGTGGCAACAATTGTTCCGCTATGGTCTATGCTGACAGAACCAACATAATTTTGCATCTGGCGATGAATGTTTTTCGGGGCCTTGGCCATCACTGGGGTGGTGCCTGGCTGGTGGAAGCCAACAAGAGCCGGACGCTGTTCCTTGTCCCCCTGGAGCTGGCAGCCAAATATAGTGATACCTTGCGGTGAGACGGCAAAATGGCGGATAGAAAGCTGGTGCATTTCTTTTGGCAAGGAATGGCTCTCAAGCAGCTGCCCCGTGCGGCTGTCAATGTAGGTTAGGGAAGGTTTCATGGTGGATAGGTTCAGCTTGGCTCTGCCCATTTCAGGATGAGTTAATATCCCCCCATTGGCAACAACCAGCGTTGTGCTGTCAGGGTGCAGGTCGATTTCATGAACCCCTATACCGCAGGAGGGAAATTCCCCAATCTGCCTGTAGCCCTTTTGGCTATCGCGGACACCAATAATGCCGCGTTCGCCGTCATAGTCATTTTCAGAGGTGAAAAAAAGTCTGCCGTCCCCTGAAAATACGCCGTGTCCTTGAAAATGCCGCCCTTTGGCGGCAGTCAGCCAAAGCGGTTTTTGGGTCTTGTCAGCGGAAAACACAGCCAGGAAACGCCCTGGCCTGCGGGCAACAGCGACGACCTCGGCGCGGCGAGGATGGGCAGCGATATCATGGGCGCGGCCTGGCAGGGTTATGGCGCGGATATCCCCGTTTTGCGGGGAGAAGAGCACGGCCTCACTGGTCTTGTCCTTGCGCTGGCGCGATGAGGCATAGAGGCCGCTGCCAAGCGGCACGGCAGAGGCTGAAAAGGAAGCCGTTAGTCCAGCCCCAGTCCCTGTCATGGCGAGGGTGCTGGTCAGGCCTTGCAAAAATTTTCGTCTGTGCATTTGGGTGTCCTTAGAAACAAGTGCCTATCGCAGTTTACAAAGAAAAAGACTCTTTGCTGTATATCGGTGAAGGGTTGAACTCTTCACAGGAACGTTGCGTTTTGGGCAATCATCTTGCCGTAACGTTCTGGTCAATAGTACAACTGCTGACCGACAGTAGGCGTTCTTAATGAACTGAACTGGCATTCGGGCAATTCAATTCATGTTTTTTACCGTAATTGTAGAGACAGGGCATGCCCTGTCTTGCTTGCTACAGGATAGAACGGTTGTGTTTGGCCAATTTTTAGACAAGGCATGCCTTGTCTCTACGTTTTAGCTCTGTCTAAAACCTCTAAAATCTACGAATCTAAATTGCGCTCTTTTCGGGTAGCCCATAAGTTTGTCTTGTTAGTCAGGCCAAAAGAGATGCGTGCTGATCTATGTAAGGTTTTTTTGGAACGGTTCAGGTGGATAAAAGGACTGGCTAAATGATTTTGGTTGTTTGTACAGGTTGCCACTAGTCACCATCAAGGGCATTAAAGCCAACAGTCATGTCCGTTGCCTTGGCAATGGAAGCCCCCGCATTGTCATAGATGTTATTGAGGGCAGGGAGCAGGGCTTTCAGTTTTGCACGCTGAGCCTTGTCAGTGACAACCTGTCTGATAGGTTGCCTAAAGGACAGCAGGCCATTACGAACTGTCCTGAACTCAAAACTAATACTGTCATTAATGTTGGGTTCCGCCTGTTCTGAGAGGATAGCAAAGCCGCCCTTCAAAAACATCTGGTGGACGGAATCAAGCGTGCTGGCCATCCCCCTGAAAGACAGGCCGCTACGCCAAAAGGCAGCGCGGGTGGGGCGGGCCTTTTCAAGGGAAACGCCAAGCGGAATTTTGACTTTAAAGTCCTTGACCAGTTTCAGTCCTGTCAAAAAACTAAGGAACAGGGTTTGGGTGACTTCCCTGTGGCTCATATAGATGTCGCTGTCGGGCGTTGGGTGGAGATAGGCCTTGACATGGGGGGAGCTGTCACTCCATTCCTGCACCAGTTCAGATGAGACCTGGGCGATATTTTTGGTAATGGCAGCGGCGTAGCTGCAACGGTATTTCCCAGACTTGTCGCCCTTTGCCAACGCGTCGTAACCTGTGCCAAATAAGATATATTCAAGAGCCGTTAGCCCTTGCAGGGCAACACTCTTGTTTTGCAGGCTGGCAACAGACAGCACAGAACTATCCTGGGTCTTCAGGGCTTTCTTGACCTGCTTCAGGCCGATAGACTTGCGGTCAGGCCAAAAGGCCAGCCTTTCCAGGCGGTGCTTTTTGGTGATCGCGCCAAAGCGCAGATGCTCAATGCGGGCAAAGGCCTGAACTGTATTGGCAAAGGCTGTTTGAACATCCTGCCGGGCACTGTCTGAAGGCGCACTGCACAGGGCTTTGGTCTTGGCCTGAAGTGACTGTGCCTGCTTTTGGAAACGGGCATAGCCTGGGCGGATATAGCTATCAAGCATAGTACGGGCAAGCGCGGTCTGCTCCTGCTTGGTAATGGCCAGGGCGGGTGTCAGGCTGCCAGTATAGATTATAAGGCTGATAAGTATGAAAGGTCTAAAAATCATAGTTTTACCAAGGCCAGCAGCCTTGCCCTGTCTGGTGTTATGCGTCTTCATCTGCGGGAGCAGCCTGAAGCTGGCAATAATTCTTGATGCCCATTTCCTCAATCAGGTTAAGCTGGGTCTCAAGAAAGTCAATATGGCTTTCCTCATCGCTGACAAGGCTTTCAAACAGTGCCATTGAGACGAAATCACTTTTTTCCTGGCACAGGGAACGTGCCTTGACATAGAGTTCATGCGCCTTGATTTCTGCCTTCAGGTCAGCTTCCAGTGTTTCCTCGACATTTTGGCCAATCATCAGCGGGTCAATCTTTTGCATATTGGGCATACCTTCAAGAAAGATAATACGCTCAACAAGCTTGTCAGCATGTTGCATTTCCTCAATAGATTCTTCCCGCGCCTTTTTGGCCAGTTTGCTAAAGCCCCAGTCATCAAGCAGGCGGTAATGTAGCCAATACTGGTTGACTGCCGCCATTTCGTGGCGCAGGGACTGGTTGAGAATGTCTATAACTGCCTTGTTGCCCTTCATAAGCCTAGCCTTTCAAGGTTCTTCAAAATGAGATGATAAAGCCAGTGTTGTAACATGGTTATATTGCCATGCGTTACTGCATATCATTCATCTTTTAGACATGATTAAGTAACAGTGCGACTATTCGCCCAAACTTTTAAGGCTGTTTTACTTGATAAGGGTTTCGCGGGCAATCCTTTTAAATTGCGGGACACAACCACAACAGTCAGGCTGGCATCCCATTTCTGCCAACAGGTTCAGGGCAGAAAGTTTTGTGTCTGGGCTGCGGTTTACCAGTTCTTCAGCAGCAGCCCTGATATCGCTGTCACTGATAACATTGCATGAACAGATAACCATTTTAAAAACTCCTGTCTCTTCTGTCAATTATTTCAGGCTGTCAGACTTAGTAATCTTTGCGTCCTTGATATTGAGGGCGGCGATGATCCGCTCAACGGCTTTTGTTTGCGCGCCAAGGACATCAACCACCTTTTGCAGCAAGGCATTGCCTTCCGTGTTGCCTGCACCAATCATCTGGTCATAGGCCTCGCCGCTATTTGCCTGCTTGACAATAACGCTGAGGGCAGCCAGGGTGTCGTCCAGCCGTGACATCATGGCGGTGTTGAGCTTGGCATTTTGGGTGGACATCAGGTTGGCAAGGGACGCGCCGCTGACAACAGTGCCGTCAATGCGTTTATAGATACCTGTATAGACATTCTTGATCCCGACAGCATCGTTATAGTGGGAAGCGTGGGTGTTGTCAGAGAAGCAGTCGTGTTCCTCTTCAGGGTCATGCAGCATCAGACCTAGCTTGATGCGATCGCCAGCCAATTCGCCAAAAGAGAGTGATCCCATACCGGTGAGCAACGCCCTAACGCCGTCTGCGCCGTCATTGGCCATGACAGCCTCACGCGCCTTGCCATCCTGAGCCCATATCGCGGCAGCATCTTTAAGATCCTTGACCAGCAAGTCTGTCACAGCTGTAAGATAGGCCGCGCGGCGGTCGCAATTGCCGCCTGTGCAGTTTTTCAGGTCATAGTCTGTTGCAGGACGTTCTCCTGCCCCAGCCTTTGTGCCATGTAGATCCTGTCCCCACAGCAAAAACTCAATAGCGTGATAGCCTGTTGCAACATTGGCCTCAACGCCGCCAGCTTCCTGAAGGCTTTCCAGCAAAGTGGGGCTGATGGTGGTGGCATCGACTGTCTTGCCGCCAACCTTCAGGGTCTTGTTGGCGATGATATTGGCGGTATAGAATGGGTTTTCCTCATTTTCAGTGCCATAGGCAATAGTTTGGACAGTTTCATGCTGCTATAGTCCCGTAGTTACACAGCTTCTTGAATTCAGGTTGTGATTTAATGGAGTTCAACTCAAAACCTAACATAGAAGAAAAGGTTTTGAGCAGGTGTTCGTTGGATTTTCGTAGC
>JAJRRF010000022.1 GCA_024279735.1 Alphaproteobacteria bacterium
CTCTCTCATGAGGCTCGTCTCCGCAATCTTGGTTGAGATAGACGAAAAATGGGCAGCAAACAATAAATCTTATATCAACTGGAACACTGAAGAAACCTGAAAGACTGACTGAAAGTCCACAGATCAGGTTGCTTTATCCCGCTCCGTCATATCCTCAGCCAAAAAACAAAAACTCAATATCCTTGAAGTTTTGCAAAATCCTGGCTTGCTGGTTATTTAAGCTGGGGAGTTACCAAACACGAAAGATGGAACGGGCACTTAAAACCGAAGCGTAGCGAGGACAAGGCCAAGCGGCCGCCAAGCTTTGCTTGCCCCGCTGGAGCGGTGAACGCAAGTTCACTCGCGCGAAGCCTAAAGAATCCTAAACAAATTCTTTTTGATAAAAACGATAGCGGTGTTGTGTGGCTTCACTGGCCAGCAGGGTGCTGGCAGAGAGCGGGGGAAACACCCAAGGGGTAAAGCTTTCCAGGCTTTCCAGGCTGCCTAGCGGCACCGGACTGTGCTTGGGGACATCATTCCAGCCCAGCAGAAAAATACCGCCTGGTTTCAGGCATTTGAAAATACCGCCAAAAGCCTGTTCAATATCTTCCCTTTGGTCAAGTCCCCAGCCAAACACCCCGTTGCAGACCACCAAGTGAAGGGAGCCAGGTTCAAAATGGTCGCTGACATCCTCAACCTTGCCAACAATATGTTGCGGGCCGCCATAGGGCGCAAGATTCGGGTCCATCTCCATTGTCCAGTAATTATGCTCCGCAAACAGCCTGTTATATTTCCTGGTGTACCATTCACAGCCCACAAACAGGATGTCGTTATATTTTTCCGTTTTCGCAAAAAACGGCAGGATATCGTGTTCCAGCATTTTCCGGTCAGGTGTCCTGATCCCCAGGTCAATATCCAGCCTGACCAGCCTTTGCGCCAAGGCAGCCTGGAGGCGGTATTTGTATTTCCCCAATATTTGCCGAATATGTCCCATAACTCCAAAATACCTTGTCCGATAATCCCAACAATATTCTGACAATACTGCGTTCTTACTTGTATATAAATAATAATATTTTATTGTTTTTCACTAAAGATGTTATAAATACCAGATGTCAATTATTATTGGGTCTATACCTAAAGTTTTATGGGTAATATTATAATGGCCAGCCGCAGCGTCGCACTTTTTATCGCAACAGTTTCTGTCCTGGCAGTCCTGGCTCTGCTGTCTGTTCCGCCAACAGGGGTAGGTGCAAAGGCTACACAGTCTTCGCCGTTTTTGGCAGGGGTCAATTTGGCAGGAGCCGAGTTTGGGGAAAAGATCCCTGGGCAACAGGGCACAGACTATACCTACCCAACCCCCGCAGACATTGCCCGCTACAAAAAAATGGGCTTTAATGTCATCCGCCTGCCTTTTCGCTGGGAGCGGCTCCAGCCTGAGATTTTTGGCGCGTTTAACCAGAGCGAATGGCAACAGATTGAAGGCCTGATCCAGGCCGCCGAAAAGTCTGGGATGCGCCTGGTGCTTGATGTCCATAACTATGCCCGCAGGAAACTGCGCAAAGACGGTTTCAAAAAGGACTGGCTGATTGGATCTAAAACCCTACCAACCAAGGCCTTCACTCATTTTTGGAAAGAGCTGGCGACACGGACAGCCCGTTATCCCGGGGTGATTTATGGCCTGATGAACGAGCCGTTTGATATGCCTGCAAAAGACTGGCTTGGCATTGCCCAGTCTGCCCTTAATGTGATCCGCGCAACAGGGGCTCAAGGGCTGGTGCTTGTCCCCGGTGTGGCCTGGAGCGGGGCCCATAGCTGGATGGGCGATAATACCAATAACCGTATCATGTCCAGCATTGTTGACCCGATTGGCAACATGGCCTTTGAGGTGCACCAATATCTTGACGCGGACTCGTCAGGCACGGACCCAAAGGCAGTCTCACGGACAATCGGTACGCAGCGGCTGCAAGCCTTCCAGAAATGGGCACGCCAACATAAGGTGCGTGCCTTTTTGGGAGAGTTTGGCTCTGGCAAGGGGGCAACAGGGCTGGCGGCAATGTCTGGTATGCTTAGGGAAGTCTCTAAAAACAGGGATATTTGGATTGGCTGGACGGCCTGGGCGGCTGGGCCGTGGTGGCCCGATGATGACAAGTTTTCCCTGGAACGGGACAGCAAGGGCAAGATGCGCAAACAGACAAGGCTGCTGATAGGAATTGCCAAAAGACAGCTGCGCAAGTGATCCCTGCCCAGGTTTACCTGATACCTGGAAGACTGTCCTACCAAAACGGGCACAGGAGGCCGCACAGCCTCATTGAGACTATTTGTGCAGTTCTTTAACCTTTTGTTCACAAAACTCTGCCCTGACCATGTATATGGCTTCCCAAATGATGTTTCTGGCTTGCAAGAATCCCCCCTTTCCAAAACCAGGCCAGCACAATACCAAAAATAATTCTGAATATTTTTGGTCAAAAACCCTCGTCAAAATCACCGGACAAAATACCCTGTTTTCCTGGTAATTCCCCTAAAATACCACCTAAGTAATTGATTTTATTGCATAATTTCAGAGGAACGCTTGAGATTTCCGAGGAACGCCTGATTCTACCCTCTCTCTAAACGCTCATACAAGCCACAGGAGAGCCATTCACTCCTTTTTTGTAGTTCTTAACATTTTGCCAATAAAAGTCAGCTCTGCCTATGTGTATGGCTGTTTAAATGATGGTCTGATGGGGCAAGCAGGGTGTAAATGACATTTCATCGCCAAAATAGCCGTTTTGGGCACAGGGTTGCCCAAAACACCAAAAATCCAGGATTTCGTCACAGTCTGGACAGCTCCTCCGCCGCTGTTTGACCCTGAACCCCCTTGCCAAGAAAGTCCCAATGGATAAGGCCTACAACAGTGTTTTTTGTTTTCTGATAGCCTGTAAAGAGCAACCATCCGGGCAAAATAAAGCCGTTTCCTGATGGCCAAAACACGGAGTTATCCACAGGCCCCCTCGTGTTATAAACGTGTTATAAACGTGTTAAGGGACGATTTTTTCCTTGTAAGCCATTGATTCTATTGATGTTCCAGATATTCAATGTTCCTAATATGCCGTTGAAACGTTCGCGATATGCCGTTCAGGCGTTCGCGATATGCCGTTGAGTCCACAGGCAAAAAATGTTCGCGATATGCCGCTGGGTTTTCGGGAGATAGAATTGTTCGCGATATGCCGATAAAATGTTCACGATATGCCATTGACACCTTGTTCGCAATGTGCCGATAATGGCCCTGTTCCCAAAATGCCGTTCAGTTTTTGGGGAATAACTTTTTTTACAGAAGCGGAACCGGATCTTGTCTGCCCTAAAACCCAAGATAAAGCAGGATGACCTGTTTCTGTGCGACTTGTCAGATGCCCCCCTCAAGGATGACTTTGCCAGCATGGAGCATCCGGTCTTCACCATCAGCAAAAAGCCTGACATGGCACAGCGGCATTACGAACATAATGGCAATACTCTGGACATATATCCCAGCAGCTGGGGGATAGCGACCATGTATGACAAGGACATCCTGATTTATGCCACCTCAAAACTGATGCAGGCACAGAACCGCGGCGAAAAGATTGACCGTAACATTGTGTTTGAGGCCCAGGAAGCCTTGCGGTTCATGCACCGCACTGACAGGAACGGCGTTGCCGGCGGCACCCAGTTCCGCGCTTTGGAACTGAGCCTGCGGCGGCTCAAGGGCACCATGCTGGAAACCAACATTACCACCAACGATGTGACCCAGACCAAGATGTTTGGACTGGTCGACAGTGTAACGATCTACCGGGAACACCGGGACGGGCGGGTGCTTGAATGGGGCATCGAGCTGTCCCAATGGCTGTATAACGCGATTCTCGGCAATGAGGTGTTGACCCTGCACAAGGACTATTTCCGGCTGCGGACACCGACCGAAAAGCGGGTCTATGAACTGGCACGCCGCCATTGCGGCAGCCAGGATCACTGCCGGATCGGGCTGGACACACTGCTGAAAAAGGTCGGGTCCTCCATGCTGGAAAGGCGCTTCCGTTTTGCAATCCGAAAAATGGTGGAGACAGACCACCTTCCCGACTACCATATTGCCTTGGACAGCCAGGACAACATCACCTTCACCCGTAAGAAGATGTCTGGGGTCGGGGCGTTGTCAACCAACAGATCCCCAGGGGCTGGCAAGCTTTTTACCGTAGATAACCTTGATCGTTTCCTGGACAGCGGGGCGCAAAAAAAATGCCCTGAAATGGCACGGCAAAAAGGCATTGACTATTATTTTCTCAAGAATGAGTTTGTCCGATTCCTGAACAGCAAGGGAGCCCCGGAAAATATCAGTGCCTCCTTCATCTCCTTCATCAAACAGAAGAAGATTGTCTAAGGGGGGGGTTAGGCTTCACGCCAGTGGCTTTGCCACAGCTGCAACAACGCGGGTAAAGCCCGTCGCACGCTTTTTATCTCGCAAGTGTCCGCAGCTGCGAACTTGCTTAGGCTCTGTTTCGCCTTTGGCTCAAGAACACCATGTCCCATGCAAGATTGGGGCAGGGAAAGTTACAAGCTCTGTTTAGGCTTCACGCGAATGGCCTTTGGCCACCGCTGTTAATAGTCATGCAAAATTGACCCACTTTGGTGGGTCATTGGCGTTTAAAATTGACCCACCTGTTTCTGATAACATCCGCGTATTTGAGAGCGGAGCATTCAACAGGTGATATTCATGGAAAGTGCAGCAAAGATAC
>JAJRRF010000023.1 GCA_024279735.1 Alphaproteobacteria bacterium
CCAAAATATCTTATGGCCGTCAAGTGTGAAAGAGCCAAAGTCCCTTTCTTTGTAAGGGTCGTTATCAGGTGAGAAATCATCAAATTCCCGAACCTTGGCAAGAACATTTTGAACAAATGCCCCCGTTTTCGGCGAGGTCTCCAAAGCCTTCAGGCCAGCGGTTATCATAATTTTACCGCCAATGCCAGTTGTGCGCAACATATCATTCAGTTCTGCAATCTTGCCTGAGGGCATACACCAAGCCTTTCATCACTCTCCTAAAAATCAGAAACAGTGCGAAGTGAACGCGGCAGAATCAGGGTGCAGGTTACTGTGTCAACAATTTGGGTTACTGGGATGTTTTTGGTAACCATATGTGAAATAAATATAGGATTGAGACCCGTTCATTCAGTTGGCAAGCCGTGCCCACCAAGAGACTGAATTGATTGTGCTTTTATTATGGGCTGGATTTTTTCATTTCGGCTGCGGCCACCTTGCCTAGACGTTTATCAAGGGTCAGCAATTCCAGTTTATGGAGCTGGGCTGTTGCGACCATAACGGCATCAGGCAATTTGATACCATAGGCCAGCCTGATTTTTATTGTTTCCTGCTCAATAGCCTCATTCAGCAGAAGAACCTGAAACTCATTAAGAAACGTGTTGACCTTGTGCTGTTCGTCACCAGACATGCCAGAGAAACTGAGCAGCTCCATCCTCGTTATCTGACTGATAACTGCATTATCAAAGTCAAAGCCATGCTGTTTCACAAGTGCCATAACGTCAGGACTGCCCTTCAGCAAGCCAATCACAATATTCGTATCAAGCAGGTATTTCACACTGCCTGCTAATCCCATTTTTGATCCCAGTCATCCCTGAGTCTATGCTGAATACCAAGAGGGGTCTCTTGAAAAATTTCACTGTCTTTGAGACAACCTGCATAGTCACTCATAGGGTGATTATGTTTTGGCGCAGCGATAGAGCCCTTTTTCTCTAAAGACCTTAGGAAGTCGAGGACTTCCTGTGCGACTGGTTCAGGCGCATTTTTCAGTTTTTCATATATTTTTTCAGCAATTCCCATATCTCTCACCTAAAGTATGTTTTCTTTAGCTTATCACAATCTGGCACAAGGGGAAACAGGCAGCATATATCATCGCTAAAAGATAAGGTAATGTGAATTACTGATAGGGCGAATTTGGGTTGCTGGGGGTTACTAGGACAAAGTGACAGTAACCTTTTGCAGTCATAAAAGTACGGTTTTTCTGCCTGCTTTTAGCAATGTGGACAAAAGGTCATCAGGAGCGACCTGCATAAGATCAAAGCTTGATAAGATGGCCTAAAGTGCCTTAAAATAGCTTTCGCTGGGGCAACTATAGGGTTGCCAGGAGAAAATATAATATTTTATTGTGATGCGATATTTCATATAACATATTGATTTGTATGGTAAAAAATGGTGCCGCAGGGGAGAATTGAACTACCGACCCCGTCATTACCAAATATATACTTTGCGTATTTGTGTTGTTTTACATTTACCCGTATTTACCCTATATCCCTTGTATTTATGCGGTTTATAGGTTAATTCGAGTAAAGAGGGGTTAAGCTGATAATCATCATTTTAGAACCTTATTAGAACCTTAACGGCATAAGGTTCTGATTTATCCAGGAGGTTCTGTCGTATGCCAAAAATTTCACTGACAGCTCAAAAGGCAAAAAGCCTCAAGGCCATAGACGGGAAACAGACAGATTATTGGGACACAAAGACAAGAGGTTTAATCCTGCGTGTAACGGGCAGGGGGGTGAAAAGTTGGGGCATAGTTTATTACAGGCAATCAGACAAAAAGAAACGCCGTCTCACTATTGGCAAGTTTCCAGCTATCAGCCTTGCGGATGCCAGAACCAAGGCACGGGAATTTCTAACCGCCATTGAGCAAGGCAAAGACCCTGCTACAGAAAAACAGGATGCAAAGAAAGCTGATACTTTTGAAGAACTGGCAAACCTTTACATGGTGCATTATGAAAAAAAGGGCAGGCGTTCTGTTGAGACCTATCATTACAGGCTGAAAAAGTATGTCTTGCCTGTTTTGGGACATATGAAGGCAGAGCAGGTTGCAAGGCGTGATATTATCATTTTGCTTGATGAAATTGCAGACCGTGGGGCAGGAGCAATGTCAAACCAGATACTTGCCCTTGTCAGGCAAATTTATAATTGGGCTATTGAAGACGGTTTATTAGAGATTATACCACCTACCTACAAGATCAAGCCCCGTCATAAAGAGATTGTCAGAAAACGGTTTTTAAGCCCTGATGAGATTAAGCAGCTATGGGACAAGTTGGACAGCACAAACGCAACCTTGCCAGTCAAAACAATAACAAGGCTTTGCTTGCTGACAGGGCAACGTGTGGGTGAAGTGTCAGGGGCTATGCACCAAGAAATAGACCTAAAGGCCAAGATTTGGACATTGCCAGAAAGTGAAAAGGATAAAAAGGAAACCGAACGCACCAAGAACCACAAAGCCCATATAGTGCCTTTATGCCCTATGGCCTTAAAGTTGTTTGCTCAAGCTATCGAGCTTTCAAAGGATAGTCCTTATATATTCCCAAGCCCTCGTAAGATCACAGGCAGATCAATCACGGCCAAGGCGGCAGTCAAGGCCGTTAGCAGGCAACCCAACAGGGAAATAATAGGTATAGACAATTTTACTATTCATGATTTACGCCGCACCGTTGGCACACATCTTACCAAGCTTGGTATTGAGCGTTTACATGTCTCAAAGCTGATGAACCATAAGACGATAGACAGGGAGACAGTCACAGGCATGGTTTACGATCAAAACGACTATATGCCAGAAAAAAGGGCAGCCCTTGAGCGTTGGGAAAACTATCTTACTTCCATTCTTGCAGGGGAAGAATTTAATGTTGTGCCATTCAATCAGATCAAGAAAAACGGATAGGATTATAAGGTTGAAGTTTTAGAGAGCAAGATTAATAACCAGATTGCCAGACAAAGATAGCTGAAGCCTTTGGTGTCAATCAGTCAACAGTAAGCGAACACTCTCTTAAAATTTGATAGAATATAATTCCCTGCCTAGCGGTGGGGGCTTTTTTTTGTCCTGATGGCTGCATGTCCCTATGGCTGGTTGTTTACCCAAAGTAACCTTTAAATTAAATTGATTAAAGTTACGATTTGAAATACAATCACCCTACAAAAAAAGCCCCGCTCAATAAAGAACAGGGCTTCAATTAAACCAGTGCTATCATAGAATTAAGAGTTCTAAGCACCAAAACAAAGTAGACCTATAATGTCCCATTTTTCCCAAACTGTCAATAATAATTCATACGCAAAGTCACCAAAGCCTGAAGCGCAACACGCTGCAAATGAAAACAGTGCCGCGCCTGATATGAGTATTCTTCAGGGTGACAAATCCCAATATCCTGACTTTCCATTGGATATATTCCCTAGAGATATTCAAAACTGGATTAGAACAGAGGCAACCCTCAATTCCTGTTGTGTTTCTTATGTTGTCGGTGGTCTTTTGTCCTCTATGGCTTCACTTATTGGCACAACAAGACAGGCCAAAGTACATACCTATCCCTTTAACTCAGGTTTAGTATGAAACATCCTGAAAGTAACGAAATTCGAAGGTATCATCCACCAATTGCCGCATTGATTTTGGTTTGTGGCTTATCATATTTTCGAGTACCCTGGCGACAATCCTTCCA
>JAJRRF010000024.1 GCA_024279735.1 Alphaproteobacteria bacterium
CCTTTTCTTCCATGTTAGGTTTTGAGTTGAACTCCATTAAATCACAACCTGAATTCAAGAAGCTGTGTAACTACGGGACTATAGCAGCATGAAACTGTCCAAACTATTGTTTAAATGACTATAAATTTAGAATACCTAAAAAAAGGGCAATTATATACTTGACAGACCCAAGTTGATTTGTTATATTTAATCATAACAAGGGGAGTCTGTCATGACAAAAGAAATTACATGCCTATATGATTTGCACGAAATGTTTCCAGATGAACAATCTGCAATAGATCACTTGCGTGAAATGCGTTGGGGTGCAAATGATGAAGCTGCTTATTGCCCTCATTGCGGTTCTGTTCGTGTCATGCACTTTAAGGACGGTAAAACTCACAAGTGTTCTGATTGTCGCAAGAAATTCTCTATTAAAGTCGGCACAATCTTTGAAGATTCAAAAATCCCTTTGAAAAAGTGGTTTATGGCTATTTGGCTTATCACGTCTCACAAAAAAGGTATTGCCAGCACAACACTTGCCAAAGACATCAAGGTCACTCAAAAATCAGCATGGTTTATGCTTCACAGATTGCGCCACGCAGCCAAAACAAATTCATTTAACAAGCTTCTTGATGGTAAAATTGAAGTTGACGAAACATATATGGGTGGCAAAGAGAAGAACAAACACAAGAGTAAGCGCAAGTCTGGAATGCAAGGTGGCAAAGGCAAGGCGGTGGTATTTGGAATGAAAGAGCGTGGCGGTGATTTGAGAGTGCAACATGTTGAGGATGCAAAAAGCAAGACGTTGAAAACTCAAATTGATGCAAATGTTGAAAAAGGCGCAATCATTTATTCAGATGAAGCCCGTGCATATAACGTGCTAAATCAAGAATATGTTCATGATGCTGTCAATCATTCTGCTGGCGAATATGTCCGTGGTGATGTGCATACAAACACCATTGAGGGTGCTTGGTCACTATTTAAGCGTCAAGTTATTGGCATTCATCACCACATCTCAGACAAGCACCTTAACAGCTATCTTGCTGAAATGAGTTGGAGATATAACCGCAAAGATCAAAGAGAAGGCCAGCGCGTCAACAGTCTTCTTGCTTCTGTCTGTGGTAAACGCCTTACTTATAAGGACTTGATCGCATGACCAGAAAAAAAGACGGTAAGAAGGTATATGAGAAGCCCCTTAGCTTGGATATGAGCTTTGGGGAGGCTCTAAAACGGTTTGGACAGACTGACAGTAAGGAATTGCCTGATAAGTTTAAGCTATCTCAGAAAAAGAAAAAAGAGCCGCCAGATAAATCCAGCGACCCAATTTCAGAGAATTAACCTCTGATTATTACATGAACCCTCCTATAATGAGAGCGAACGTACTGTATTTTGCCACGTACTATTCTGTAGTAATCGCGGACACGAACCCACATAACACCGCGAATTTGGCGGTATTTATTAGAGGGTTTGTTAAAAAAGTCATCCATAATGGACTCCTTTTTGCGACAGTCTTACTTGAACAATGATACCAAATCATGTAGGATAGAAGCGTGTTAGCGACTAAGCCTGTTTAATATGGTGCTTTGTTGTAGGGTTTGTGAGACTGTCTAGGGTTATACCCCTACAGAGTTTTAGAGCCTATAAGGCTGATTGGTATGAGGTTGCACCCTCAATACTAGTCAGTCTTTTTACTTGGATCAAAACTCCAAAAACTCAAAATTATTCCTGCATCGTGAAACCCTCTCCATTAATAAGTGATGACTGTTTTTCACCTTCAGTCTCTACTATCAATGCCTCATTATTTGGGGCTAGTGACCATATGTGGTTGCGACTCACAATAAAACCATCACGTTTTAATCTTGAGAGTTGTGGGGATAGTGAAGAACGCAAAATATCTTTTTCATGAACATCCTTAAAATACGCCAACAACTCGTTGGTTGTTGCTCCTGTATCATGAAAATGAGTAGTCAGGGCTGCCATTATCATGCCTTTAAGGGTCTTTTTTCCCCCAGAATACCGCCCTACTACTGGAGGCGTTTTGATAGATTTGATGGGGATGTGAGGGTCACTGATGGCCAAAAGTGCTTGATGTGATGCTTCAAGTGCTTGCTGAATTGATGTTATATCAACCTCTAGTGCTGATCGCGCATCAATCTTTTGTTGCAGTCTCTTTGACAACTCTTCAACAACGAACTCTAATTTTTGATTTACTGTATCCATGATTTTAAAATACATGCAAAAAAACAAGAATCAATAAGAAAGACTTAAAATTTGATGGTCTGCCATCTTTATCCACAAATATTTGCTAGAGATGTGATGATTCTTGGATGAATACAAAAAACAGCCTCGCAATTTCTCACGGGCTGCTATAGTCTATTATGATGTGTTGATGTTACTTTCTGTCGCTTGATCCAAACAAGTAACCTAAAGCAAGAGATATTACAGACATCATAGATGCCAGTATTTTCATAAAGAAATCAGATTCCTTTGTATCAATTAAGCAAAACGCTAGAATTATAAAGATGAAACAAAAGATGATAGCAATAAAAGCAACATTTCCAGGCTTTTCAGATTTTGAACCTAGAAACACACCTAACCAACCAGCCTCTAACTCTGACATGCCTTTTTCATGATTGTGCTTCTCTTTAAGAGCTAATGGATCAGGCTCAAGCACTTGAGGTTCTGAACGTCTTGCATCATCTTGTGAAATAGTGGCTGGTTTATCTGGTTGCGAGTTCAACAAAATACTCCTGAATCAAGTTATTTGGTATGATCTCTTGATTTTTTTTTCTAGTAACATCCCACGGAGAAGCGGGCGCATGAGTCATTGTTGATAAACTTTCAGCACTAATACCAATGTATTTTTCCCAAGCAATATCAATTGAATTATATAGGTCGGTATAATCTCTATTCACGATATACTTAACTTCTTCACCCGAAAATTGGTCTGTTTCGCTAATATATCTAGAAATAGGACTTCCTTTAAACTCCTTAAGATCATCATAAATAGAGTGAACAACAGGGCCATATCTCCATGCCTCAAAAGGCTCTGTTATAGCTGGTTCGCCATTGATAGCTAAATGCCAACCATGAGTATAAAACAACATCTTTTGAAGTTTCATAGGTGTCATGTCTGTTCGTGCTTCTCTGAAAGATCTTTCCAGTATTGAGTTAACAACATGTTTGGGGTTGAAAGCCATAATTTTCTCAGTGTGATTTAGGTAAGCAGTACTCCTAAATTGAAGAATTGACTACTATCCCTAATGTAGTATTAATTGCTACGAAAATCCACCGTGATTAAATATATTTAAATTTTGGGTCTGTCAAGTATATAATCACCAAAAAAAGTGTAACTCCCCAGCTTGTTTTAGGTGTATTAACTAATTGATAAATAACGATAAAAATAAATCTTTATTTTTAAAACCACTAAAATATGATCATTTTTCCATTAAAAAACAGGATTTTTAGACTGTATTCCGCTTGAAATCGCGTATTTACGTGAAAAAAGAAGCTGGGGAGTTACAAAAAAGTATGAATTTGATTTCAGGGCATGGTTTAAAAACAGTAAAAATTGTTGCTTTAACAGGATAGAATGAATGGCAAAAATTGATCCCACAATTGATCCCAAAGTCTTGAGACAGTCGCAACTGGTGATGCTGGACGGCCTGCAATGCCTGGATGCCATCTGTCAAAAACATGGCCTGAAATATTGGCTGGACAGCGGAACCCTGCTGGGTGCTGTGCGCCATAACGGATTTATCCCCTGGGATGACGATATTGATATTTCGATGCCCATTGAAGATTATCTCATATTTATGGAAGTTGCCCAGGAGGAACTGGAGGACGGCATGTTTTTGCAGACCTCGAAAACAGACCCCGCCTTTGCCTTTGACTATATGAAAATCAGAAGTGACAGAGCCAGCATTATTGAGTTCCATGAAGAGGGCAAAGATATAGACTATCACCAAGGGGTGTTTGTTGACATCTTCCCAATGCTGGCGATAAGGGACACAGCATTGCACAAGCTATTCTACAGGTTCTCATTTTCTGCCATCCGCCTTTTTTCAGCAAAGCACTATCAAAACAATTTGTTGCGGGGACTACTTGTCAGGGCATTACGGGCACTACATATGGGCTGGGAACATGACAGTACCAAAATAATCTATGGTGGGGAAATGCCTGATGTTGCCGCCAGCTTTGACAAGGACAGTGTTTTTCCCCTACAAAGGTCAGCATTTGAAGAGCATCAGTTCTATGCACCTGCCAATAGCAACGACTATCTGAAACAGCTATACAGTTTTAATTTTATGGAATTGCCACCAGAAGACCAACGTGCAATCCACGCAGCGGCGATGAGGATTGAAAAGTAGGGGGACGCGTGAAAGATAATAACAAGAAAAAGAAGGTTGTCATCACATATGGCACCTATGACATGCTCCATATCGGACATATCAATGTACTGAAAAGGTCGAAAGCCTTGGGCGATTACCTGATTGTCGGGGTTACTTCAGAAGATTTTGACAGGTCACGGGGCAAGCTGGGCGTATTCCAGAATACCGCCAAGCGGGTTAAGGCGATCGAAAAGCTTGGCTTTGTTGACAAGGTGATTGTGGAACGTCACCAGGATCAAAAAGCCGAAGATATGGTCGAATATGACGTTGATATTTTTGCCATTGGTGATGACTGGGTCGGCAAGTTTGACTATCTCAATGAATTTACCCACGTCGAATATTTACCGCGCACCAAAGGCATTTCCAGCACCGAGCTGAGAGAAGAAAGGCTTGAAACCATTAACCTCGGCATCATTGGCATGGGGCGCGATACAGAGCGTTTTATTGATGAAGTCAAGCATGTCCCTGCCATCCAGCCCACCTCCCTCTATGACAATGACAAGAAAAAGGTTGATAAGTTTATCAAGACCGCCCCCTTCAAATATGGCTATGATGACTTTGATACATTTCTGGACAGCTCAATTGATGCTGTGTTTGTCGACAGTTCAGTTGACCGGCATTACAACCATATCAGCAAGGCGTTAAAGGCAGGAAAACATGTTTTGGCTGAAAACCCCTTGGCTCTTGACAAGGAAGAGGTCGCCGACCTACAAGCCCTCGCTAAAAAACATAAATGCCTGTTGCTATCTGCTCTAAAAACTGCCTTCCTGCCTGCTTTTTGTCAGCTTCTTATCCAGCTTCAGGACGGTGTCATTGGCGACATTAAAGAGGTGCGTGCCACCTTTACCAGCCTATATAAAGAAAAAAAATACACCGAACAATTCCTCAAGCAGGGTGCCACCAATACCATGCTGAGTTATCCCTCCTTGCTGATAACCAAAGTCCTTGGCCCTCGTGACAGCGTTACTTTCTTTGACCAAAGACATTATGGCTATGACTTTTCCAACCGCGCCATTACAATACACAAAGACCAGACCATTGGGCTGGCAACTGTGGCCACGGGGATGAAGTCAGAGGGGGATGCTGTCATTTCCGGCACAAAGGGTTATGTCTATATTCCCGCTCCCTGGTGGTTGACGAAAAGCTTTGAATTTCGCTTTGAAGACCCCAATAAAAGTTTCACCTATAATTATGAATATGAGGGCAATGGCTTGCGTTACATGATTTCAGAATTTGCCTCCCTGATACAACGCGGCAAAAAGAAATCTGAGCGTCTGACCCCGTCTGATATGCGTGAAATCAATGACTTGATTGTTGAATATAACGAACAGGCAGACCGTTACCCGCAAGGCACCGTTTAAGGACTCCTCCTATGATTTATGAAGACTATTATATCTTTACACCTGGCCCAGTGGCGATGTCACAAGAAACCCTTGATATTGGCGCGAAACAAACTCCCTATTTTCGCAACCAGCCCTTTTCCGAAGTGACCTTCCGCTGTGAAGCCCTGCTGAAAAAAATGCTCAATGCCCCTGAAGGCAGCAAGGTTATCTTTCTGACCGCTTCTGGAACTGCTGGCATGGAAGCCACTGTCATGAACCTGCTGACCAAAGATGACAATGCCCTGGTCGTCAACGGTGGGGGGTTCGGGCAACGCTTTGTTGACATTTGCGCCGTCCATAATATTCCGCACCATGACTTTAAGGTTGAAAACACCAACCTTTCCAACATTTCCGACAGCGCGCCAGACCAGGACTTTACCGCCCTGATTGTCAATGCCCATGAAACCAGCGTTGGCCACCTCTATGACCTCCAGGCTCTGGGGGACTATTGCAAAAAGCACAGCCTGCTCAATATCATAGATGCCATCAGCATGTTTGTCACCGACTCGATAGACATGCAGAAGCATAATATAGATGTGGTGATTGCCAGCAGCCAGAAGGGGCTCGCCTTGCCCCCAGGCCTGAGTATGGTCATCCTGTCCCCCAAGGCACTGGCTAAAATACACCCCGTGCAAAGCCTGTATTTTGACTATCAAGACTGCCTTAAAAACGCGGAACGGGGGCAGACCCCCTTTACCCCTGCGGTAACCATCATGCTCCAGCTCCATGCCCGGCTGGAACAGATAGAACGTGACGGCGGCATCACGCAAAGCATTGAAAACGCCAGGAAGATTGCTGAATATTTCAGGACGCAGGCCAAGGACTTACCCCTGAAAGAGTATAGCCGCTTCATGCCAAATGCCATGACCACCCTGATGCCAACTGACGGCAAAAGTGCGACCGACATCGTAAACGATATGGAAAACGACTATAAAATCATGATCTGCCCCAATGGCGGCGCGCTGGCGGACACAGTGTTCCGGGTCTCCCATATGGGACACATGACCAAGGACTATACCGATGTCCTCATCAAAGCGTTACATGACTATTATGGCAAGTCCTGACCCCTGCCGCTCCTGTTGCAAAAAATCCCTTACAATGAAAGCTGTAAAGGCTGGGTTGCTACCTCATGATCCTCAATGCCCTGCACCGTTACATAGCCTGTCCTGGCATCTGCCATGATGGCCAGGCGGCTATATTGGTTCAGCACAGGATATTCCAGCCAGCCAAAAGGGTCTGGCCTGGAAGCCGCTTCTGCTGAAGGAAAATAACCAGACAGGTCAAGCCCTGACAGCTGACAGGCGCGTTCAGGGTTCATTGAGGCACGAGGATAGCCGTTCCACTGCTCTGCCTGTCCTGCGTTCTGCCAGTGATTGGCCGCGCTGGCAGGCGTTTCAAAACACCGGAACTTATCGCGCTGGCGTTCAATGACACAGCCTTGTCCAGCCTTCACGCCGCTCAAGGTAAAAATAGCAGGGATGGCTAAAGCGTGGTGACACAGCCTGTCCTTGGCCTCATCATAGTCCCTGGCCGTCTCAAATACCTGGCGCAACAGGTGAACAGGGGCAGGCGCACCTGAACGCCAGACCCTGACCCTGCTGGACATCCAGTCCAAGGGAATACCGAGATAGGGCGAGATATTCAGGGATTTTTCTAGCGGAGCCTGGTTCAGGACGGCGGCAAACCGCCCCTTGGCCACACCCTGCAACACGCCCGTAAAACCAGGCCAGCTCAGGTTCAGCCATTCCCCAGTTTCAGACGCGATCCGCATTGCTACAATATTGCGACCAAGGCCAACAAATGGCCAGTCCAGGATACGAACAAGCTCAACTCCCTTACCATCAACGGAACGCGTGACCCGTGCGGTGCAGCCCCATTCGTAAGCTACATTCAGGGCGTAGACACCAGGGCGATCCAGCAGCCTAGAAATCTCATCCACTTCAGCCAGCCAGGGCACATTCGTCTTGACCAGCCAGCGGCGTGAGATCTTGTCTGCTGCGGAAATCGCAAATTGCGGAACTTGCGGCATAAAACTGTGGGCATCATCCAAAATGGTATGACACCGCCCAATATCAGCCTTCAGAGCCCGGACAGGCCAGTCTGCCCACTCAAGGGAGAGGACAGGAATTTCTGGCAATCGCCTCTCTTCAGGCATCCTGTCAGGCATTTAGGACGCTGGCTTCATGGCGGTTACTTTTTCAGTACCAGAGCCAAAATCTATGGTGATGTAGGACAAGCCAGCCTGTTTCCATTTGGCCAAACCGCCATCCATATGGGCAACACCTTCATGTCCAGCAGACAAATATTTTTCCGCCACCTTTTTGGAACGCAGGCCAGAACCACAATGGAACACAATGCCCTTGCTGTCCTGGCTTGGCATTGTTTCGGGCACAAATGAGGAAAGTGGAGCCAGCATAGCACCCTCAATCCGTTCAAATGCAAATTCAGAAGGGGTGCGGACATCAATCAGCACAATCCGCCCCTGATCCAGAAATTCCTTAACTTCTTGGGCACTGAGTGTTGTCAATGTACCGTTTGCCAATGCTTCCTGTGTCGCCATAATGCCAATATCCTTTTATCAAATTGCCCCTGATATTGGATCACGAAAGATGAATTTTTTACCAAGCCGCTTTATTTCATCCTTTGAGCCTGGTCTAAAACCAATCCCAATCAGTAATCCAGCATAACTCAAAAACTGCCTGAATATTTAGTCAGACACCCAGACCAATACAACGGCCAGTTCAGCTTTTCAACGGTAAACTTGCCCCTCTTTACAGTTCAGACAAAACCAGTGCTGCAATCAGAACCAGGGTGTAAAATCTCATCTGCCAAAGATATGAAAGCCATTCACTGTCCTGTTTCAATACCCCCAGTCGGCCAAGAACAGGCACGATCACATCTGCCGCCAACAGTCTGCTTGCACGGGTCAGGAGCATCTGTCCTGTTGACAACAGGGCAATGGTTACCAGGGCAGTCATCCCCCCAACCACTGACGGGATAATGCCTGCCAGGGACTTCAGGAAAAGAGCTGGTAAATTCACGGCCTCTGACCCAGGGGGAACAGGGTCAAACAAGACTGTAACCTGTGTACCATAAGATTTTAAATAAAGCCCGTCAGCCCCAGTAAAATGAGAACCAAGCCCCATCAGAATAATATATCCCAAGCTCAGAAGCCCGATAGCCATCCAGGCAAAAAAAGGCATCCGTTTTCCCCTACCAAGCCAAGCCTTTGGGTTATCACCCTTCGCTGTCTGGCCTAAATGTTCAGCCCCTTGCTGTTCCTCCCACAAAGCCAAGACAAACAAGCCAAGCAAAAGAGCCAGCACCATTTCCCAAGCCAGATCAGCCTTAAGGGATGGCCAGAGAGCCAGCATCTTTCCAAATACAGGTCTGTCCGTAGCGTCAACAAACCCATAATAATTTTGCACATGACCTGAAAAAGACTGAACGCCCCCAATATAGGCAAACAAAACCACACTTGCCAGAATACAAAAAAGACAGAGTGTCAACAGTTTAGAGCCAAGATAGTCATACAGGTTTTTTTCACCTGCCAGCAGAGCCGTCACCAAAAGAAACAAAGTGATTGCCGCCTTGAGAAAGGACACAGACAGACCGTCCAGGCTCAGGGCGGTTATAAATTGCACCATAATGCCAAGCTGCCATGATAAGAACCAAAGCGACCCAACCAGAACCAGGGCCTTTTTAAAGATCGTAGCCCACCTGCCAACAAGAAAAGACCGAACCTGACCTTTCTTACCAGAAAATATTGAAACCGTTCGGAATATTACAAAGGCCAAGGCCATAAGGACAGGCCAGAGCAGCCCCCAAAAACCGAAGCGATAAACAGCGGCTGGAAAAATAACCAGGACTGCATTAGCCAGGACAAATAGCCCTAACAACTGCATCTTTTTCCCAGGCAACACTGTATTTCCTGTTGTCACCCCCAAATGCCACGGTTTGGACAGGCTGGAGTGCTGCGTTGCCCAGATAACCGTAAACAAGCCGTAACTGGCAATAATCAGGGAAAACCACAACAAAGCTGGTGTCATTTTATACTCATGCTCACAAGGCAGGTTCAAAAGAACAGAACCATTTTAGAAATGCCTTAGGACACCCGCAAAAACAATCGAACCGTTTAGCTTGATCTCTTACCCGTCAGCGTCGTTTCAAAAATGCTTGTATAGCCTGCTATACGCACATTTTTGGCCTAACTGACAAGAAAAATTCCTACGCTATCCTAAGCACTTGTTTCTGAGGGTGTCCTTGGCTACTTCCCAAACAGATAGCACAAACCCATAACCTAAGGACACCCGCTAAATTAACCGAATCGTTTAGCGGGTTCTTTTGTTCGCCTGAGTCGTTTCAAAAATGCTTGTATAGCCCACTATACGCCCATTTTTAGCCTAACAGATAAACAAAATTCCTACGCTATCCTGATCCTTTATTTTTGAGGGTGTCCTAAACTTACCCTTTTTTTTACTGCAAATTGTCGTTTTGATACTACAATAGTTTGGACAGTTTCATGCTGCTATAGTCCCGTAGTTACACAGCTTCTTGAATTCAGGTTGTGATTTAATGGAGTTCAACTCAAAACCTAACATGGAAGAAAAGGTTTTGAGCAGGTGTTC
>JAJRRF010000025.1 GCA_024279735.1 Alphaproteobacteria bacterium
AAACTGTCTCATGAGCAGGTTCAGGAGGTCGAGCGCAAGATCAACCACAGGCCAAGAAAAATCCTGGACTACAAGACACCACATGAGGTCTTCTCAAAGAGACGCAGGCTGAGTGTTGCGTTTCACTGTTGAAGGGGCGCTGAAATATTCTCCAGCCTCCTAAACCATAACGCCATTAGAAGAGAAAAATGCTTCTCTTGTAGAAATGACATATGGCCAAGGCTGACTGCATCATCTCCAATTCTTAGCCTCGTTCTCTCCATTTTTATAATCAGACTTTCCCGCATCACAGCCATCCGCCTTTAATACAATGCGTTATTCAGAAATTCAGATAACAACCGAGAATCTACTTCAAGAAATAACGCCCCAGAAATCCTTCAAAAATAACTGTCAACTGCTCAATATGGGCGACCGGCACTTGCTCGTTGACCTGGTGTATTGTCCTGTTGCACAGGCCGAACTCAATCACGGGGCAATAGTTCTTGATGAATCGGGCATCGGAGGTCCCGCCGCTGGTGGACAGTTCCGGGGTCATGCCTGTAGAATCGGTGATGGCCGCGCTTAGGGTCTTGATGATCGGACCAGCATCAGTCAAAAAGCTGTCGCCACTGACCAGGAACTCTATTTCATAGTCAAAACCTGTATCCTTCAATGCCTTTTTGGCGCGCTTATGCAGCCAGGCCTGTAACTGCTCGCCGTTCCAAAGATCATTAAAGCGAATATTGAACTGCGCCCTGGCATCAGCGGGGATCACGTTGGTGGCCTTATTGTCTATCGAAATATTGGTGACCTCAAAATTGGTCGGCTGGAAATGCTCGGTACCCTTATCCAGCCTTTCGCCATAAAAAGCTAACAACACAGCCAACAGGCCAGGTACAGGATTATTAGCCAAATGGGGATAGGCGACATGCCCTTGCTTGCCCTTCACTATCAGCCAGCCATTCATAGAACCGCGCCGCCCAATCTTGATCATATCGCCTATTTCAGTCACATTGGTGGGCTCGCCAACCAGGCAATGGTCTATTTTTTCACCGCGTTTCTCCAACCAGTCGAGCATTTTTGGCGTGCCATTAATAGCAGGGCCTTCCTCATCTCCTGTAATCAGAAAACTGATTGAACCGTTCAGCGGCTTGCCGCTCTTCAGATCAGCCAGCACAGCACCAACAAAGCAGGCAATGCCGCCCTTCATGTCTGCTGTGCCGCGTCCATGCAGAATACCGTCCTCAATATGGGCATCAAACGGCGGAAAATCCCAATCGGCCTCATTACCAACAGGCACAACATCTGTATGGCCTGCATAGCAGAGGTGGGGGCTACTGGTTCCAAGACGGGCATAGAGATTATCCACATCAGGTGTTCCTTCCTCCGAAAACGGAAGACGGTGACAGGTAAAACCCGCTTGGCTGAGTATCTTTTCCAGATAGTCCAGTGCCCCGCCTTCATCTGGCGTGACAGAGACACAGCGGATCAGGTTTTGTGCAATGGAAAGGGAGTTTTGGGGATTTTGGGTCATGCTCATGGGACAGGTTAACCTTATTGCTGGGCAGTGAGGATTAGGCAAAAAAATAGCGCACCGAAATATGCGCTATGTTTATCTTTTGATATTCATTTAATCAATTAGTTTAGGCCTGAACGGCTGTGTTATACCTGTTGCCCTCGTCCTTGGCACCAAAAAAACCAAGCTCTATCAGAAACCAGAACCCGACAACAGCCATTTCAGCTGTCAGAAATTTGGTGGCAAGTGTCAGCCCCCACTTTACGATACTGCCATCGCCGAGATATTCAATGATAAAGGGATGACCAATCTTGATCAGGGCTGGAACCCAGATCAGGGCAAGCCAGAATCCAGACTTGTTGCGGTCATGAAGACGCTTGACAATTAGGGCACTCAGCGGCAACAACAACACCAGATAAGTGACCATCTGGACAGTCGTCATTTCGCTGCTCATCACAGCCCAGGCCTTGCCAACGTTTCCTGATGTCAGCAACTTCAGGACTTCATAAGTAGCTGCACCGCCCAACACCATAAGCACAACCAGACCCAGCCAAAATGCCAGACGGCCAATCCGGCCAGAATAACTTGTAAAAAGTGAAATAAACCCCATAATAACTCCCCTTGTTCCATTTTTTCTTAGTGGACAGATTTTGACCTACCTTAATAACAGATTAACAATAGGGCAATGGTCTTTTTAGGGAATAATAATAAGGGCTGTAGTTATCTGCGTCTGCGGCGATGACGGCGAACCAGTGTACAGGGGCGCGCTCTAACAATACAGCGATAGGCAAAGCCTTTTTTACGCAGGCTGCACCGTACCCTCTTGTTGCGAGCCAAACTCCAGGAGGCATATTTCCAGCCATAACGCCGCCTGACCTTACCGCGCCAATAGATCCGCGCACTGACCTTGCCCAGATAACGGTCGAGACGCATAGTTCCCGCAGCCCTGATTGAATATTTTTTACATATTTTTGTCAGGTAGCGACCCGCTTCAGCCTGGCGGGGGGACACCAGCACTGTGATGGCCAAAACCAGGGACATCATTGTTATCAGTATTCTTTTATTTAGAAACATTTCAACCAAACTCCAACGCTAAAAATATTGCTCAGGACACAGTATGGCATATTCCCCCTAAATCCGTCAAAAAACTAGGGAATTATACTAAACAGCAAAAAGCACCAGCTTCCTGAAAATACAGTCTGCTGATGCCTTTGCGATCATTTCCAAACGATTAAAACAAGAATAACCAGGTCAACACTATAAATTAGTGAGCCCCCCTGTTGAGCTTGTACGTACATGGATTACCACGCCTGATACAACGCCACTTGGTCATTTTTTTGTTTTTCCAGCAATTCTTATATCGCCTCTTGGAAATTTTCCAGGAAGCATATCTTGTACCAAAAGCCTTTCTGGCCTTATTGTCCCAAAGTAGGCGGGATTCAACGCGGGCTGAATATTTATATTTGCGCCATTTGCTCAGGGCAGCAATACGTTTATTTTTACAGACCTTAACAAATTTAGGCTTGGCACTGGCTTCCTGCACAGACAGGACTGTAAAGCTGGTCGCCATAACCATGACTGCCAACACTGACATTATAGAAAATATAAAACGTGACATTATACTTAAACTCCATTCGTTTATGAGGGACAGCGTGCTACACCCGATATGCTCGCATAACTAGGCCAACACAGGATGACACATCGCCAACCCCATCATATTATAATCACAGTGATATACAGCAAACTTGGACAGGCCGTCAACATTAGTCACGCAAAAGCTGGGTAATGGAGGTTTTTGAGCGGGTACGTTCATCCACCTTTTTCACAATCACCGCGCAATAAAGCTGGGGAGCCGGTGTGCCATTTGGCAGTTCTGTCTTGCTGCCTGGCATGGAACCAGACACTACAACAGAGTAAGGCGGCACCTTGCCATAATGGATTTCACCAGTCTCGCGGTCAACAATGCGGGTTGACTGTCCAAGATAAACCCCCATAGACAGGACAGAACCTTCACCCACAATCACGCCTTCAGCCACCTCAGCACGCGCGCCAATAAAACAGTTATCCTCAATAATGGTTGGTGTCGCCTGCATAGGCTCAAGCACGCCGCCAATACCTGCGCCGCCTGACAGATGCACATTCTTGCCAATCTGGGCGCAAGAACCAACGGTCGCCCAAGTATCAATCATCGCGCCTTCATCGACATAAGCCCCAAGGTTGACAAAAGAAGGCATCAACACCACGTTTTTGGCAATAAAGGCAGAACGGCGCACAGTACAGTTTGGCACAGCGCGAAAACCTGCATTACGGAACTCACTTTCGCCCCAGCCGTCAAACTTGCTTGGCACCTTGTCCCACCAGGTACTGTCACCAGGACCATTATTGATCGGTGTCATGTCATTCAGGCGGAAAGACAACATCACAGCCTTTTTCAGCCACTCATTGACCTTCCATTCATCGCCCTCTTTCTGGGCAACCCGCATTTTGCCACTGTCCAACAGGTTCAGGCATTCCTCAACAGCGTCACGGATTTCCCCCTTGGTCTCAAGGTTGACATCAGCAACATTGTCATACGCAGTCTCAATGGTTTTTTGCAGGTCACTCATAATATTTTCTCTTCATCTTGGGGAGGGATTATTTTAACTTCAGGGCAATGTAAGGTTTTGCCGTCGCAAGTCAATAATAACTCATCAAGTGAGGTCAGTTTATTACAAATCTGAACAAAAGCAGTTCTTTAGACCTGCGCTGCCAGAACCTGTTCAGCCTCGACCAGTGCTTCGGGGGTGCCAACATGCATCCAGCGGCCTTGGTGGGGAATGCCAAACATCCTTCCTCGTGAAAGGGCTGTGTTCCACAGCTCATTGATGGAAAATGCCCCCTCTGGAGCGGTTGCAAAAATACGCGGATGCTGGATGGAAACGCCTGCAAAAATATAGTCTGATTCTGTTTCTCCGCTTTGGCGCACCAGCCTGCCGTCACTGCCAAGGTGAAAATCCCCCTTGCCGCTATAACCAATACTGTCTTGTTTATTGGCCAGCATCATCAGGCAGTCCATTTTTTCACCGTCCCAGGCCGCAATCAGCTCCCTGATATTGTTGGTTTCCCCCTCATACCAGACACTGTCACTGTTATGCAGGATAAAGGCATCTTCTGCCAACAGCGGGAAATTGGAAATGGCACGGGCAACGCCGCCACCTGTGTTGAGGATGGCATCACGCTCATCACTGATATGGATATGCGGCGTACTACGCTGTTTCAGGTGGTCTTCCAGCACATCCGCCTTATAATGAACATTGACGACAGCCTGCCCGACCCCTGCCCCAGCCAGACCATCAAGCACATGGTCGATCATCGGCTTGCCAGCAAACTGGACCATTGGTTTGGGGCGATCCTGCGTCAGGTGGCGCATCCGTGTGCCAAAGCCCGCCGCCAGCACCATCGCGGCTTTTGGTTGCCAGTTATTTATGTTGGTCATGAAAACAGAGCCTTCTGCAATAGCGAAATCAATATATCAGGCTGTGTTACCATGTCAGGAATCAATCTCAAAATCAGAAAGCCCAACAAACTGCCTACTGTGCAAAATTCGGACAACCCTAAACATATCCTCCTCAACAAAGAAATAGAAACATCGTTTTTTGAAGGGAAATGACCTTATGCCTGGCTGTAACTCATCGCGTTTTCTGCCCATCATCCCTGAAACAGCCAGCTTTTCCATCTGCCGAACCAGCTCCAACAAAAATACCTCTGCCTCTTCTGGGTTATCTTGGGCAATATAGTCGTAAATCTCATCTAGGTCATTACGGGCGGCATTTGCCAAAACTAATTTCCTGCTTTTAATCGTTCCCGCCCCCTGCTGACAATATCTTGGTATAAGTCATCAGCATTGTCATATTCATGCACATTACCAGCCTCGATATCCTCCAGCCCCGTTTGCAGTTCAGCCCTTAATTTTGCATTATGGACTTCATAATCCTGCAACAGCCGCACCCCAGCACGAACAACCTCGCTGGCATTCTCAAAACGTCCTGTCTTGACCTGTTGCTCGACAAAATGATCCAGTCTCTCACCAAGCCTTACCGTTTTTGTAGCCATACCACTCTCCTTAAGCCTGATACCAGCATACCCTGTAAGAACTGTTCTTACAATGCCTAACTTTCAAGCCCCCTGCTCTCCACTGGCAAATGTTTATCATACCAGGCCTTTAGGTTGGCTAGGTCTGGGTGTTGCAGGTTGCGTTCCAGATAGGTGGAAATACGCGGAATATGGACGAGATAGGCTGGCTTGTTGTCGCGTTTGGCCAGACGGGCGAAAATGCCCAATATCTTGGTGTTGCGCTGCGCCCCTAGGATGGCATAGTCACTGGCAAACCGCGCCTTGTCAAAGCCCGGTTCAGCCTTCTGACGTAAGCTGCAATATTGGGCAAACAGCTCTGTTTCCAGTCCTTCAGAAATATCAAGGCGGGCATCCTGGAGCAGGGAAACCAGGTCATAGGCCGTGTTGCCAGCCAATGCATCCTGGAAATCAATAATGCCGACCTTCTGCCTGGCCTCCTTGCCTTCCAGCTCAAGCAGGTTCGGGCTGTGAAAGTCACGCAACATCCAGTGAGATGTATCTTCTGCCACCTGAGCCAGAAGAGGTCGCCAGGCAGCGTAAAACTGCGCCAGGTCATCCGCATTGATGGCCTGGCCAGCAATGGCTGGATAAAACCAGTCAGGCAACAACTCAATCTCTATTGCCAAAACATCAGCTGTGCATTTGGGCAGGATATAATCCGCCGTCCCCTCAACAGGCAAAGTGTCTGGCAACACGCTCTGTGCCAAGCCAGCCAACACATCCACTGCTGCGCTATAAAGCGGTTTTGGCTCTGCGCCATTTGCAATCAGGGAGCCATAGACATCGTTGCCTAAATCTTCCAGCAAAATCAGCCCCACTTCAAGGTCAAAGGCAAAAAAATTAGGGGTGGTAAACCCTGCCGCTGCAAGGGCATTGCCCACCGCAATAAAGGGTTTTATATCTTCCGCCAGATGCGCCAGGTCACTATAGGTCTTGCCATCGTCCCTGATCGGCGGGCCGTCAGGCATTTTGGGGGCATTCATCAGCACAGCCTGTCCCTTTTCGCCATACAAACGGGCATAGGAACGGGCGGAGGCATCGCCCTGTAAATAGGTTATCTTGGCTGTAGACCAACCATGCTTTTCCAAAAAGGCATCAATTCTTGCCAGGCGGTTCAGGCGGTTTTGCCAGTCCTGGCCAAAAGCGGTCAGCGTGACATTGCGCAAGTCAGGATTTGTCTCATGCTCTGTGAGGGCGATATCCAGACGCTCTTTTGGCAAATAATCCTCCAACTGCTCAGACCATTCCCCCAATGCCAGCCCATCATCCAGTGCCTCTTCCAGCCCCAGTTCAAGGGCTTCACTGCCATCACTGATGCGGTAAAAATCAAAATGCCAGATCGGCAGACGCGGCGTTTCATAGTGCTGGACAATGGCAAATGTCGGGCTGGGAATTTCGGCAAGGCCTTCCGCCATATTGGAAATCAGGAAACGGGCAAAGGTGGTCTTGCCTGCGCCAAGGTCGCCTGAAAGGGCAACATAGTCCCCTTTCCTGACGGTAATTGCCACCAGGTCTGCCAGATATTCCAGGCAGTCAAGATCCAGCCCTTTCAATATATAGGGGGGTTGGGTCATGCCCTTAATGCTTTCTGGGATATTGGTTTTTCGGAAGACTTCTGAAACCTGTCACTTATTTCGGGGTCTTTGCGCCCAATCATTTTGACATTATCCCCCTCCTGCAATTTTTGGCTAACATCTGTCGGAAAACTGACGCTGACCATGGTGCCGCGCCCTTCACGCGAGGCAATATGAACCACGCCGCCATGAAGCTCGACCAATTCACGGGCGACTGCCAGGCCAATGCCCACACCGCCCTCTGCATTACCATTACGGACAGTATCAAAACTATTGCCAAAACGGTCAAACACCCTCTCCAGTTTCTCTTTGGCAATGCCCTTGCCAGAATCCGTAATCTCAAACATAATTTCATCCCTGACCCTGCTACACCCCAAACGAATTGTCCCACCCTGCGGCGTGTAGGCAACTGCATTGGACAGGATTTTAGCCAATATCTGGTGCACCCTTTTCTGGTCAGCCACAAATGTTTGGCACTCTTTTGGGTCTAGATCAGCCACAATCTCAATCTGTTTTTTAAGGATAATATCCCTGAACTGAGCCAGCACGGCGGTCAAGACATCTGTAACCTGTACGTCCCCAAGCTCCAGTTCAAGTTTTCCTGCATCAATACTGGCCAGTACCAAAATATCATTTATGGAGGCTTCCAATATTTGCCCTGAATGACGTATGTCCCGTAAATATTCTTTTTGCTTGCCTTCCCCCAAATTCAGCTGCCCGGCATGCATCAACATTTCTGTAAAGCCAATAATGGCTGTCAGCGGAGTCCGGAGGTCATAGGACACATTTGAGATGAAAGAGTTTTTCAGCTTGTCCGCAGATTGCAGGGCATCATTTCGCTCTGCAAGAATCTGTGCGGTCTTCTCCAGTTCGGTAATATCATGGAACGTAATCATGGTGGCCCCGTTTGGCAGCGGCTCAACATGGTTAGCCAACACCATACCGTCAACGCGGGTCAACTTGTCTGTAAAATATTCTCGGCTGTCATCAAGCACAGTCACAGCCTCAAGAACCCTGTCCCAAAAATTGTTATTTGTGTAAAGCGGCTGGCAAGCGGCAATCACCTGGTCAATATGGGGGGTCTCCTCCAACAAGGAAGGACTAAGGTTCCATAGCCTGGCAAAAGCTGGGTTGCTCAGTTTCAGGCGGCCATTACTGGCAAACACGGCAACCCCCTCATTCAGGGCATTTAGCGTCGCACTCTGCATACGGATCAGGGCATTATACTTGCTTTCCAAGTCATATTGCTCTGTCATGTTTTCAAAACAATAGGTGATGGAACGGTCAGGGCCAAGCTTGCCAGTCACATACAGGATGCGGCCATCACGCAGATACCACCAATCCTCATAAGAGGGGCCAGTTTCTGACAGAGACAGCAGGGTATTTTTCCAGTTATGATAATCACTCTGTTCCGGTAATTGCCTGTTCATCCGAAGACGGTCAAGAATTTCATTGTCTGTCGGACTGGTTTCAAGCCAGCTGCGGTCAAATTCCCACAAATCCATATAGGCCTGGTTATAATATTGCAGGTTACGTTTGGCATCAAACACGACAACAGCGGTTGCCACCCTTTCAAGAGTGTCATCAAACGCCTGGAGGTGACGCTGTAAATTCTCAGAAGCGTTGGTTTCGTCCTCTACATCAATTGCAATCCCCGCACTTTTTTTATCATTGGGCAGAACAATCAGGTCAAAGAAACGATGGTCTCCCCCCAAGATCATACGTGTCTTGGTATGAAAGGTTTTCCCCTGTTTCAGGGTCGCTGATATGGTCTCAATATGACGCTGTTCCAACAATTCTGCATTAACACTGATCACCAGGGACTTGTCCCGCACACCCACAGCCCTGGCATAAGCCTCATTGACCCATGTTAGCCTGTTATCCTCGCTTTTGAACCAAGCAGGCATAGGCATTGCGTCCAAAAGCTGGCGCGCTGCCATAAGCTCACCAAGCATATTGTCAAGTTCATCTTTCAGCTGCTGCTGCACGGCTCCCGCGCCCGCAAGATGGCGGATCTTGACAAGTGCCTGGTCTCCCGAAATACGTCCGACAGCTTCAAGGACATAGCCTTTCTTTGTCTGGACAATCAGGTCAAATTCCTCGCCTTCTTCCTCCAATCCATGCAGACTGTTTTCCAGATCTTCGGTAGATTCAACTCCCAGCCACTGACCAAAATTTATTACCGCTTCATTGGACAACCCCAAGACTTCTTCAACTTCCAGGGTGCTACTCAGGATCACAGCCTTGCCAACACCATTATAGCGTACCAGGATTTGCGGTTCACTCAACAAGGCCAACTCACTGGCTTCCAGTTTTTTTTGGGTATCGGCCTTTACCTTGCTTTCCCGTTCCAAAGCCAATTCAAGCAGGCTATTTTGCCTCCTGTAATGCGTCATTAGCAGAAACAAGAACAGGGTTCCCCCGCATAATAGCGTCACCAGCAGGAAAACAGCGGGCGTGACCATCTCCGACACTGTTCTGGGAATAACCAGACTGGCAAAAATGACATAGAGAAAAGCGATGCTGCCGGCCAAGATATAGGGCCAGACTGAAAACTGCCAGCCCTGTTCCTCTTCACTAAAGCTGCCCTTGCCCATTGTCATCATTCTTGAAGCCATTTGCCTGCCCTGATTTTCTAAAGTGTGATCCTGTAAGACGGTTACAAACAAAAGGATTTCCGAATCAATCCCACTTTACCGCCAGAGCGCAACCAGTTCAAGTATCCTGGAAACGACATACAATAACTCCACAAAAGCATGGTAAATTTCACCTCTTCACCACTTTGGCTCCCTGAAAAACTGCCTGAAAGCATGGTCATTATAGTGCCATTTTGAGTGTCTAAAACGAAGACAGGGAAATTTGGTAATCCTGCATCCCTGTGCTATTGACAGATGACCTGGCTTTTCAAAAACCAACCTGCCTAAACCTGGATCAACACATGCCGTCATTTTTGACATCTTTACCCAACCGCATCTCAACAAGCCTCATTATTAGGGTCTTGGCAGCATGTTTTTTCTCATTTTTCTTTCTCGCCGCCCCCCTTGTCCCTTCTCCTGCCAATGCCCAGACAAGCGGAAACAGCCAGCATGGCAAGGATTATGTCTATAAGAATGAGATGGAAGAAGAGCCAGAAATCCGCATGACCCGTTGCCAGAGACTTGAACGACAGCTTGCCAATATCTATATTCGAGGCAACAGCAACAGTGGGCCTGACCAGATTGCTGAAATTGGCCAAAAAATTGCCCAAGAAAGCAAGAACTATAAAAAGCTCAAGAGACAGGCTGACAGAAAAAACTGCTACGAAAACACTTTTTTCTTTGGCAAGGAAGTTCGGCGCACACGCTACTGTATCCGCCTGGACCGCCGTATCCGCCAGTCAAAAGATGTATTGCGCCGCCTGGACAGAAAACGCAACGGCCTGCGCCGCCCCAGCAACAACACAGCGCGGCGTGACACACTGCTTGATGAACTTGCCCGCAACCGTTGCGGAAAACGCTATCAACAGTCCAGAAGGAACGGCGGATTTGGCAGTTCCATCTTTGGTGGCCTATTTGGCAATGATGACTATCAGGAACGGCGCAGAAATACAACACCTGACCAGATCCAGGCCTATGCCACCTACCGCACCATGTGCGTCAGGCTATGTGACGGCTATTATTTTCCTATCAGCTTCTCTGCCTTGCCCTCAAAATTTGGGGCTGATGACACCGCCTGCCAGGACAGGTGCGCTGCCCCGACCCAACTTTTTGTCTACCGTAATCCTGGCGCAGAAATTGAACAGATGATTTCCCCTGATGGCGGGATGCCCTATTCAGAACTGCCCAACGCCTGGAAGTTCAAGAAAAAGTTTGTCAAGGGATGCTCCTGCAAGGCCGCAGAATATAAGCCTGAAGGAGAGCCTGAGAGCAAGACGGCTGAAAACGGCTTCAGCAAGGCAGACGATGCCGCAGGCTTTGAAACCACTGTCGAGAGTGAAACCCTTGGTAATCTTGATGATCCCAAGAAGGATATTTCAGAAAAAAAGATCCCGCAACCAAAGCAATAAGAAGACAGATCAAAATTGCCCATGCTACCAGACCCGAAAATTCCGGTAACCTGGCCAGCATGGGCATATGGCAGTGACTGACATCTACCTTTTTCATGTGGTAGACATTACTGTATTGTCCTTCCCCATTACTTACAGAACAGAAAACACAATAGCTATTGTTGCGTCAGTCACTGCACATATCGGCTGAATCCGCCTACTAGCAATAAAATATTCTTCAGACTGCAAAACGCCCATGCATGCATGGCGAGGCTAATCCAAAAAACCTTTTTTCCCAACCGATATGAAACCAAAAGTTCACGGAACATGACATCCCCCAAACTAAAATATTGAAAAGCGGTGACTGGCATCTACCTCTTCAAAAGGGGCAGACATGCATCAAAATACCCGCTTTACCAGGTTTCCCAATGCACAAAACGATAGCCAGTCACCGCCTGCACCCACCAGCCCGCCTTAGGCAGGTAACACCATATTCGCTATTGCAAAACGCATATGAAAAATCATAGCGAGGCAACGCGAACTGCTGTCATGTTCTGGTCAGTACAAAACTCTTAGGACACCCTCAAAAATAACCGAATCTTTTAGCCTGATCCTTTATTTCTGCGGGCATCCTTACCCAAATACCTTAATATAACACTCTTGAGACCTAAACCACATTGTGGGTTGGTTTCATTGATTACCGACAAAACAGGAAATCCCCTAGGCAAGTCCAAGACCTGCCCTTACCTATCAGGTCATTCCCATTTTATCAAGATAAACATCAACAGCAAGACAGTCATTAACACGGCTCATACCCCCGCCTGATGAACGCAAAACCTTTAACATTTTTAGGTGATTAAAGATGTTAACGCTGTACTTGCTATAAAGCTAAATCTATGTGAACCGCTCTAATAAAACGTTAATGGCCAGACTAATTTTTTCTTTTTTCCAAAGCAGACAACACCAGCCTGTGGCGGTCATCCGTAATCATATAGATCGCCCCGATAACGCTGAGTAATGTCACCATGGCTGTTGCCCCTGCAATCAGAAACATTATCAAAATCTGGTATTTGGTTGCCTCGACCGGATCAACCCCAGACAGGATCTGCCCCGTCATCATGCCTGGCAAGGAAACCAGTCCCGAGGCTGACATTGAGTTGATAATGGGCATCATCCCTGTCTTCAGAGCCTGCGTCCTGATATGTGCCAAAGCCTCGAAACGGCTATGACCCAAAGCCAGGCGCGCCTCAATTGCCGCATGATCCCGTTTTGCTGAGGTCAGCAGGCTTTCCAGGCCTATCGCAATTCCAGTTAGGGAGTTGCCAAGTATCATCCCCAAAATAGGTAGGAAATATTGCGGAGTATACCAGTTTTTGGAATGAATGATGGTGACGACAGCAAACAGGGTTGTCAATATACCGACAACCAGCAGGGCAGAAGAGCTTAGGGCATAGGCCTGCCATCCGCGAAACTTATAGCTTTGCCGTGCCAGCACCTCCCTGCCCGCCACGGCAACCATAAAAAGGGCTAGAGCCAGGGTCCAGAATGGGCTGGTCTGGGCAAAGATAAATTTTAGCACAAACCCCACCGCTGTCAACTGGACCACCATCCTGGTCACAGAGATAAAGAGGTGACGCTCCATCCCGAGCTGGTAATAGACAGACAGGCCGCCATTTATCAAGATCAAAGAAGAGGCCAGTACAAGGTCCCAGACAGAGAGCGGCAGATAGGTCATACTGTTTCCATCCCTATATGATCTTGCCTGATGGTCATAATTTTATCCGCCAGCCGCCTTGCCTGCTTCAGGTCATGTGTCACCATGCAAATAGCAGTGCCACTGGACAAGGCCTGCTTCAGAGCCTTTTCGACCAAGCGAGCATTATCCGCATCAAGCGAAGCCGTCGGCTCATCAAGCAACAGGACTACTGGCTGGTCATTCATTGCGCGCAACAATCCCAAACGTTGCTTCTGCCCTGTAGAAAGGGTTGAAACACTTTGCTCCATCACCTCTGGCGGCAGGCCAAGGTCATCAAGCCAGACCCCGCCCTTGTCATGCCCTGCAAAATGTTCCCCTACAGTATCAGCCCACCATCCTGATTCAGCGGGATTATAGCGTATTTTTTTACGCCACTCCGTCGCAAGGATATCTTCTCTGCTTTGGCCAGAAAAATATATAGTGCCAACAGGAGGGACAAGGTCTGCCACAGACTTCAGCAACAAAGATTTACCTACCCCCGAACTCCCCACAATGGCAAGACACTCTCCCTTTTCCAAAGTAAAGGATATGGCAGGCAAGGACAGGATTTGCAGCCGATCAACCTTCAGGAGTGCAGACATAAGGACGGATTCATGGTTATGAGCCAATATTACTTTCTATATTCCACACGGAAATGAGGGATGGACCTGCCATTGCTTTCAGCAAAAAGCCTTTCAAATGAAACTTCTGTCAACCCCAATTCCTTGAAAACCTCCAGCTCTTCCTGCCTTAATGGCCAGGGCGGTCCTGTCACCTCTTCATCATTCCCAGCACTGCGGCACAACAGAAAAAGTGTACCGCCCTCCTTAACCAGTGGCGCAAGGGCTCTTAAACCCTTTTCCCGGTCACCGCCGCGCAGGGATTGAATGGTATAGGTCTCATGCACCAAGTCAAACATGCCATGCCAGAAAGGCAGAAGGTCAAACAAATCAGCCTGTTGCCAGTCTATCCGCTTGTTTGGAAAACGCCGCGCCGCCCACTGAACACCAGTCATGGAAAGATCAAAGGCTGTTACCTCAAAACCGACATCAGCCATCACAGCCGCATTATCCCCAAGCCCGCAACCAACATCAAGGGCGCGACCCTTTTTGCGTTCAGCAGGCAAGGCATCCAGCCACTCTACAAAGTGAGACCTGGGCTGCATTTCTGCCCATGGGACGCGCGCATGATCCCCGTCCGCCTCTTTATAAAGCTCCTCAAACCAGTCCAGTTCATTTCCCCGGTTCTTCGCCTCCTGGCGTAAGATATCAGCCTTTCTTCTGCCTTCAGCATGTTTCTGGTCTTGCTCCCCTTGGCGACCTGCATCATTATTTCCCATTATATCTATCCCTTTTGCTCCCACCTAGAAGCTGCATTTTGCTGCCAATATGTTGCTTCATGCCCAGCGGCATTGACTGTTTTCCAGTTTTCCCGTGCCTGCGCCACTGCTGCCACATCATGCCCAGCGAAAATAAAAATCACCCGTATGTAACCCGAAATATCACCCAGCCCCGCCCCGTCCAGCAGAAAGCGGACAGATGCCCCGTTTGGGTTACTGTCATCATCAGCAATAAAGATCGGCTGCAAGCCCTCATTACCATTCTTTTTCGTACCATGCGGCAAAAAACTATCATCCCTATAGGACCACAACATACGGTTCAGTTCTTCAGCTCCCCGCACAGTTCCTGTCTGAACAACAACATTCCATTGACGCTCCAGACATTTTTCAAGCAGGCTTGGCAGAACGCCCTCCAGAGAGGAATGCTCCAGATGATAAAACAAGACTTCGGTCATGCCCATAATCCCCGCCTTGCGCTGGACAACCTTGCCGACCCAGACACGACAACCCTAAAATTCCAGCACCCTAAGAACACCCTCAAAAACAACCGAATCGTTTAGCTTGTACTTTCGCTCACCAGTGTTGTTTCAAAAATGCTTGTGTAGCTCAAAACAAAAAAATACCTGCCAGCTTGCACCGACAGGTATCTTTAGATCATATTCAGGAAACACTCAAGTCATAGAATGCCTCTTGATCCTGTAACATTTAGCCACGACGCATGATCCTGCGTACCTTGGCAACATAGTTACGTGTAATACGGTTATTTCTCCAGCGATACATATTACCTGGACCTCGGTTATAACATCCGATAGTCAATGCAACACTGCCTTTAGCCCTTCTGTAACAGCGGTAAAGATATTTTGTACCTGCACGCATGTTATTAGTAGGGTTATATGGATTACCACGAAGACCAAGGCTACGGGCAGTCGCAGGCATAAGCTGCATAAGACCATATTCACCTGCGCCACCACGGGCATTTACGCGCCATCTGCTTTCGACAGTTATAACTGCTGCGGCAAGAGCGTAAGGAAGGCCTTTAGGCTTAACGCGTCTCAGGATAGCACGAAGGTTTCTTGATCCGCCACGGTAAGAGCGACGGTTTGCAACGTGCCTTCTTTTATAGCGGCGACGGGATGAAGTCCTGACCCTTTTACGGCGGACATTCCTGACACGCCTATATTTGGCTGAACGTGTTCTCTTGATGCGTCTCGATCTTTTGACACGCCTTGACTTTCTGACTGATCTTTTTAATTTTCTAGCAGTACGTGCTTTTCTATAAGATCTCCTGCTACGTTTTTTCGGCTTATAGACATCATCAAACACCAAAGGAGTTTTTCCAGCAGTTGTGCTATACACGTATGTACCATCTATATCATAACCAGCACTGGCTTTTCCGATAAATAATGACATTGCCAATACTACAGCAACGGCAGGTAAAATGAGTACTTTCGGCCTCAAAAATACTAATACTCTATCAAACATGTTGATATTCCCTATTACTAAAAACAACTTAAAGCAAACAACTGAGACTTGATCAAAAATAGCGACAGAAAATAAATCATAACAATTTATTTATATTCTACAGAAACAGTTAATTACTTAAATTATTCCGCCGCTTAGGATCGGGGAACTAACATGCTTCTTGTAATCTGGCTAGTATTTTCAATAAAAAAATAGTCACATACGTATTTACACCTACTCACAAATACAGACATATATTTGATTTCATCTGACAACCTATTTATACAACTATATGGTGAATATTTTATTAAACTAATGAATTACAGTGACTTATTATTCTGTTTATGCGGGTATATACTGTTGAAAATATTATTTTAATGAGGTTTACAACTAAAATGTTCGAATATTCTAAACTGTGGATATTTACACAAATACTTTTCATTATTTATATTACGCCCCTTCAACAGTGAAACGCAACACTCAGCCTGCGTCGCTTTGAGAAGACCTCATGTGGTGTCTTGTAGTCCAGGATTTTTCTTGGCCTGTGGTTGATCTTGCGCTCGACCTCCTGAACCTGCTCATGAGACAGT
>JAJRRF010000026.1 GCA_024279735.1 Alphaproteobacteria bacterium
CGCGCTTCAAAAGCAGGTAAATCTTTCGGAAAATCTTCCCAAAGCTCTCTCTTATGGTCTTCTGTCATGTCATATTCTCCCTAAACTATTAACAACAGAGAATACAATGAATATGAGCCTTAATTAAGGGGATAGGTATGTCCTGCACTGGTATAGGTGGAAAATGTGCCGCCAGCGGCTGTTGCCTCATAGACAGCCTGCATCAGGCTGGGATTCCATAGCTGCGGGTTCTTGGCAGGGGAAAAGCCGTCGAGATACCAAACATCAGCCTTCGTGCTATTTTCCTTGTTCCAGTCAGGCAGAAGACTATTGGCATCACCTGTGGCCATTTTCAAAATCAGTGTCCTGTCACCTTGAAAGATATATTTTGACTGTGAATAGCCAGTTTTATAAAGGGTTTTCAGTGTATGGGGGGAAGTAGAAAGCATCCTGTAGGCTAGCTTTTGCAGGTCAGGCCAGGGAGACAGGGCGGTATTGATCTGGTCAGATGTTAGCGGATATAGTTCAAAGGCGGTGTAGGTCAGGGTTGCACCTGTTGGCCCAGTCTGCTTCCAGTTTTGAGCCGTTTCCGCGAAATTTAGTCCAGTTCCAAACCCAAGTTCAGCAATGCTGAAGTCCTTCTGCTGTTGCCATCTTTCTGGCAGGGCGTTACCTGCCAAAAAAACAGCCCTGCTTTCGTCACGTCCATCAAGGTTATTATGCGGCGCGCTATAATAGCGGCGCGCTATAATAACTGTCCCCAAAAAGGGGGGATATAGGCAGTTTTCCGTCTTTCCATTCCAGCTCGATGGGATTAACTGTTGCATTCACAGATTTTTGGGTCATAAGAACCTATATACTACAATTTTGTAGACAGAAAATTTGGTTGGCTATGTAAGGGTAACTGTAACTATACGCCTAAAATTTCTTAAATAAAGTTGAAACTGATCATTCATGCCTGACACACTGCAAACCCAATATGGCCTTGCGCAGCTGGACCAGACCAGGCATTATGATGCGCTGGTGGTGGGCGGCGGCGTGGTTGGCTTGTGGCTGGCAAAAATATTGGCTGAGGAAGGGCTTGATGTTGTCCTGGCAGACAAGGGGGCTTGTGGCAGCGGTGGTAGCGGCGGACTGATGGGGGCGTTGTTGCCCCATATGCCTTCTGGCTGGAATGACAAGAAGCAGTTCCAGTTTGAATCCCTGGCAGCGATGCCCGCCCTGATTGGCAAACTGGAAAGCCAGGCGGGTCTGAACACAGGCTATAGAAGGTGCGGCAGGGTGTCCCCAATCCGTAAACCAGGGTTTTTGCGCCAGACAGAAAGCCATGCCAAAAAGCATGACAGGGTCTGGAACACGGGGCAGACAAACCAGGGACAAAATTTCATCTATGAACATATTTCTATGCGGGGCTTTCAGGAGTGGGTTGAGCCATCTTATGCCCCATTGGGTCTGGCGCATGAAACTTTGTCAGGGCGGGTCAATCCGCGTGACTATATGGAGGCCTTGCGGGCTTCTGTTGCGGAAGTCGCTGATATTGTAGAGGGGTTTGACTTTAGCTTTTTTGATGAGGGCACAGGACAGGCTCATAGCAAGGATGGAAAGTATAGTATTCTGGCAGGAAAGCTGGTGCTGAGTGCAGGTTACCAGTCGTTTGAACTGTTGAAACCGTTTGTGGGTGAGGTGATCGGGCAGGGGGTCAAGGGACAGGCTGCCCTGTTTGAGCTGGAGGGGTTTGATAACTATCCTGTCACTTATGATGACGGGATCTATATTGTCCCCCATGAAAACGGGCTTTGTGCGATAGGCAGTACTTCTGAAAAGATATGGGATAATGCTCACAGCACAGACTACGGGCTTGAAAAGGTGATCAGGCGGGCAAAACAGCTCTGTCCCGCGCTGCGTGATGCCAGGTTGGTCGACAGCTGGGCCGGTGTCAGGCCGCGCTGTGATGCGAAAGACCCGCTTGTGGGTAAGTTGCCAGGCAAGCCTGTATATGTCGCGACAGGAGGGTTCAAGATCACCCTGGGAACAGGGCATTATATGGCGCGCGCGCTGTGTGACATTATCTTGGAGCGTCCTCAGGTTGTTCCACTGCCGTCATGCTATACGATGGCCTATCATCTGGAAAAGATGGAAGAGCGGGGGCAGAAAGACAGTGATGAAGACAGTGATAATGAGTGATTGACAATAAAGGCCTTGCGGTTATTATTTTTTTGCGCTTGAATTAATACTCACACGACGTGCAAACCCAGTTTTTTTCAGGTGAGAAATTTTGTGATCTGGCTAGGCGCGTTCTTCGCTGCAATGCCTTCGCATTGGGAGAAGGGCGGAACGACTCCAGAGTGCAAAAGAGCCAGCTGAAAATCTGGGTTTTGATGTTGGGGGAGTATATAAAGGAAAAGCAGGCTTTGCCAAAATGTATGCAAAACTTGTCACGAAATGTCAGGTGAAAGGCATAGACAATCCTGATTACGCCATCCTCTCCGCCATCCTTATGAATTTTTCAGTTCTAGGGGGTGTACAGATGGAAATATAGGCCAGTCTTTCGATCATATCACCAAGTTTATAGCGTCTATTGAATCGATATTCAAATTCTGC
>JAJRRF010000027.1 GCA_024279735.1 Alphaproteobacteria bacterium
AAAATGAATAATAAAGCGGGCAAGCCCATCATAGTCAAGCCGAACCTTTTGAAAAAAACGTTGCAGGCGGCGATAATTTGAGCTGGTTTCAGCACGGCTGCAAAAGCCACTGGCAAGATGGCTCAAATTCACCGTCCGCGCGGACAGAACCCCTAAAACCAGAACGCAAAAAGTTTCCATTCTCGCCTTGCGAAGTGGAATATATTCTTTTAGGCCTCCTTGCAGGGCATTGATCAAGTGTTTCATAAGGTTTCCTCATTATGTCGTGAAACAAATCAGAAAATCTTAACGCTTTTTCAATGTCTTATGCAAATTAGTCGTGTACTATGAAAAATAAGTGACGATGCAGCTTTAGATGAGGACAGGGGCTTGGTTTTGATTATCTATGTCATATGGCAGGTATCATCAACAACCCATAGACAGGAACTTAATTCTTGGACTGCTCATTTTGGTGAGAAATCACAGGATTAAAGAACGGCCAAATTTATGATTTATTAATAAATTTCTCTGGACAATTCTCACGAATCCGATTGTACTGTCCTGACGCTGGTTCACACCATTTTTAAAATACATTTTAAAAAGGTTTGTCTGGTCTGCCTGTTTTAAAAAGACAGGTCTTTCCTGTTGTTCCGTTCAGTTTATGTCAGTTTTTTTGCGTTTTTCGTATTCTTGTCGAAAAGCAATCCAGGGAAAACATAAATGTCGCAACAACACAATTCTCAAAAACCACGTATAAAGCTTTCCGCCAAGGCCAAAGGTCTTGGAAAGGCGGACAGTGAAAAGACCGCTGCGCCTTTGTCTTCGGAAAAGCCTGGCTCTACAATGGCCTGTCTGGCTCACAGTCCAGAGACCATGACAGGGGATATTTCTGTCCCTTTATTGGGGCAGATGGCAATGGGAGAGGGGCGTGTTGATGCCCGCCTGCTTGATGCCATCAATATCATTTCCGAAACTTTTGCCTTGTGGGACGAGAACCGTATCCTGGTGTTCTGCAACACCCGCTTTCAGGAAGTCTACCAGATACCGGATCACCTCTGTGTGCCAGGCATTCCCTATGAGGACATGATGGGCGCGGCAGTGATGCCAATTGTCTGTATGCCTGTGTCACCTGAGCGCGATACCGCTCATGGCAACAGTAACCTTGAAGTGCTGCTGATGGACGGCCACTGGCTTCATATCAATGAGGAACGCACCTCCGATGGCGGTTATGTCAGTGTTGGGACAGACATTACCAGGCTGAAGCGTTCTGAACAAAACCTGGCGGAACGGGAAAAACAGTTGCAAACGATCGTGAGCGACCAACGGCAGGCACGCAATGCCCTGGAAAAACAGACACAGCAACTGGTGGAACTGACGGAAAAATACTCAATTGAGAAAAACCGGGCAGAAGAGGCCAGCCGCACCAAGTCAGAATTTATGGCCAATATCTCACATGAACTGCGCACCCCACTCAATGCAGTGATCGGGTTTTCAGAAATTATGCATAGTGAGATGTTTGGCGAGATTGGCCATGAAAAATACCGCGAATATGCCCGCGATATTTTTGACAGCGGCAATTATCTGCTCAGTGTCATTAATGACATCCTGGACATGTCAAAGATTGAGGCAGGGCATGTCAGTCTTGACCTAGAGGCCGTTGAGGCGGTTGCTGTAATTGACCAGGCAATGAAATTGGTTGGGGGAAGTGCCCAGGAGGGCAACATTACCCTGAAGCGCAAGGGAACGAATATTGCCGCGATGCGCGCTGACAAGCGGGCAGTGAAACAGGTGATGCTTAACCTGTTGTCGAATGCAGTAAAGTTCACTCCGAAAGGCGGAACCATTGAGGTGCAGTGCCAGCAGGTACTGGACGGGGTCGAAATCTCAATTTCAGATGACGGGATCGGGATTGCGCCAGCTTCCCTGCAAAAGCTTGGTCGCCCGTTTGAGCAGGTCGAGAACCAGTTTACCAAAAGCCATAAGGGCACAGGACTGGGGCTTTCCATTTCTAACGCCCTGATGGAACTCCATGGCGGCACACTGAGCATTGACAGTACCCTTGGCAAAGGTACAAAAGTGACCTGCTTCTTCCCAGGCTATCTGGTTTAGGATACCCTCAATAACTAAGTGCTCATATTTAACGTGGCAATTTTGTTTGTCTTCAAGGCACAGAAATGGGCGCATAGTGTGTTATCACAGTAGACAACAGACTATACTGGATCACTGTCATACCGCAGAAATGCGGTATCCATGCCGTGAGGTTTGCGCCCTAATGGCAATGTTTGTTTCGGGGTCGTGAGACCCTGTGCTGTAAAATTGTTGGTCTTTTTGTTGTTGAAAGCGCAGGGCATGGATACCGCGTCGTAGCGCGGTATGACAGTGGATGTGATCAACGATATCAAGTGACCCACTCAAAACTGTAGTCACGGACCAAGGCGTGTTATGTCACTATTATTGAAATGCAGCTGAGGGGCAAAAAACCAAGCTAAACGATTCGGTTATTGTTGCGGTGTGGCTCTAGATGTGGCAGGGGCTTTACAAAATATCGTGCTTGATCAATTTTGCAGCAAGGGCGACCAGTTGGCCTTGTTTGCCAGTCCCTGTTTTTTTGAAAATCTCTTTTAATTGTTTGCGCGGTGTACCGACGACAACGCCCGCTGAGCGTGCATAGTCTTCCAGGGTTTCCCCTGCTGTCAAGGCTGCCATGATCTTGATTTCTGTTGGTGTCAGGTCAGGAAATACCTTGGAAAGGTGTTGGGCCGTCTCTTTATTCTTGTCCTTTCTAAAAGTGAGGACGACCAGTGCCTGCGCATATTGTTCCCCCAGCAGGAATGCCAGCGGGTTAGAAGAGGCAAAACCACCATTCAGGGCTGGCGTGACGAAGGCTGTATTTGGATTTTTCTCGGTCTCGCTGTCAAGCTCAAAGGGTAAAATCCCCAGTGAGTTAGGCTCTCTCAGATGGTGAACATTGGCTGTTGCCTTGACCAGCCTGGCAAAGGGGTGTGCCTGCTGCCTGTCAAGCAAGTCAAGTTTCCCTGTAACGTTACTGCGCCAGCCCCTTTGCTGTTGCAAAACCTGTTCTGCGGCAGGGTTCATATAGAGTATCTGTCTGTCAGATTCCAGCAAAAAGGCAGGCTTCTTTAGCTTGTCTATCAGTTTTTCGGTCGCGTTATGACCTGTCAGCAATTCCCTGTTCATTTCCATGGCTGTTTGCATATGGGGGGCAAGCAGGGTAACAAGCTCCATAACTTTAGGGGTCATGACCTCATTCTGCTTTTCGCTATAGTGAAACCCAAGTGCTGCCATACGGCTGTCTTCCCTAAACAGGAAACACCCAACACAGGACGCGATATCATTAGGGTGCAGCCAGTCCGTATAGAATTCACTGTTCTGGATTGTTGGTATGGGGCAGTGGACATCGGTACTCAGAGCCTGGCCAACAGGCAAATGCCCCATTGTATCCCACCACAGGTTAATTTCAGGCACTCTTTCTACAAAGGGTTTCAAGGCTTCATCTGTCATGTTTGAGGTGAGCTGGGAGGGCATGGTTTTACTGAATTGGTCATAGCCCTGCAAATGCCCTGTGACACCAGGCACAGTATCGGTAATGGCATCAATGGCCTTTTGCCATTGTGCAGGATCACGCCCGGCTGCATAGACAAGACCTATCAGCTTGCTGATTATGTGTGGGTCAAAAGAGAAAGTCATCAAAGGGTTCTGGACTGGAGTTTTTTGGGGACGGGAGCTGTATAATATAGCTGAGACTAACTATATTTACACACAACAACAAGCACTTTCAAATTGTCAAAAATATAGATATAAACGTATAAGGAATATTTAGGTATTGTGTTTATTTTACTTGGTGAAAATGAGCAGTCTTTCCTGTTTTCTTGATGGGAAAAGGCGGGTTGTCTTGAAGGGTTTCACGCTATAGGGTGCAGGCAGGTTACGAGCCCTCTAAATGTAATGAGTAAAAGGAATGAGAATGTCTATCAAACCAGCCATAATGGCTCTTGCTGCTATTGGAAGTTTTGCTTTTCTGGGAAGCCTGGTCATCCGCGAAGGCAGTGTTCAGGCGGAAAAAGCCCCTGGCCATAGCGTCAAGGCGGCGATGACACATAAAGGGGCAGGGGAGAAAAACGGCGCAGCACCGGCGGCCAAGGGCATAAAGTTGCTCGGAGCCTATGCCCGGGCTTCCCTTGGAAATCTGAAAAACAGCGCGGCCTTCCTGTCTGTGATTAACCACAATGCCCAGGCTGACCGTTTGGTCGGGGCAAAGTCAACCGTGGCGGCGCGCACAGAACTGCATACCCATATCAAGCAGGGCAATATCATGAAGATGCGCCGCATTGAGGCGATTAATGTCCCTGCCAGCGGTTTTGTTGACCTTGAGCCAGGTGGCCATCATGTCATGCTGATAGGCCTGCACAAGCCGCTGAAAGCGGGGGATAAGTTTAGCCTGGTTTTGGTGTTTGAAAAGGGCGGCGAACAGGCTGTTGAAGTCGTGGTGCGCGGTCTTGGCGATAAGGGCGGCCATCGCGGTTCCCATGAGGGCAGTGACATGAGGGGCTCGCATGAAGGCGAAACATCTCCGCAAAAGTCAGGCACGAAAGCCATGGAACGTGGTTCCCATTAGGGTAGGTACGTTTCAAGGGAATGAAATATGTGGTACAGGACGTTTTTTGATGACATCTCTTTTACTTGCTACCAACCCAGCCATTGTCATACCGCGCGCCGACGCGGTATCCATGCCGTGCACGGTCAACACAGACTAAAATAAACTTTTTGATCAAGTTCAGACTTCATGGCATGGATACCGCATTTCTGCGGTATGACAGTGTGATGTACTGCCAGATCACAAAGGGGATCTTACTTTCTAAGTAATGGCAATCCTTAGGTTGGTGGGTTTTGGCGGCTCGGCAAAAGAGACGCGCCCTTTGTGAAAGAGGTTAAGTAGACATCAGAATAAAAAAAGCCCCAGCATTCCTGCCAGGGCTTTTTGTTGCGTGAAAACAATTCAGCAATTACCGTGTGGCTTGCTTGCGGCGCATGGAGGCGGCGTAGCGTTTCCAGCTGGCACTGTTAAAGCCCTTGGCCTGGTAACGGCTGTTGCTGGCGCGGCGGACAGTCCTGCTTTTGCGGGTCTTGTGAACGGTGCGCCTTGCGCTATAGGCTGAGCGTTTGGCAGAGGCACGGCGCAGGCGGCGTACCTTGTTTTTACGGGCACGAAGGATAGTGACTTTTGAAGAACTGGCAACCCGCACAACTGTCTTGCTTGGGGTGCTGCCAACAACCTTGATGGATGTTGCCTTTTTGCCATGCTTCAGCACCAGGTCATGGAATTTTTTGGCATTGGAGGTATGGAGACGGACACAGCCATGAGAGGCTGGGCGACCCAGTCTCCAGACAGACTTGGTGCCGTGGATGGCATAGCCGCCGCGAAAAAACACGGTGTAAGGCATTGGCGCATTATTATATTTCTTGGAATAGTGCATTTTTTTGACAACATAAGGCCTGAAACTGCCTGTCGGGGTGAAAAAGCCATCCTTGCCACTGGAAATTTTCCAGACATGTTTTTTCTTGCCGTTTTCATAGACGCTCATGGTCTGGCTGGACAGGTTGATCTTGGCAGAGAGTTTGGCAACTGCCGCGCTCGGTATCGCCATGATCGCTATGGCTGTGACAGCCAGGAGAAGTCTTTTACGCATGAAATTTACCCGCTTTAACTATAGATTATGGTCAGGAATGGATCTTCGCTTTGGGGGTGTTTCTTTGTAAAAGGCCATCTGGCAGCGTGTTGTGTCGCCTAACAGCCTGGAAAGGGAAGAGCCCGTCATGGGCAAGTATAGGCCTGGAAAGGATGAGGCCTGGTTAGCATTAATCCTTAATATAGCGTTAATCAGGGGCAAACAGGGATTAACCTTGAGAAATGGTTAATGGGGGTTGGTAGTGTAACTTGAGCTGTGGACTTTTGGGGGATGTTATTTCCTCTTTGGGTCACATGTGACCCAAAGAGGAAAATCAGGTATTTGAAGTGTTCCATCAACGACGAAGGAACTTCATATGACCCAGCAGAATGATAAT
>JAJRRF010000028.1 GCA_024279735.1 Alphaproteobacteria bacterium
CAGAACAGTTGTTACAATGTCCATGAGTTCCTCCGTTTTGAAGGATTGATGTCGTTTACAACACCATCTTCCCACAAATTGAGGGCTCACTTATTTTTTTGTTGGGTGAAAACTGTCCGAACTATTGTTATTGGTCGCATACTTTAACCAGACAAGCCGAGCGGACTTGTCTTCATTATACTCTAGGCATATCTTGTTTGGTTGTTTTACTCCCCCAACATCAAAACCCAGATTTTCATCTGGTTCTTTTGCACTCTGGAGTCGTTCCGTTCTTCTCCCAATGCTAAGGCATTGCAGTGAAGAACGCACCTATCCAGATCACAAAATTTCTCACCTGAAAAAAACTGGGTTTTCACGTCGTGTGAGTATATAACATTCTTGTGATGGTTTTTATTCTTGACCACTCGGTCAATTCTGGCTATAAACCGCGTGGTCTGTGCTTGATGTTTGTGCCCCAAAGTGGCATAGCAGGGGGCAGCAAATGTCAGACCAGCAGTTTTGTCAGCAAAAGGATGTGTCATGTCAGTCAGTATCGTGCGGGAACGAAATAACCTTGAAGACCTTCTAAAGACAAGGACACCCCGTCTGGATGGCACAGATATAGAAGCCGCCCGCGCCCAGATACTGAAATATTTCCATGACACCTCTACATTATACGAATCCCTGTTTGGCTGCCTGGCAGATGACAACGCGTTTTATTACCGTGCCAACTCCTTGCGCCACCCCCTGATTTTCTATTTCGGCCATACCGCTGTTTTCTTTGTCAACAAGCTGAATGTGGCGGGACTGGTGGACGAGCGCATTGATCCTGTGCTGGAATCTCTGGTGGCCATTGGCGTGGACGAAATGTCCTGGGATGACCTGAACGAGAACCATTATGACTGGCCTACGGTGGGGCAGGTGCGGGGTTACCGTGACAAGACCCGCGCCTTGGTCGACCGCTATATCCGTGACCTAGAGTTTACCTTGCCAATAGGCCAGGACGACCCGCTGTGGATTGTGATGATGGGCATTGAGCATGAGCGCATTCATCTTGAGACCAGTGCGGTGTTGATCCGTGAACTGCCGCTGGAGATGGTGCAGTCCCACCCTGTTTGGGGCAAGATATGTACTGAAACAGGGACAGGGACAGCCCCTGAAAACAGCCTGCTCCCTGTCTCGGGCGGCACTGTGCAGATGGGCAAGGGTACGGACAACACATATTATGGCTGGGACAATGAATATGGCCGCTATGAAGAACAGGTCAGCGATTTCAAGGCCAGCCAATATCTGGTTTCCAACCACGAATTTTTGGAATTTGTTGAGGACGGGGGCTATAGCAACCAAAATTTTTGGGACGAAGAGGGCTGGCAATGGGTATCTTACAGCAAAAGCAGCCATCCGGTCTATTGGCATAAGCAAGGCAGTACATACCTTTATCGCACCATGTTGGCAGAAATTGCGATGCCGTGGGACTGGCCTGCCGACATCAACCAGCTTGAAGCCAGGGCCTTCTGTAACTGGAAGAGCGAAAAGACAGGAAAGTCCATAAGAATGCCGACAGAGGCCGAATGGTATGCCTTGCGCGGATTGTGTGATGAGGACCAGCCAAGCTGGCCGCAAGCCCCAGGCAATATCAACCTAGAACATTTTATGTCGTCCTGCCCTGTCACCAGGTTTAAATTTAGGGAGGGTTTTTTTGATATTATCGGCAATGTTTGGCAATGGACAGAAACCACAATTGACGGCTTTGAGGGCTTTGCCCCCCATCCGGTCTATGACGACTTCTCCACCCCAACCTTTGATGGCAAGCACAATATCTTTAAGGGCGGCTGCTGGATCTCGACAGGCAACTATGCCCTGAAAGATAGCCGTTACGCCTTCCGCCGCCATTTTTTCCAATATGCAGGCCTGCGCTATGTCGAGGCAGCCCCTCTCCAGAAAACAGAAACCAATATGTATGAAAATGATGCCATCGTCTCGCAATATATTGCATTCCATTATGGGGAAGAGCTGTTTGGCGTGCCCAATTTCCCCAAGGCCTGCGCTGATATTTGCCTGGACGCAGTGAAGGGACGTAAGACGGGCCGCGCCCTGGATATTGGCTGCGCCACTGGCCGCGCCAGTTTTGAGCTGGCCAAGCAGTTTGACCATGTCGACGCGCTGGACTTTTCCGCCCGCCTGATCGAGGCTCCCTCTGCCTTGCAGTCCAAGGGGATGCAGCGTTATACCGTCCAGGATGAGGGAGAGCTGGTCAGCTATCGGGAAGTGCGCTTGGGCGACTTTCTGGACGATGAAGGCACTGCCAAAAAGGTCAGCTTTATGCAGGGTGATGCCTGTAACCTGGCGAAAAAATTTACAGGCTATGACCTGGTGTTTGCGGGAAACCTGATCGACCGTCTCTATGACCCAAGACTGTTCCTCGACACCATGAAACAGCGCATCAACAAGGGCGGCCTCCTGGTCATCACCTCGCCCTATACCTGGCTGGAAGAGTTTACTGAACGGGACAAGTGGTTGGGCGGCTATAAGGACGCTGGCACGGGCGAGAATGTCACCACCCTGAAAGGCATCCGCGCTGCCCTTGCGCCCCAGTTCCGCCAGCTTGGCGAGGCCCAGGACGTGCCCTTTACCATCCGCGAGACCCGCCGCAAACACCAGCACACCATTGCCGAACTCTCTATCTGGGAGTTTTTGGGCTAGTTTACTTTTGTAACCCAGTCTCGTTTAAGGAGACAGTTAACCCATTGATATATTATCTTTGTCATCCTGAACTTGTTTCAGGATCCATAACCCCAGGATTTTGTTATGGTGTTGGGTATTCATCCTGCCACATTTTGCCTTTTGGGGTTATGGATTGTGGATCAAGTCCACAATGACAAGGGGGCTGGTAGCAAGGGACAACGCTCCACCAGAGACGCGATTAGTCGCGTCTCGAATTATGGGCTGTTTGCTAAAAATCACCTGTCTGGCCAGCCTTCATGATACTCTTGAGGGCAACATTGACCCTGGTAGCATGTTTGGCCATCTCGGCATCAATGAACCTGGTCTTGCCGTCCCCTGATTTCAGCCAGTCCACAGACCAGTCCATGGTCGTGATCCAGATCTGGCCTTTGGCATCTTCCATAACGGTCATGCGGCATGGCAGGAACACCACAAATTCAGGCATCACATCGACAATCTTGCGCATGGTCAGCATGTCACAAAAGCTGAGGATTTCAAGCCGGGGGCTTTTTTCATAGCCCTCAATCTGGCGGATTAGTTTATAGGGAACGTTGTGCCCCACCTTTTTCATATTGACGGCATTGGCACGGACAATCATGCTTTCGATCACATTATCAAAGCTTACGCCATCATCAACCTTGACCTTGAGGGACATCATGTTGATGATCTCGCGCATCCCGATCGGGCTAAAGGCCATCATGGTTCGGATCATCTGTTTCTTGGTGTCAGCACTGATTGATCCCATAAAGGTATTTTTCTTCCAGTCCCCTGTCCTGGACTGCATTTTCTTTACGATATCCATATAGCCCTTCACCGGCTTCATGATTATCGGCATCATTTTTTGCAGCATTTCAGGAGTCATTAGTTTCATCATGCTTGCCATTATTTTGGGATTTCCCATCATTTTCATCATGGCCTGCATCATCTTTGGATCAGCCATCTTGGTCATGGTGTCCATCATTTTGGGATTCATCACCATTTTCATCATGGCTTCCATCATTTTGGGATCAGCCACTTTCATCATTGCATCCATCATTTTGGGATTTGACATCATCATCATGATGCCCTCCATCATTTTGGGGTCAGCGATTTTCATCATGGTATCCAGCATTTTGGGATCAGCTATGACTTTCATGATGCCTTCCGTCATTTTGGAGTCAGCGATTTTCATCATGGTATCCAGCATTTTGGGATCAGCCATGACCTTCATGATGCCTTCCGTCATTTTGGGGTCAGCGATTTTCATCATGGCATCCATCATTTTAGGATCAGCTATGACTTTCATGATGCCTTCCATCATCTTTGGATCCGCTATCTTGGCCATGGCTTCCAGCATCTTTGGATCTGACATCATCATCATGATGCCCTCCATCATTTTGGGGTCAGCGACCTTCATTATGGCATCCATGATTTTTGGGTCAGTCATGACCTTCGTGATGGCTTCCATCAGTTTCGGGTCAGCCATTTTCATTATGGCATCCACCCTTTTTGGATCAGCGAAAACTTTCATCACACTGTCCATTATTTTGGGGTCGGACATGGCTTTTGTCATCATGTCGGTTATTTTGGCAATATCGATTTCCTGTGCCATCACTGGTGCTGGGAAAGAAAAGCCTGTACCCAGCATAAGTACCGCCGCAAGTGCAAAGGTTGTTGTTTTCATTACTGTAATTTACCCTCATAAATTAGAACTTTAACGAATGACTGAGCAAAACCAGCCTGTTTGGAAGCAGGTTATATCGTTTGACGGCTTCAGTTGTTTTAGGCTGCCTCACCGTTCAATATCAAGGCCGTATGCACCGATTAGGGATGCCCATTTTTCAGGTATAAAACCCCCGAATAGTGGACGGTTATGGTCACCCCCTTTGGGAGATCCTTCTTTTTGGGTTTTTTGCGCCAAAGCTCTGTGTCAAAACTCATGCTTGCAGACAGACAACTGTACTGGGTTTTTCTTATAAATTCCGAAACAACAAGGGCTGTAACAACAAGGGCTGCCAAACACTGCCAGCATATCCAGTCAGACTGTTGGGTTTGCCATATGATAGTCCAGCCATTATTAACCATAATATTACATGCAGAAACAAGGGCTGCTTTGTTATTTTATAAAAATAATTTATAACATAAAGTGCGAATACATTGATATGGAAAAGGAAGTCAGCCCCGTTTTAGTTCCTGGACAGCCTTTTCCAGGCCCTGCAAGAAGTTGGAGCGATCAGCCTTGCTGAAGGCAGCATTATAGCGTTTGATCTTGCCCATATCATCGAGTTGGTGGGTCAGCTCACGCATCGCCATGGCCATCCCGATATTGTCATCTGAAAACGGTTTGCCGTTGGGTTTCAGCACCTTTGCCCCTGCATGGACGCAGCGTTCTGCCAGCGGAATGTCGGAGGTGATGGCAATGTCATTGCCAGTAATGTTTTCCGCGATCCAGTCATCGGCGGCATCAAAGCTGTCCGACACCACCACCTGGTTGAGAAAGACCGAACGCGTCAGCCGCATCCAGCTGTTGGACACCACATGATAGGTCAGCTTGTGCCGCTCCGCGACCTTCAGCACCTCGTCCTTGACGGGACAGGCATCACCGTCAACATAGATCTCAATTTTTTTGCTCTCACTCATGTGGATACTTTCTAGGTTTTTGGGGTTTGTGCTGATAAATATGATAGAATCTATTTTAGTTTTTTTGTAAAGCTTTGGGAAAGTCAAAGAGAGATGAAAATAAAATCAAAAATATTTGGTGCTGTGGATATTGGCGAAGAATATTGGGAGGAGCATGAGATTACCCTAAACGGTCGTGATTTTACGTGTGTCCTGACAACTTTTTGGGAGGATGAGGCGACATCTGAGGATGAAAAACTGGCTTTGCGGGTTGGGAATTTGTTGGATAGACTTGCTGGGCTGGATGTTGCAGCCCGGGCCGAATTATTGGCACGGTATCATAAGGGTGATGATATAAAGGAAAGCTATATTATTCATCATTTTGAGGATTGTGGTGAAGAATGTGCGGCGCAGATTGCCCAAAAATTAGGTACGAAAGAGCATGATCACTTGCTCTTCTTGTCTAAATTGGAGTTAAATTCTGTCAGTCCCGGGTTCGAAGAACGCCTTGTGTTGACGTGTGACTATACTATTGGGATGGATATTACCCAATACTTATTGGTTGTTAAGTTTGATGAACAGGGCAATATTCTGGGTGTTGATGTAGAGAGCTGATGCTGTTTTTGGCAGAAAATTGGTAAGTGATGGATTTCTTAAAATTCAAGGTGATAGATGAAAATTAAGACGAAACTGTTTGGTGAACTGGATATTACTACGGGAGAAGACTTCGATCTTGGCAGTACAAAATTAGTGCTAAATAAAAGACCTGCCTTTTGTACCCTTTCTATGGCTGATGAGTTTACAGTCAATGAGGAGGCTGTCAAAAAAGCAGCGGTTTTATTGGATTATTGGATCAACTTGAAAAGCACCACATGGGCGCACGCAGGGCATTCTATCAAGATAAGTGGCAGTTAATTTTGAAAGAAGGAGGGTTGGATAAAGAGTTGGAAGATACCCTCAAACCAGTTTTGGAAAAAGCTCTTCTTGAGCCAGAAAATTATTTGGATTTTTTGATTTTAGGGCATGCCTGGTTTTCCAGAGAGGGACGTGATGCCAGAATGACAATGGATTATACTATTGCCTGGGAAACATCAGCTTTCAATGATAAAAGAATGTCTCCATATGCTGACGGTGTCATTTGTGCTTATTTTGAGATGGATGGCACTTTACGTGGGGTCACCCAGGAAAGTTAGGCGAGATGACCTGTAAGGGCTGTAATCTAAAGATTTAAAATGATTCACCATTGACTGAAAAATACTTTATATCATGTGTCATTCTTAAAATTTTTCAGGAGTTTTGTGTTCCATGTCCAGTTCTTCCTCTCCCCAAACTCTTTCTTCCCCCATAGAGACCATTAGGCCGCATTATGATGTGATGGTAATTGGCTCTGGGTATGGCGGCGGCATATCGGCCTCACGCCTGAGCCGTATGGGCAAAAAGGTCTGCGTATTGGAGCGCGGCAAGGAATGGAAAATTGGCGAGTTTCCCAACCGTTTTCCTGAAATGCGCCAGGAGCTGAACATTCGCGGCGGCCAGTCACGGCCAGGGCGCGAGACAGGGCTGTTTGACCTGCGGGTTGGCAAGGATGTCCATGTCATTGCAGGTAATGGCCTGGGCGGCGGCTCGCTGATCAATGCTGCGGTGGCTCTGAGGCCAGACCAGCGCGTATTTGAGGATGCAGCCTGGCCGAAACAGTTGCGTGGCGACAGTTTGCTGGATGAGGCCTATAGCCGGGCAGAAACTTATCTGCGGCCTACGCCTGACCCAAAGGCTTTTGAGATCACCAAGGCGAAGGCTTTGGAAAAATGCGGCAAGGCTTTTGGCGTAGAGCCTGTTGCCAGTCCTGTAGTCATTAGTTACGAAGACAACACCAATCCTGTCGGCATTGAGCAGTCCGCCTGTACCCGCTGCGGTGACTGTTGCGCAGGCTGTAATGTAGGAGCCAAGAACACCATTGCCGTCACCTATTTGCCAGATGCCAAAAAACATGGCGCAGATATTTTTTCGGCCTGCAAGGTCTCGCATATCAGAGCCTCTGAAGAGGGGGAAACGGGCAAATGGCAAATTATTTATTACCCCTCTGATACCAAGGGCAAGGAAATAGATAATTTGCTAAGCCAGGTGGCCGCTGATGAGGTTGTTTTTGCAGCTGGCACATTAGGCACGACAGAATTGCTGCTGCGCTCCAAGGCGCATGGCTTGCCGTTGGGGGAACGGGTTGGCAAGAATTTTTCTGCCAACGGTGATGTCATTGCCTTTGGCTATAATACTGATGAAGCGGTCAATGCGGTAGGGGTCGGCCATCCTGCCAAGGTCGATATGCCGCCAATCGGCGCAAGTGTCACTGTCCAGCTCAACCTGACGGATGAGGACACCCTGAATAACAGCATCAAGATTGAGGAAGGGGTGTTGCCCTCGGCGGTGGCTCCGCTTTTGCCTGTGATGTTTGTCCCTGGCGGCAAGCTGATGGGCGCGATTTCTGGCTTGCTGAAGGGGGTCTATAAGGGGCCGTTGGCGCGCACCCAGACCTTTTTTGCGGTCTCCCATGACGATTCAAGTGGCCAGATGATCTTGGATGACAATGACAAGCTGGTGATTGACTGGCCTGATGTACGTGAGCAGCCCTTTATCAAGAATATTGATGACACTTTGGCCAAAACGACAGAGGCGATTGGCGGTAGCTATATGAAAAATCCGCTGGCGACAGGTATTATGGGCGGCAAGCCTGCGACAGCGCATCCCTTGGGGGGCTGCAAGATGGGGAATGACCGCACAGATGGGGCAGTCAACCATAAATGCCAGCTGTTTGATGCCAATGCGGCTGATGAGGCGGGGGTGATTGACGGCCTCTATGTTTGTGACGGCTCTATCATTGCCCGCTCGCTTGGGGTCAATCCGCTGTTTACCATCTCTGCCCTGACAGAACGTGCGATGGTGCTATATGCCAGGGATAATGACCTGCAATTGGAGGTATAAAACTGGGTTCTATTTCCTGACCATACGCGCATGGGGACGGGGCTTGAACCATTTTGTCCTGGTCAGGGCGTGGCGGGCTTCCCTGTACCATAATATGTCCCTGTTCTGTCCCGGTTTGAGAGGCTGTAGCAAAATGGGACTATAGAGGTGATTGGCAAAGTGCCTGTTTTTGCTTTTGATGACGTGGCCAATGATCGTGCTTGAAGACATTTGGAATCCAGTTTGGTGTGAGTGGTGGGAGTTAACATAATTATTTGCAATAGGGGCGAATGGCAGCACGCAGGGACGTGCGACACTTGAACTTGACAGTGCAGAATTTTTTGTCGACCTTGTTATAGGTCAGCAGGATATTCTTGTTCCGGCAGGTAACAAGCAGGTCAACAGTATATTGACGCGCGCCGTACACCTTAACCTTTACATCAACAGCCTTTTTTCTGGGGATGCGTTTGCGGGGCTTTATGTGTTGTGACGGTTTTGGAACCATCTTTTGCTTCAGGTAAAGGGATAAATTTTTTCCACTTTCACTGGTGCGAGCCTGGGCACTGTTGTGGATCACGAGCTGGAGGAGGATCGCAATAGCAATAGCAGTTTTCATATGAAGGACTCTTTTGGTGTGCAGGACTGTTTCATTTTGGTATTAGGAAAAGGTATTGCAATAAGCAGGCCAGGCTGAAGGAATGAAGGATCTTAATTTTTATCGGGGTTAAGGAACAGGGTTATGAAGCTTGCGACATTTCAAAAAAACGGGCAAAGCCACCTGGGGGTGGTGCTGGAGCAGCGCGGTGTGATTATTGCCCTGGAAGTGACCTGCCTTGGCAGGCTAGGACAGGATTGCGCCCATTTTCGAGATATGTTGTCCTTTTTGCGCGGCGGCTCTGAAGCCATCAGGCAGGCGCAGGAAACTGTGGATTATGTTGAGGGCTACGGCAAGACAACTGGCGGTTTTGAGGATGTCAGTTTTCCCCTGAATGAGGTTACCCTGCTTTCTCCCTTGCCTGTGCCAGAATCCATCCGTGACTTTATGGGTTTCGAGGCTCATATCCTCAATGTCACCCGCAAGGCAGGATTCCGTTTCCCCGGTGGCAACGCTTTGGCCAAAATGGATGAACGGGTCAGCGGTTTGGCAGGGGGACAGAATTCGCTGGCAGGACGACTCAACAAGTCCTGGTATCAACAACCGCTGCATTATAAGGGCAACCGCTTTTCTGTCATAGGTCATGATGCAGATACTGTGATTCCGCAGGGCTGCCACAAATTTGATTATGAACTGGAGTGGGGGGTTTATATTGGCAAACAAGGGCGCAATATTCCTGTGGCAAAGGCTCAGGACTATATTGGCGGCTATACCATCTTTAACGATTTTTCTGCGCGTGACTTGCAGTTACCTGAGATGAAAGGCTGTCTTGGCCCTGCGGTTGGCAAGGATTTTGACAGCGGCAATGCTATTGGCCCTTGGCTGGTCACCCCTGATGAAATCGTTGATCCTTATAATTTGGACATGGTTGCCCGCGTTGACGGCGTGGAATATTCACGGGGCAACAGCAGGGATATGCACTGGCGTTTTGAGCAGATCATTTCTTACCTGTCACAGACCCAGACTCTTTATCCAGGGGAGTTTATCGGTTCAGGCACATGTTCGGGTCTCCAGGGCAAAGGTTGCGGCCTGGAACAGGGACGCTTCCTGAAATCAGGGCATGTTGTCGAGCTGGAAGTTCAGGGGCTTGGTGTGCTTCGTAACACAGTTGTTTAGTGCATAGTGCAAGCAAACCGTTACGGTTTGCGGGTTGAGATATACGCCATTAAGGGGCTAGCGCAAGGTCTCCTGACTTAAGCTTTCTAGCAAGTTGCTCTAGACTGAGGCAGGCGGATAAACCATTCCAGCCCCTTCCTGATTCTTGACCAAAAACTCCAGCCCTCTTTCCAGGGAACCAAAACATGGCACTTCAGCTTTACGTAAAAGGCTAAAATCAACATTTCTTGTCATGGGAAGATTCCAAGGAAGAGGAAAACCCTTTTCACACCCTAACCTTGTTACCAAATTTTGAGCGGCCTCAACTTCACCATGCCCCTCCACCAAAATATATCCTTTTTTACACACAACACCTAATCCCCAAATCCATCAAAAAGTTCTAATTGCAGGTCACCAGAAAGAAATGAATCTCCCAGTGTCAAGAGACCTTGCCTAACAGGTTCGAGCTGTAAATCTTCCACCCTCTTAACCTCAGTTTTGCCCTTAATGCGCTCAACAACAAATATCACATCCTTATCAGGATTAATCACATCAAGTATCAGGGAACTATGGGTCGTCATAATTATCTGAGACTGTTCGCTTGCTCCGCTGAGATAATCATCAATAGTTCGGACAGTTTTCACCCAACAAAAAAATAAGTGAGCCCTCAATTTGTGGGAAGATGGTGTTGTAAACGACATCAATCCTTCAAAACGGAGGAACTCATGGACATTGTAACAACTGTTCTGGATCAAATG
>JAJRRF010000029.1 GCA_024279735.1 Alphaproteobacteria bacterium
GCGCTTCAAAAGCAGGTAAATCTTTCGGAAAATCTTCCCAAAGCTCTCTCTTATGGTCTTCTGTCATGTCATATTCTCCCTAAACTATTAACAACAGAGAATACAATGAATATGAGCCTTAATTAAGGGGATAGGTATGCTGAAGAAACCTGAAAGACTGACTGAAAGTCCACAGATCAGGTTGCTTTATCGTCGGAATTCTTCCCCCCCCAAAAAAAATGGCCGCTTAAAAGACCCTCAAATTTGGGGAGAAGAAAAATTCCCAAAAACCAGACTACAAAGGGAGTGCCAGAAATTCCTATGGCGGATTTCCTACCTTTGTTTAATATGACCCTAACTGCCCCAATCTTGCATGGGACAAGGTGTTCTTGAGCCGAAGGCGAAACAAGGCACAAGCAAGTTCGCAGCTGCGGACACTTGCGAGATAAAAAGCGGCCGCCAAGCTTTGCTTGCGCCGTCGCAGCCATGGCAAAGCCACTGGCGTGAGACCCAAAATAATGACAACATCCTATTTCCAAAAATAGCGCATCCCTTTACCTTTTTGCTTTCCGCACCATTTGCATATACCCCCAGCCGATACAATCATAAGTTTATCTAAAAAACTACTTATTATCATAGGTTGTAAGGCCGTGCATATAAAATACTTATTACTGTCCTGTTAACCAATAATGGGTTGCCCCTATTTTCTATTCTTGATATAGTCCATGATTTTACGCATATAGTTTGGAAAAGGTTCTATGACCTTTTTATGGGGTCATGCGTGGGTAAAACCTGAACTGGCAAGGCGTTCGATGTCCACGACACATCAAAAAAAAGAGTCCGGCACAGTCCAGCCCAAAACTGTGCCAAATGCAGTTGTTGATGGCTGGGAGATCAATCTCCCGACACCGCGTCACGCCATTGATGCCCTGATCAAGGCGGCCAGCAAGGCCGAAAGCTTTGCCTGCCTGACCCTCAACCTTGACCACCTTGTCAAGCTCAAGACCAGCAAGGCCTTTCACCGCGCCTATAAGTCAGCACGGTTCATCACCGCTGACGGCGCACCAGTTGCCAGCATCGCCAGGCGGCAATCTCCCGAAATCATGCGAACAACAGGTGCAGACCTGATGTTGCCGCTGTGCCAGGAGGCGGCCAACAACAATATCCCAATCTACCTGTTCGGCACTTCGGACCAGGTGCTGGAAAAGACAGCCCTCCAGCTCCAGAAACTGACAGACGGAAAGCTTGTCATTGCTGGCATGATCTCTCCGCCGCAGGGCTTTGACATGGACGGGGCAGGGGCGGACGACGCGCTGCAAAAGATAGGGCAGAGCGGGGCGCGGCTCTGTTTTGTCCTGCTCGGTGCGCCAAAACAGGAACTTTTTGCCGACAGGGCTGTGCGGGCAGGGATTGGCTGCGGCTTTATCTGCGTTGGGGCAGCCGCTGACTTTATTGCTGGCCACCAGGTCAGGGCACCGCATTTTTTACAGGCAGCCGGAATGGAATGGCTGTGGCGGCTCGCCCATAACCCAAGACGTTTGGGGATACGCTATCTCCAATGCGCTTTGGTGTTTGCCAGGCTGGGCAGCCATGAATTACTGCGTTCGGGCAGGCGGCTGATCAACCGCTCACTGTAACCAGGGCATTCAGGACAAGACTGGACAAAGCTGGGGGGGCAAAACAGGCCAGACTGAAAAGTCCAGCAAAGCAAACAGTAAAGTAAAAAGGGCGTACGGGGTTCTCGTTAAGTATAAATCAACAATTTCAGGAAAAATACATAATACAGTCTATTGTGATATTAATATTCAGTTAATTTTTTAGATTAATGCAAGTATATTCTTGAATATCAAGCAAAGAACAAAAAAACAGGACACAATAACAGGGCCTGTTTTAAGTCATAAATATATCGTCCATGACCTCATCGTAAGGGGTCATGCCAGCCCGCGTTCGGAGTTGTAAATGTCCCAAAATAACCTGGATTCAGGAAAACTGCACTATATCTTTCCAGATATATTTACCATCTGGCAGCAAAACAAATACTGGATTTTGCTGATTGCCCTGCTGTTCACTGTCCTGGTTGTCGGGATTGCTTCCCTGTTGCCACCAAAATACAAGGCCTCCACCCAAATCTATGTCGATCCCCGTGACCTCCAGACCCTGGGCAAGCAGGTGACCCCGGGGCTCAAGTCAAATATTGGCACAACCCTGGTCGAGACCCAGGCCCTTATCCTGGAATCTGACAACCTGTTGCGCCAGGTGATTGCCAAGGCCGGACTGGTTGATGACCCGGAATTTAACCGCACATCCAGCAACCCCATCAAGATTGCACTGTCCCGGCTGATGCCTGCCAAAAAAAATGACAATATTGACCCCGTCTCAATTGCGCTGGCCAAGCTCAAAAATGCGATAGATGTCCACCGCATTGACCGCTCCTATGTGCTCCAGGCCTCAATCAAGACCCGGGACAGGCAAAAATCCAAAAAAATTCTCCAGGCTTTGGTCAATAGCTTTCTGGCCTACCAGACCTCCTCACGTACCAATGTCAGCAAACGCCTGAAAAATGAACTCTCTACAGGGACTTCCGGTCTGCGCAACACTGTTGAGTCTCTGGAGCAGAAGATTGAGGCCTATAAGGAAAAATATAACCTTTCAGGCATCCGGGGGCAGATCATTTCTGAACGCCAGCTTTCTGACATCAATGCCCAGCTGGTCAGGACCCGTGTCAGCAATGCCCGGCTGAAGGCGCGGCTTGATGCCATCCCGAAAAAGGCTTCCGACATTGACAAGCTACCCGAGGCCCTGTCCTCACATACCATCCGTGCCCTGCGCATCTCATTGGCAACCGCGGCCAACCAAAAGGCAAGATATGCCCTGCGCTACTTCCCTGGACACCCGACAATGCGGGCAGCCCTTGAGAAGGAAAGGGACATCAAAAAGCAGATTAGCAAGGAAATCTCCCGTATCAGGGGCGGGATTGCAATAGAGTATAAACGCTCCAAAAAGAATGAAATTTTGCTGGCAGGACAGCTCAAAAGCCTGCAAAAAAGGTTTAACAGAGCCAACAAGGCACAAATTGGCCTGCGTGAACTTGAACGCAAACTGGCGGTTTCACAAAAAGCTTACCAGAGCACAATTTCCAGGATTACCGAGGCCAACGGGCTGGCAGGGATCAATACTGCCAACATCCAGGTGATCTCTGCGCCCCATGCTGCCTTGAACCGGATTTTTCCGCCTTCCAGGTTTCTGCTGTCCATCATCGGCTTCCTGCTTGGGCTGGTGATTGCCTTTGTGTTGCTGCACCTTCGATACCACACCCTGTTTGCCGCCAGACAAAGCGCTGAAATTTCCAGGTTTCCTGCTGACTATAGCGACCAAAAGGCGTACCTGAAACGGATCAACCCCTAAAGGTACAGGCCAGATATTCTGGTCTGATCCCTTCGGATTCTGGGCGGATATCCTGTCAGGACTGGCTTTTCATATCATGATCAACAACCAAATAGCATACTATCTGGGCTCGAAAATATTTGCCGCCATCCTCAACCTGGTGACAATGGCGGTGTTCGTGCGGATGGGGGGCAAGGAGACTTATGGCCTCTATATCCTCCAGATCGCCTGGGCCTATATGCTTTACAGTGTCACCATGCAGTGGCTGCGGTTCTCCTTCTTTGCCTGCTTTCGCGAAGACAATGGAGCTGACCTGATTGCAACCTATTTGCGGATGTTGGCGATCGGGTTTGCAGGCCTGTTGCTGGTTGCCGTGGGCGGTGTTGCCGCCAACATGATGACCGCCGGCTTTGCCCTGGGCATTGTCATCCTGGTGCTCGGACTTGCCAGCTATGAGGCCTTGAGCGAGATTGCCCGCACCCGTCTCCAGGCACGCAATGTTGCCATCGGGGTGATTATCCGCGCTGTACTTATGTTGGCTTTTGGGGTGATTGTCCTGTCCTACAGGCCTTCAGCCCTTGGTCTGGCCCTCTCTGTCGGCGCGGCGCATCTTGGCGCGGCCCTGGCCTTGCTGCTGCTCTCTAAAAATATAGGGCAGGGGCAGTGGTCTGCTTCCGCCAAAAAATCGCTGTGGGACTATGGCAAGCCGCTGATTCCCGCCTTTGGCCTTGATGCCTTGGGTCTGCAACTCGACCGCCTGCTGCTCGCCCGTTTTGGCAGCCTGGAAACAGTGGGCATTTACGGCGCAGCTTCCGACCTTATTCGACAGACCATGATTGTGGTGGCTGAGGCAATTGCCGGAGCCTATTTTACCGTTGCCCGCAAGGCCGCTGAGCAGGGAGAGGAAAACCAGGCCAAAGACATATTGGGACAAGCCTTCCTGGCCTATACCGCCCTGACATTTTTTGCCGGAGCCTTTGTATTACGTTTTGACCGCCCGATCTTCGATGTGATGTTTGGTGTTGAGATGGGGGCAGCGATTGAGCCAATTGCGGCCTTCATCATCCTGAGCAATATGGCCGCAATTTACCGCGCCTACTATTTCAGCCAGGCCATCTACCTGACCAAAGGGTCACATAACCTGCTTTATTCTGACGCGATGCAGGTCGCGATCACCCTGCTGTCAGGCCTTGTCCTTGTTCCCCTATACGGCGCAGCAGGGGCGGCAATAGCCATGTTTGCAGGGCAGATGGCGGGAATTATGGTCTATCTGATTGCCTGGCGCAGCCATTATATTCTGAAGCTGCCTTACCGCCAAGCCGCTATGGTGGCCATGATGGCAGCGGCAACATATTTGCTCAGTGGCCTGCTCGAACGCAGCATGACCCAAAATAGCGGCCTGGCCATCCTGCTTAATATTTTGCTGTTTGGCAGCAGCTCTGCCCTGGTCGCCTGGCGGCTCAATATCCTGTCCTTCAGAGACCTTGTCCACAAACTGGCAGGCAGCAAAAAGGGGAGGACAGGCCAATGACCGACAGGACACCTCCAAAAAACAGGGACATCTTAGCAGGAAAACGCATCCTCCATGTCATCAATTCAGACGGCGGCGGCGGGGTTGAGCATTTGTCCAAGGTGCTGGCACATGACCAGGAGAGCAGGGGCGCGGCCACAAAAACCCTGTTTCTCTATCCTGGCGGTGCAGCCTCCAAAGGCCAAAAGATCACTGGGATTTTTAGGGCGGCAAGGGACATTGCCCGCTTCAGGCCAGACATGCTGGTGACCTTCCAGCCAACCTCCTCAGTGATTGCCAGCCTGGCCGCACGCCTGGCCGGATGCCGCGCCCGCATCATCCACCAGTCCAATCGGCCCCATTTACCCCACTGGTTGCCGCGCCTGCTTGACCGCCTGGCCGGATCATCGGGGCTGTATTCTGTCATCATCATGAACAGCGCGGCCACCAGGGAGGCGTTCCAAAATTATCCCGCCCGCTACCGCAGCAGGCTTCGTGACATTTCCCACGGGGTGGCGTGGTCAGATAGGGCAGGGGTGACGCAACAAAAACGGGCAGAAATACGCACCAACATCAGGGCAGAACTTGGCATATCCCCTGACGCAGATGTGCTGTTTTCCTGTGCCAGGCTGTCCGCCGAAAAGTCACTTGAAACCATTATCGAAACCCTGCCGGACATGCCCAGCACTGTATTCCTGCTGGCAGGGGACGGGGCGCATAAACAGGTTCTGCAAGACCTGGCAGACAGGCTTGGGGTCAGGGCGAAGATGATCTTTTTGGGGCATATTGACCAGCAGCGTTTGCCAAAACTTTACCTGGCCTCTGATATATTTGTGTTTCCCTCAAAAACTGAAACCTTTGGCATGGCAGCTGTTGAGGCGGCAATGGCAGGGATGGTGATTGTCGCCAGTGACATCCCGACTGTCCGCGAGGTTCTCAGTGTTGGTGGCCAAAGAGCCGCCATCCTGGTCAGCGGCTGGGATGCCAAAGACTGGCAGAAAACCTTGTCACAAACCCTTGCGCCAAAGACCCTTGGGTCAAAAACCCCTGGGTCAAAAAAATGGGGAAATGATATTGCTGCCAGCCAGGCAGAAAAGCTTGCCCCCGAAATACGCGCCCATTACAGCACAGAAAAGATGCTGGAGAAATATGCCGCCCTTTATCAGGAGATACTGCCATGACCACCCTTTTCCTGTTTGCCCACCAAGATGACGAGATCGGGGTGTTCCATGAGATCACCCAAACTGTGCACCTTGGCAAACCACTGCGCTGCATCTACCTGACCAACGGGGCATGGGACGGAGTGTCCCCGCAGCGGCGCAACAGTGAAAGCATTACAGCCCTGACGCAGCTGGGGGTCAGGCGGCAGGACATTGTGTTTTTGGGGGAGCGTCTTGGCATCAATGACGGCCAGTTGCCAAACCATCTTGAACAGGCCTGGGAAGGCTTGCGCAAGATTGCCGAAACACTGGCAAAAGGGACTGCCCCTGTGTCACGCCTCATCATCCAGGCCTGGGAAGGCGGCCACCAGGATCATGACGCGGTGCATTTGGTGGGGCTGGCTCTGGCGAAACATCTTGATATTTTGGGGCAGTCCTTCCAGTTCCCGCTTTACCGTATGCCTGCGGGGCGTTTCTGGCTCTCCTTTGCCGCGCCGCTGCCGCAAAATGGCAAGGTGATCCAAAGCAAGATGAGCTGGCGGCAACGCGCTGCCCACCTGATGATGTTGCGCCACTACCGCTCCCAGGCCAAAGTCATGCTCAAGATTGGCAGCCATTTGCTGTGGCATCACTTGCAAGATGGCAGCGCAAAGCTCCAGCCTGTCTCACTCGGGCGGGCGTTGGAGCGGCCAAATTCAGGGATCATGCTCTATGAATATTGGAGGCTTTCGACCGAAGCCAAATTCAGGACGCAGGCAGACCCTTTCATCAGGCAGTTGATAATTTTAGGGGCACAGACAAAATGACCTTCGACACCCGGCCTCACACTTTCACCCAAACCCCTGCTGCGCCAGAGTCCCTCTTTCCGGTTGTGCTTGTGGTAACCGCTGTGCTGTTCAATGCGGTGCTGGCAGTTGTCAATGGCTCTGTGATGTCCCTCAGCAGCAAGCATATCATCATCAGCGAAATCCTGATTGTTGGCCTTGCGCAATATTATGCTTTGGTGCATTTCAACAGAAAGATGCTGCCCTGGTTTTTCTTTATCACAGTAGTCGGCATGTTTACTGTCTTGCGGATGCTGCTGACAGGGGAGGTCGAGGTCAAGTATTTTCGCGACCTGCTGCTGGTGCAGACCTTTATTGTGTTGGGGTTGGCAACGCCGCAACGCAGGGTGATCCAGACCTTTTTCATCATCACAGCGATTGTGATTGCCGGCATCATCTTTGAGGCCGGTTCGATAAAGTCCTTTTCAGACTTCTTTGAGATCAAGCAATATTATATCAATACACGCGGCCTGGTCTCGGATGACTTTACCGCCAAGGGTTCAAAGCTCTATATCAGTTCCCTGCGTCCCGAAGCCCGCTACCTCCCGTTTTTTGGCCTGCACAGGCTGTCCTCCATCTTTTTGGAATCTGTCTCACTGGGAAATTTTGTGATACTTTTGACCTGCTTTACCCTGGCCTTTTGGCCAAGACTGTCCGCCAGAGCCAGGGTGCTGATGGTACTGGCCACCCTGCTATCCCTGTTTGCCAGTGATGGCAGGCTCGCCCTGTTTGGTTCATTCATTGTGCTCGCAACAGCGATGGTGTCACGTTTTTTACCGCGCAATATCTCCTTGTTCATCCTGCCTTTGGTGATGCTTTTTGCTGTCCTGATTGTCCAGGCCGGTGATTTTTACAGCGGCCGGGACAATTTTTCAGGCAGGCTGGCCTATACCATTGAGCTGTTTATGGACATGGACTTTATGGATTGGCTTGGCCTCTCTGACCGGATGATCGACCATTCTGCCGATAGTGGCATTATTTACCTGATTATCACCCATTCGGTGGTTATTATCACCATATGGTGGGTACTGATGGTCACAGAGCTAAAGGAAACCTCCGCCGCCCAGCGTCACTACAAGAACGGTATCAGCCTGTATCTTGCACTGACAATGCTGGTCAGTTTCAGCTTTATCTCAATCAAGACAGCCGCCCCGCTATGGCTGGCCTATGGCAGCCTGGCCGCCGCTGCAAGCAGACAGGAACGGGAGGAAGGTTTTTAGATATTATTTTTGGAGTCTCACGCATTGTTGGGCTTCACGCGAATGAACTTGCGTTCACCGCTCCAGCAGGGCGGGCAAAGCCCGTCGCCTGCTGTTAATAGTCATGCAAAATTGACCCACTTTGGTGGGTCATTGGCGTTTAAAATTGACCCACCTGTTTCTGATAACATCCGCGTATTTGAGAGCGGAGCATTCAACAGGTGATATTCATGGAAAGTGCAGCAAAGATAC
>JAJRRF010000030.1 GCA_024279735.1 Alphaproteobacteria bacterium
ACGAACACCTGCTCAAAACCTTTTCTTCCATGTTAGGTTTTGAGTTGAACTCCATTAAATCACAACCTGAATTCAAGAAGCTGTGTAACTACGGGACTATAGCAGCATGAAACTGTCCAAACTATTGATCAAGCGACTGGAAAAAAGCAAGCGTCCAGAAATCCTGACAGTGAATGGCAAGGCTGCTGTGGTGGTGCAAGATGCCGCCACTTATGAACGTATGGCGGAACTTGCCAACTATGCTGACAGCATCCTCCACATTCGGCAGGCTCTGAACGAGGAAAGCCGTCCACTGGATGCCTTTACAAAAAAGTTTGAAGCCAAAAATGGTATCAGGCGTTGAAACACTATACTGTAACAATCACACCGACTGCCGAAAACGATCTTGCCTCACGTTATCACCAAATAGCCGAAGAAGCCCCCCAACACGCACTGGAATGGTATTTTGGGATAATTTCTGCCATAGAAAGCCTGAACCAGATGGCAGAAAGGTGTCCAATAGCACCTGAAAACGTGGATGTGCAAAAGGAAATACGCCATCTCATCATTGGAGATTATCGTATATTGTTTTGCATTACAGATAACAGTGTCAAAGTCCTGCATATCCAAACATAGCTTCATGAACAGAAAATTGTCAGAATAACTGGCTCAAGGTTTTCCCAGCCAGCTGTGAGGAAAGACCCAACCATAAAAATACCTAATTACGCCATCCTCTCCGCAATCCTTGTGAATTTTTCAGTTCTAGGGTGTGTGCAGATGGAAATATAGGCCAGTCTTTCGATCATATCACCAAGTTTATAGCGTCTATTGAAGCGATATTCAAACTTTGAGCCAGCAGTGATTTTTGCAGCCACATTTGGGGCAAACAAACCCCTCTGCCACTTCATCTTGACCAAGGCATCATGACACTGCTCCTCCGTCCCATACTGTTCCAGAAAAGCAGTGATGCTTAACCCTTTTTGCAATTGAACCGAATTTCGAGCCATATCTATATCTCCTTGTTTTTAAAGGATAATATATTTTTGTGGCTATACAGCGGAAAGGAAGTGGTAATCAGGAAACATTTTCTTCCATGTTAGGTTTTGAGTTGAACCCCATTAAATTACAACCTGAATTTAGGAAGCTGTGTAACTATGGGACTAAAGCAGCATGAAACTGTCCGAACCATTGATGAAAAGAATGAGATAAAATGATGATGATGTTGTAGGGGTGTATTGCATACGCCCAAATGCGCTCAAGCGCATATCACTGACTCACAACCAACGGTTTGATCCTATGCACTTGTGTATAAGCTGAACAGAAGTCCTAATGAGGAAATAATTTAATCCTGCCTCAAAATCGCCGAGACTTCCTGTCAGTCTGCGACAATGGGGAATTTTCTTTATGGTACTATATCTGATAGTCCATCACGAGAAAGTTTGATAAACTACAGCTGTCAGTAGAAAAGCAAGAAAACAAGGCAAGCTGTTATCAGGGGATATTAGCAAAGAAAGTGTGCCTATGGCTCGCGCTCTTCCAAGCGATACAATGTCATCGGCGATGCAGATGAACCACACAGCACAACTCACAAACTCGCTGAACCTGGCAGCACGCCTTGCCCCTTCGTTGGGACACAGCCAGGTTGTGCCTGCCCACCTGCTGCTTGTCCTGCTTGAGGACAGTGAAATATCATTTTTGCTCAATGCTTACGGCGTTGATATCAGGCAAGCCAAGACCTCGGTTGTCAGGCTATTTCCAAAAGTGACTCCCAAAAAGACACCCAATGAGGAGGTCATGCCGTTTTCAGAAGGGCTGGAGATTGTACTGTCACATGCTGGGGAGAGTGCCCACAAAAATGGACTGACTGAAATAAACAGTACCTTCATGTTTGCCACCCTGTTACGGGAAGACAATGCGTTCTCAAAAGTCCTGGATGACTATGACCTGTCCTATGACAGTGTCTCCCAGTTTATTGAAATGCAGACCGGCTCAGCGATCAACATTGATCCAGTACCAGCATATACGCTTCAGAATGACATTTATCTGCCGCCACCGCCAAAACCGGCCAGCCCTATGGCTGCACCCAAAGCCGCCAGTGCTGTTGCCGCGCCCCCTGCCTCCAAACCGGTCATGGAACAGCCAGCACCTGCTCCCAGACAAGAGGCACCACCAACAGAAAAACCTAAAAAGAGGGCTGTGAAAAACAAGGTCATTTCCTTTTCACATATTCTCAAACGCAATTCTGACACTGACATGGCGGAACAGGGAGACCCTGCCCCTGCCCAAAACCCTAGACCTACGCCACAGCAACAGCAACAACCCACGATGTTTCAGGCTGAGGCATCATCTTCGCAAGGCAACCCGACTCCAATCTCTAGGCCTGTTCTGCAACAACCTGCCACGCCACCCCAGCAACCAGCTGTAACACCGCAAACACCAAACAGCACAGTTTCGGCAACGGGTTCTGTCATTGAGAAGGGCATCCTTGTTGTTCCCCAGGAGCTGTCAATGGAAATTGGCAAGCCACAGATCGTCCATGTCCGCATTGCCCGCAATCCCCAGGCTGCCGCCAGTACCAATGACAGCTATGACAAGATCGTGATGGAAGCCCTGACCACACAGCTCCATGCGCCTGGCCAGAATTTCCATATCAAGAGCCTGCTGCCTGAAACACACTGGATTGACCACAGCCTGCAACAGGACAACACTCATATGGGCGGTGATTTTGGACAGTGGCAGTGGGAGGTGACCCCATTGCAGCGCGGCGCAAACAAGCTGTCCCTGGTTGTTTCCTCCCGCACTTTGAACCAGGATAACCAGCTCTCTTCCATTACATTGCCGCAAAAGACAATCGAGGTTCGGGTTGGCATGAACATTATGTCACTGGTTCTGAAATTTATTCTATTGTCAGCAATTATAGGCCTAAGCGTTGCTACTGCGTTGTTCCTGCCAAAATTTATGTAACAGAATTGCCTTCACCACCTGCCCCAGCAATTGCCTGATTGTCAAAAATGGCCTGGATTTTGGCGATATAATCATGCTCAATCTCAAGATATTGCGCATCAGCATTGGCAATTTTTGACAACATTTCAATAAAATGGCTGCGTCCATCTTTTGACAGAACCCCGCCCAACAGTTCAGCCAAGCCAAAGACATCGCCATAATCTTCAGGATGATGGCAGGCCTCCCGAAAATCCACCGGCTCAAATCCCGGAATAATATGCAGGGCAATATGTTCCGCAACATCTATTTCATTTTCATGTATTTCATCATCAATGGTAATCAGCTCGCAGATAACATAATAGACCGCCTTCAGAACCAGATTCCGGAACTCCTCATCATCCTCTTCCGGCAACACAATATCCTTCAGTTCAATGGCAAAATAATGCTCAATCTCAGTGAGTTCCTCTTCCAGTTCCTGATAATGGTCAAAAACCGTTATCGCAGGCTGTTCAGGAATTTTCAGGTCTGAAACTTCAAAGCTCGGCATATGCCCCCCTGAAACGGCCAGGATACGTTCTGCTGTTGTCGGGTGACTGTCCGTCGGGTGGCTGATTTCTGCCTCCAGCATCTCGTCAATGCTCATCAGAGCCTTGTCATGGGCAACATCATAACGGACAATATTGGCAAAGGCCAAGGACAGGTTTCTGGTAAAAAGCCCCCGCTCCAACCGCAAACTGTTTTCCTCAATGGCCTCGTCCCACAAGAAACTATAAAGGCTCAACTTCATCAGTGATGAGGCCAATGCTTCTGGCGAGGCCACTTCCATCGCCGCCCTGTCCGCCGAAAATTCACGGGTTCTGCTCATGCGGCCTTCGGCCTTAAGAAAGATGTCCCTCATAAAAAACAACATATTAGCCGGGATCATTGACCAGAAGGACAGTGAACCATCCTCATCATGCAGGTTTATCAGTGACTGCCCCAGCCCCCTATAGACAGGTGCAAACTTTAGGGTATAGTCTGTATCCCCCTGGCGAAAATGCCCCAGTTCATGACCAATAATGGTGATAATTTCTGGCAAGGAAAGCAGACGGCAAAGCGGCAGAGACAGGTAAAGCGTTGTCCCCTGCAAAAGATCCTCACCAATAAAGACCTGAACCTTTTGGCTGGTGACAAAGAAATTGGGTTCAAACCCTACCACAATATTGTCTGGTTTTTTGGCACCCAGCTTGTCTGCCAGCAAGGCCACCACCTTATAGACTTTTGGATAATCTTGCTCAGCCAACGCCTTGCCAAAAATAAAATGATCCTCCTGGCGGTTGACCTGCCAAAAAACCCGCAAAAGGGTAAAAACTACAGACAATGCCCCTATCACCAAAAACAAGGAGACCCAGACCCGGTTTGTCTCAAGATAAAAGCCTTGCAGCAAATCCGCGCCCTGCACAACTACAAGTCCATGACCCATCATCAAAAGGGCGAGAAAGAACAGCGACAGCTTGACAAGTTTTGGAAAAACCAGAACCATACTGCGCTTGCCTGCCTTGGCAATAAGGGCGACAAGCCAGAAAACCAGCGGAAACAGAATAGCTATACCAGCCAAAACCTGGCTGTACTGGCGCAACTGGACAGCCTGCAAAAACTGCTGACAATCCTGTTGCAAAGGCTCGCCCAACCGTTTGCCAGTATCCAGCAGGTTTTGGCCATGATAAAAGGAAAAAGTTGGCATCACCAACTGAGTTTTCCAGCCAGGACTGGCCTGGTCACAAGAGGCCAGATTGCCAGCATATTGGCGACTGCCCGCAAAATCCTGCAATACGGCATTGGACAATACCAACCCTGCAACAGGGAGTAACAATAAGGACAGTAACAGATAGACAAGACGCTTCACAATGATAGAGCCCCATAAAATCAGAGAAAAACAGGAAGCCCGAAGCCTCCATTATCACTGTACTGGTTTTTCCTGCCTTGTCAGCATATATATCCGAAATAAAATGATATGGACAATCAGCACGATAAAAGAAGACAGCATCTCTATCATAATATAAAAAATAAAATTACTGCCCAAGGCCTTATAGATTGAAAACAAGAGCAACCGTGCCACCAGGATAGAAATGCTAACCCCCAACACACTCAGGAAAATCAGCCAAAAACTATCTTTTGTTTGTGCCATGCCCTGTTTGAGGGCAGGTATAATGCCAGGCCTTTCCACCACATAGATAATGTCAGACAGGATCAGCCTGGTCAAGATCCAGACCCCTGGAATAACCAAAAGCCAGAACCCGACAGAAAAAAGTAGGCCAATCACGACATAGATGGCCAGCAACCCTGGCCAATATTTTAGGGCTGTCCCATACAGCACCGCAGGGCTAACGCTTTGCCCCTCGCTTTTGGCATAGATGAACAGCACAGCCACCCCATTTATCAGAGAAGTAAAAATAAGCTGGGCAAACAGGAAACGCAGATAGACCAGTTCATTCTTCAGGAATGGCAGTGACAGGAGTTTCAGGAGTGCCAACACCAAAAAGGGAAGCCAGAAGATACGGACAATATCTTGCAGGCTGGCCTTATAAAAGTGAAAAGAAGATATGATTATCGACTTTACGTCATCTTCGAGTGAGGAGGTGTCGCTCATGGGACGTTACCAGAAATTAGAATTATACCCTGTCCTGAAGTCTTCATTTCAGTCAGGGGAAAGCCCAGCCTTGCTGTTCACAAGACCAGGACTGCTTCATAAAGCAGTTTCAGCGATTGGTAAATCCCTTAACAAAAAAAGTTATCCCGATTACTCCCAAACAGCCTCACGGTGCCTCAATCTGTTGGTGTTCCCAAAAGTCAGACTTGGAGGTGCGGTATGCCTCGCCGCAATCCCCCGCGCAGTCAATCCAGACATCCTTGGCAATCTCAACTTCCCAATAGTCCAAATGAGCCTGCTTTACTCGCCTCGTCCGCACCGTCACATTCTTGTGGGGAGAATAATGGCTTTTTGATTCTGTCCGGCCATATTCGACAATTTTTTTGGGATTGTTACGCTGGAAATAAAAGATATATCCTGCCAGCCCAACAACAACAACGACCCCGATCAGGAAGCCCAATAACTTTACCATATAACTTTCCCCAAACTTTTGGACAGGATCACTCTATTTCTTGTAATATAGGGCTTTCAGACATGATAGACAATATCATCAACGCTAAGCGTGGCAAATTTTTCATCAATATGCCGAAAAAATCGAACCATAGTCACATCATGACTGTCCTGCCCCCAAAAATTTGAGGCACGGCCATAGTCCCTAAAAGCCGCAATCATCATTCTGAGTAGATGGTCTACCAGGTTTTGCACCATCTCCATAAAATTGTCTTCATGATGCCTGGTTATATAGTCATCCTGTTCCATACCAACAGTCATCTGGTCATGTTCCAGCAAGGAAACCACCACCATCCTACTCCTGTCAGCCCAATGATCCTGACTGTCATAGGGCAATATCGCAATCTGCCAGGGATGCTCGCAGACTTCGCAGACAATGCAGTCCCATGTCCAGATCTTCCGTGTTATTTCATCCCAGTCCTTATCCGTCTTGGTAAAGGCTACAGAGAAAAACTGCTGCCATATCTCAACAAAATGCTCATGAGTAAGCTCCATGTTCTTCAGTTGGCTTTTGGTAATGCCATCCTGTTCACGCCATTCCACAACACTCTCCCTAAGGACACCTGCAAAATTAACCGAATCGTTTATTTCTGAGGGTGTCCTAACCTGTTGCAACAAGCCCTTGACAGCCCAAAAACTAGTTTTGTGTCAATCCTTCGGAAAACTGGCGTTTTACGTCAACAGACATGACAATTAGCTTCCAATGTGGCAGTTGGCCGGCCAACACAAACCCACTGTTGTCCTGTGCCCAATGCACCATGTTTACTGTGCCCAAAGAACCATTGTTCAGGCTCGCTGCCTTTTTGCTTTTTCTCAAATAAAGCGAGACTGGCGCGCCCTGTCCTGGCAGATAGGTGATCTGGGCTATCTTGTTGTTGTTATGGGTCAGAACCTGCGCCCTGGCAAATGTCAGGCCATGGCTGAGCAGGTTGGGTATTATAATGCGCATGCCCAAGGCACTATTCAGCTGGTTACGGATCAGGGAAATATTCTTCTGGTTGACCCTGGCAGCCTCAATCACATCACGGCGCAACAGCGAATGATGATTGATCACTGCTGTTGTCCAGCCCCCATTAACCACTGGGGCATAAAGGTTTGGCACAATTTCTTCCTGTATCTTTGGGCTGGCATAGCTTTGGAAAAAATAACCGGCCACAAGTCCTGCTGCCAGGATAGTTATCCCTGACAACAGATTAAGTATTTTTCTACTCCCTGTGCTTTTGGCATCATCGGCCTTCTGTTCCGCCCGTTCTTCTTTCTGATGAAAACGCCCTGAAATTTCATCGTCACTGACCTGTGTCCCGCCTCCAGATCTCACAGGTTGATTTTTGAAGGACGGAAAGACAGAAGCAGACGCATAAACTTGCGCAGTCTCCACAGAAGATTCGCCTTCTGATGAAAACGTCTTTTGTGAAGGCTTCCCAGAAGACTTCTTTTCGTCAGGTGCAATACGGCCAGGTTTGGGCAGGTTAATAATATTTTCAACCTTAAGCCTGCTATGGTCCAGAAGGATATCTTCAAACAGAAGTGCCAGCCTCTGGCGGGTATTCTGTAATTTCTTGAGGCGCAGGTCAGTCACAGGGTCATGCTCAAGAACGCAACCTATCTCCTCCTGCTGCCGCGTGGACAGCTCGCCATCTGAATATGCTATTAAAAGTTCATCGCCCAACTGGGTCATAATATTATCACCCCGTCTTTATATTGGAAATGAAGGTACCCTGCTCATCCATCTGAATCGGAGTAGGCTCGAATATCTGTTTGGCAGCTGCCTTGGGCATGAAACCTGATGTCACGCTGGCTGCTTTGGGAGCGGCTTGGCGCGGCACGGCAAACCTGTCAGGCCCTGCAAGCGCAGAACAGGCCTGGGAAATGGAATGCGTCAGTTCAGCCTTACTGACCCCTATAATATCAGCAGCCTGCGCATAGGTAAAACCTTCGCCATAGACAAGCAGTATTGCTGCCCGATCCTGTGGCAATAGCCCAACCAGGAAAGCACCTGTTTCAGGGATCAGCCGATTGCTGTCATTGGGAAATTCTCCCGGCCGATAAACAGAACTGTCCTGTTCACTGATATGGGTAGAGATGACCCCTGCTCCAATCTGCTCCAGCCAGCACTTATACAGTTCCCCAAAGGACAGTGATGTAAATTCAGGACTTTCAATATCAAGAATATCGGTAAACATCACCCGCGCACAAAACACAGCCAAAAGGCTGTCACCGGAGTCTTCATCCCCAGTCAAAACCATAGCAAAACGGCTCAGGGATGGCAGAATCCCGTTGAGTTTTTGCCTGACTTTATTTTGCAAAACTGCTTCCATAAGAGTTTATGCGCTTTCTGGGTTAAATAAATGATCCTTCAGTAACGCAATACAAATTTAGGCAAAACAAAATTTAGGCAAAGTGATTCTCTAAATGTTATTAGACCACAACAATCCCTAAGAAATTACTATTTTTTAGTTTGTGTAGTGATTATTATCAACAGACTGTCAACCTTAAATCAGTGCAAAGCTTGATCTATACCCGTATAAATTGATATACTGGTACAGTACGTCCTTATTTTTATATTGCGTCACTCCCAATGAGAGCCCTGCCCTGCTCCAAATTTTAATGGGAATTATAACACAGGGCAATTGGGAATACCCTCTCAAAAGAAAGCGACTCTGCCCTGTGCCAGTATGTCTCGCCTTGGCAATCTTAAAAAACACATTTTTTTAATTATTGTTATAAAACTACCTGATTACCACTTCCTTTCCGCTGTATAGCCACAAAAATATATTATTCTTTAAAAACAAGGAGATATAGATATGGCTCAAAATTCGGTTCAATTGCAAAAAGGGTTAAGCATCACTGCTTTTCTGGAACAGTATGGG
>JAJRRF010000031.1 GCA_024279735.1 Alphaproteobacteria bacterium
CGCGCTTCAAAAGCAGGTAAATCTTTCGGAAAATCTTCCCAAAGCTCTCTCTTATGGTCTTCTGTCATGTCATATTCTCCCTAAACTATTAACAACAGAGAATACAATGAATATGAGCCTTAATTAAGGGGATAGGTATGCGACAATGGCCTGATCCCGAATCTTGACCAGCGGGAAATCGGTATAGTAATATGCCCATGTCACCCCATTGCTTTCGACATTCAGGGCATAGCAATCCATAATGATGCCAAGGCCGCTTGATGAATAGTCATAAACCTGTTCCCCCTGATCATTCCATGCAACCAGCCCAGACCTTCCTATATTTTCATGCCTAAGAACACCCTGATCAAAAAAACTGCCCCAAATCGTCCCGTCCGGTGAGACCTGTATATCTTCTATGGCATCACCAAAATGAAGCCCCTTGAGAAACCTGCCATCCATTCCGTAGATACGCCCATTCAGTGTTCCTTTCCCAAAAGAAAGGCAGTCTGCCCTGGCACAGACAAGCAAAATTCTGTCCTCTGGCAAAAGCTGTATATGATGCTGGGTCAGGGACTCTTTTTCAATTTCCGCCAGCTGAATGACCTGTTCGGCAACCGAGATAAAAATACGATAACTCTGAAATTTTTCTCCAGAAGTCGCAAAGACAATATCCCTATTATCCAGACTGCCAAAAGCCTCCAGTTTCCCATGATTTAAAGACGGTGATAAATCGCAGAGTAACTGGACACTATAGGACTTCTCTTTCATACCTTACCTCTTGAACAGGATCATGCCAGACAAGCCACTTCCAAATGGCAACGTCCTCTCCCCAAAGCGACAGCCCCAAAAAACAAAGCTCACCCCTCCAGCTTCGATTTTGCCTTTTCCAGCACCTCCTGGGCTTCAAACCATTTGGCTTCTTGCTCTTCTATCGCCTTGGCAATCAGGCCGCGTTCACGGGTCAGGCGGGTGGCGCGGTCTGGGTCTTCTGCATAAAGATTGTTGTCAGCCAAAAGAGCATCAACCTGCCCCAGTGTGCTTGTTAGACTGTTGACCTTTTTTTCCAGAGCCTGGCTTTCCATCCGCAGCGGAATAAGAGATTTTCGCGCCTTGACAATGGCCACACGCTGCTTTTTCTTCTCTTCCTTGCTCAGCCCCTTGGCCTCGCGCTTTTCCTTGGCTCTGGCAGCCTTTTTCTGTTTCTGCTTCACCCCGCGCTCTGCCAGACATTCCAGGCGGTAGGTCTCAATATCCCCGTCATATTTTTTCACCGTGCCGCCGCGCACAATCCAGAGACGGTCAACGCAGGCCGAAATCAGGTGACGGTCATGGCTAATCAGGATCACCGCGCCCTGATAGTCATTCAGGGCATGGATCAGAGCCTCGCGGCTATCAACATCGAGATGGTTGGTCGGCTCATCCAAAATCAGCAAATGCGGGCCGTGGAACGAGGCCAGCGCGAACAGGATACGCGCCTTTTCACCGCCCGACAAATTCTTAAACTTTGTATCCGCCTTCTGGATGCCAAACCCCAGCTGCCCCAGTTTGGCGCGCTTTTGCGCCTCGGTCTTGTCGGCCATCAGCTTGGCAATCTCTTCATAGGGCGTATGCTTTTCACTCAAATCGTCCATCTGGTGCTGGGCAAAAAAACCCGTTGTCATCTTTTTGGAAACCTTGCGCTTGCCTCCGGTCGCCTTCAGTCGCCCTTCCAGCAGCTTGGCAAAAGTCGACTTGCCGTTACCGTTTGAGCCAAGAAGCCCAATGCGGTCGTCAATATCAATATTGAGGGACAGGTCTTTCAGGATGTCATTGCCTTCCTCATAGCCAACATTGGCCTCGTCCAACTTCAGCAACGGGTTGGCCAGCTTCTTTTCAGGGTCAGGGAAGAAAAACGGGGCAACCTCGCTTTCGGTCTGGGCTGCGATTGGCTTGAGCTTTTCCAGTGCCTTCAGGCGGCTCTGCGCCTGCTTCGCCTTGTTGGCAGAAGCGCGGAAACGGTCAACAAAGGCCTGCATATGCTTGCGCTGGTCGTCCTGCTTGCGCTTCAGCTTGACCTGTAACTCGGCCTGCTGGCGGCGCATTTCCTCAAAACGGTCATAGCCGCCGCGATAAAATTGCAGACGTTGGTTGTCAAGATGGACAATCGCCGTCACCGCCTGGTTGAGCAGATCCCGGTCATGGCTGACAATGATCGCGGTGTGGGGATAGGTGCGGATATAGTTTTCCAGCCATAACGAGCCTTCCAGGTCAAGATAGTTGGAGGGTTCATCAAGTAAAAGCAGGTCAGGCTCAGCAAACAGGATCGCCGCCAGGGCAACCCTCATTCGCCAGCCGCCGGAAAATTCCTTGCAGGCTGTGGCCTGTTCCTTCTCATCAAAACCCAGCCCTGACAAAATGGTGGCTGCCCGAGCCTCGGCGGTGTGCGCGCCAATATCGGCCAGGCGAATATGGATTTGCGCAATCCGGTCAGGATCTGTGGCGGTCTCGGCTTCCTCCAGCAGGTTATGACGCTCTGTGTCCGCCATCAACACGGTGTCCAGCAGGCTATCATCGGTGCCGGGGGCTTCCTGGGCGACAATCCCCATACGGGCATTTTTCGGCATCCTGATCTCGCCGTCATCAGGGCTGATTTCGCCGCTGAGCAGCCGCAGCAAGGTGGTCTTGCCCGTGCCATTGCGCCCCACCAGCCCAACCTTCTCCCCCGCCGGAATAGCGGTGCTCGCCCCCTTAAACAGGGGACGGCCTTCAATATGGTAGGTGAGGTCATTAATATGCAGCATGGTTCGGAGTGCCTGAATGTGTGAGGGAATGTTGGTTTTGGCTGTTTTAGCATAGGCAGGCAAGGTTATCCAATCCAAAAGAAAATTGTCAGCATTGACACTCCACCTTGACAACAAAGTACTATCGCACTAATTTAGTATGATCGTACTAATTATAAGGACTGAATAATGTCAACTCGTATTTTAATCACTGGGGCAACTGGTTTTGTCGGTAGTCATATCCTGGAATCCCTGATGCAAGATAGGCAGGTTATTCCTATTGCTGCCTGCCGTTCCCCAGAAAATTTATCACCTGATTTCAAAGGGGAAGTAAGGATAGGTGATCTGAGAGACCCACAGTATATTCACAGTGTCACACAAAATATTGATATTATTTGTCATGCTGCTGCATGGTCATCCTTGTTTGCCCATAAAAGACAATCACGCACAAACTTCTTAGAGCCATCACTGAGGCTCATTCAATCCGCTCAAAATGCTGGTGTCAAAAAATTCATCTTCACCAGCTCAACATCCGCAACATCACCAAAATATTCCACCAACGCATTGCATAAAGGTGTTCCTAAACGGTTTTGGCCACATTTGAGCAGCGTGGTTGCTATTGAAGATAATTTAAGGGAGGTGGCCAATTCAGAATTTTCAACAATTATACTAAGACTAGGTATTTTTACTGGACGACGTTATCGTCTTGGCCTTATTCCAATATTGCTCCCAAGACTAAGAACACATCTTGTTCCTTGGGTAAAAGGGGGGAAAACACATCTTCCTCTCATAGATGGAAGAGACATAGGACAAGCTTTTTTAAAAACTGCCAAGACTGAATTACCATCTCATGATGCCTTTAATATTATTGGTGCAGAACAACCAACAGTCAGAAGTTTAATTACTTTTATTCATCAAAACTTTGGCTATCCCAAACCCCATTTTAGTGTCCCCTTTTTCGTAGCCTATCCCTTTGCCTGGTTAATGGAAAAATTAAACCCTGTCGTCCCCTGGGAACCCCTTGTGACACGAAGTATTATTTACTTGATGGAAGAAAATAAAATTACCAATGATAAAGCCCAGAGCCAACTTGGATATGAACCAACAATTCAATGGCAAGATTCTGTCAGGGAACAGATACACGAGCTCCATCAACATCAAGGAAAATCCATGTCCATGTCTTCCAATAAACGGGATAAATTAAATGCGACTCAATAACACGACAAACGCCCCAACTTTTAAAAAACAAGATCTAAATGGTACTGACTTTGATTTATCCAGCCCAAGAAATAAGTTAATTTTACTTGCTTTTTTTCGCTACGCTTCTTGTCCGCTTTGTAACCTACGTGTCCACGAACTGATTCAGCATCATAATACCCTCAAAAAAGACCTGGAGATTATTGCTGTTTTTCAGTCCCCACCAGACAAAATAAGACAATATGTCGGCAAACAAAAAATTCCATTCAAAGTTTTGCCTGACCCCGAAAGAATACTTTATCATCTTTATGGTGTAGAAAGCTCATGGCTTGGTTTTGCCAAGGCCTGGACAGTTAAAATTATGCAGGTCTTTAGTGCGGTTCTGAAACACCAATTTTTACCGGGGAGTTTTGAAGGGGAAATACACCGGATACCTGCCGATTTTATAATAGGGACTGACAACAGAATTATAGAAGCCTATTATGGAAGCCATATTGGGGATCACTTACCACTGACAGATATTTATCAACTTATAGGAAAACATGAAACAGGGCAATAAAACCAAGTTACGCATTCTAACTGTTGCTAATAAACTCTTCTACCACAAAGGTTTTAACAGTACATCCATTGGCGATATAGTAAAGGAAACAGGATTAAGTAAAGGTAATATAACGTACCATTTCAAGAACAAACAAAATATTCTAGAAGCCATTGTTGACATGCGGATGAAATCAATTCAGAAAATGTTTAACCTATGGAATGAAAAGACCGACACACCACAAGAAAGGCTTTATCTATTTTGTGACATGATTCTAAAAGAACAAGATAATCTCCTGGCTTATGGCTGTCCTATGGGCACCTTAACAGGAGAGTTATCCAAGGATCAGCCATCATTATACCAAATAGCCATCCCCATGTTTCAATATTTCAGGCAGTGGCTTTCCCAACAATTCTTGTTGCTCAAGGTTACGCCTGCGCAAGCTGACCAGAAAGCCCTGAGCTTATTGTCAAGGGCTCAAGGTATCGCCGTCATAACTCACATATTTAAAGATAAAGACTTTTTAACAAAAGAGGTTGAGAATCTTAAGACCTTCATTCGCAAGCAATTTAATGAAAATCATAATTCATAATACCATCTTATGACCCACACCATTATAGGATAAGCCCCTGGCTGGAATCGGTTTGGGCTTGTTCCAACGATAGCTATCAGGCCGCTGAACCCACTCCCCTCACTCCAAAAACCTCGGGTGAGATATAAGTGCACAAAAATGTCCGCATAAAAAAACAGCTAACCCTTTATTGGGCTGACTGTTCTTTGCAAGTAACTCCCCAGCTTCTTTTTTCTTATTGTCAAAATAGCATATTTCTGAATCAATGGGAGTATGGCTGATGAAACGAAAATACTGCACCATATTATTGCTGCCCAAAAGAATCTAATTGAAGATCAG
>JAJRRF010000032.1 GCA_024279735.1 Alphaproteobacteria bacterium
GCAGCTTTCGTACCCGTGAAGGTGCAAAAACCTTTGCCACCATCCGCTCCGTCATATCCTCAGCCAAAAAACAAAAACTCAATATCCTTGAAGTTTTGCAAAATCCTGGCTTGCTGGTTATTTAAGCTGGGGAGTTACAATATAAATAAAAAGTTGCAATCCAGCTATACAAAGGTTAATGTGTCGTTATGCCGCAGATCAAAAAGTTTTTCTCACTTAGGACTTTTACTTCCTCCCTACCGAAGTCCCTGCGGCGGGATGGGTGGTTTTGGCTAACTATACCCAGAGGCACGGGCTTTATGTCCGCTGGTATAATTATCGCCATAACCACCCTTTTCTTTCTGGTGATGTCCTACCAGAAACAAGGAGCGATCCCCTTCCCCAAAACTGAAGACTTTTCTGTCACTGCTCTTGACCGCAATGGAAAGTTGCTTCGCGCCTTCACCACAGGCCAGGGACGCTGGCGGTTACCCGTCACACTCAAAGAAGTAGACCCGAACTATATCAGGATGTTGCTGGCCTATGAGGACAAGCGGTTTTACAGTCATCACGGCGTTGATATACTGGCTATGGCGCGCGCACTCAAACAGTTCATCAGCAATGGCCGTATCATTTCGGGCGGCTCGACCATCACCATGCAGGTGGCTCGCCTGCTTGAGCCCCGTAATAAACGCTCGTTTTCTGCCAAGATCAAACAAATATTACGCGCGCTCCAACTGGAACAACAGCTCAGCAAACAGCAAATCCTGAACCTTTATCTGGTGCTTGCCCCAATGGGCGGCAACCTTGAGGGAGTGCGCGCTGCCTCGCTGGCCTATTTCAACCGTGAACCCAAACGCCTGACACTGGCTCAGGCTGCCCAGCTGGTTGCCATTCCGCAGTCTCCCGAATCTCGCCGCCCGGACCTGTCCCCCAAGGCTGCCCTGAAAAGCAGGAATACAGTGCTGAAACGTGTTGCCAAACCTGGTGCTTTTTTATCCCCTAAAGAAGCCAGGGGGGCAATACAGGAACGCATCCCGACAACCCGCAAACCCTTCCCCAAATATGCCGCCCACCTCACCCAGGCTGAAGTCCTGGCAAGCCCTGAAAAGCTGAAAAACGGGGGGAAACAGGTGCACCACCTGACGATAGACCTACGCCTGCAAAAGCGGATGGAAAAGCTGGTCAACAACCACGCCCGCCGCTTTTCAAAAAACCATTCCATTGCAATGATTGTGGCAGACAATAAAAACGGCGATGTGCTTGCCCATATTGGCGCGCCAAACTTTTTGAAACGGGGCGGCAGCCATATTGACATGACCCGCTCCTGGCGGTCTCCCGGCTCTACCCTAAAACCCTTTATCTATGGCATGGGTTTTGAGGATGGCCTGATTCACCCTGCAACCCAAATACGCGATGAGCCAACCCGTTTTGGCCACTACAAGCCGAAAAACTTTGATGGCAGCTATCATGGGTCGCTCAGTGTAAGCAGGGCACTGCAACTCAGCCTCAATATTCCCGCTGTCAAGGTGCTTAGCAAGGTTGGGCCTGGGCGGCTGGTTGCCCGCTTTACCCAAAACGCAATTGGCATGAAACTGCCAACAGGGGCAAAGCCTAACATTTCCCTGGCACTTGGCGGCCTTGGTATGCGCCTGACCGACCTTGCCACCCTCTATATGGGGCTGGCACGCGGTGGCAACACCATCCCGCTAAACTGGCACAGCACAACAGGAAAGAACGGGCGCAATGAGTTTGACCTATCTTCCCCCAAAACAGAAAACCGCCTGCTGTCCCCCATTGCCAGCTGGCAGGTCTCTTCCATCCTGCAAGGGGTCAGCCAGACCAACAGGCAAACACCTTTTGCCTACAAGACCGGGACATCTTACGGCTACCGTGATGCCTGGGTCGTCGGCTATAATGCACGTTACACCCTCGCAATCTGGGTTGGTCGGCCCGACGGCACCGCCAGTCCCGGCATGACCGGAAACTTGGCAGCTGTACCGATCCTACGTGATGCCTTCAGCCGCCTGGGTCTCCCTGCCCGCTTGCCACGCCGCGCACCGCAAAATACCCTGCTCGCCAAAAATAGCCAACTCCCACTGCCCCTGCAAAATTTTGAACGGCCAAACTTTTCTGGTGGTGCAAAAACAGCCACGCAAAATGTTAGCATCGCCTTTCCCAGGGCAAAAACCATTCTTGCCCTGCGCCAGCAAGACAGTCCCGCAGGCAAACATATATTTGAGGACATGATGATCAGGGCAGAAGGCGGCAGCCTGCCCTTGACCTGGAGCATTAACGGTGCCCCGATCAGCCAGTCCCACCGCCGCCGCACCACCTTCTGGACACCCCAAGAAGCAGGCTTTGTCAAGCTAGGTGTGACAGATGCCCTGGGACGCAGTGACAGTATTATGGTGCGGATAAACTAGTCCTGGTAACCTGACATCGACTCTCACAAATGCTCACCCACATTTTTTTTAGAAAAGCTGTCTTTTTAACTTGTCTTTTACCGATAGCGGGGTATATATACCCCTTATTCGCACAATAGCAGATTGCCCCAGACAACCTGCATGTTATGTTGTGCATGTGGGGCCCTTAGCTCAGCTGGTAGAGCACCTGACTTTTAATCAGGTTGTCGATGGTTCGAACCCATCAGGGCTCACCATTTTTTCTCTTTATAGATCAAATGGTTAGGTGCAAAAACTTCCCGCAATAATTTTCCTGATTACGCCATCCTTATGAATTTTTCAGTTCTAGGGGGTGTACAGATGGAAATATAGGCCAGTCTTTCGATCATATCACCAAGTTTATAGCGTCTATTGAATCGATATTCAAATTCTGCGAGATAATGGTGTAGATATTTTTCTGA
>JAJRRF010000033.1 GCA_024279735.1 Alphaproteobacteria bacterium
ACTTTACCTTCCATACGAGGATCAGGAATCTCCTCAATAAGAGATAATATCTCCATAACAAACCTCCCTCTAAAATAGGAAAAATGCTATCATAATTTTAACGCTATGAGTGAAGATTAAATTTCATGCAATTGCCCTGGGGGAACGGTGAACATTCCGATTCCCGCAAGCGGGCTTTATGGCTGGGTAAACGCGCGCTGTAACCTGCCCCCCTCCCCCCTGAATCCAAATAAGGCCATTTTGCAGCAGGCCTTGCTATTTTGTGGCAGGCTGCTAGTATCAAGGCACTGAGGCGAATTGACACAGCTCAGACTAGGTAAAAGGTACTGGGGGGGCACTTTTTATTTCCTATTCTTAAACACTGGCAGAGTTCTGGAGGGGACGTAGCCAAATGCGGCAGGAGCGTAAAATGGATATACAGGCCACCCTATCTATTCTCACATCACAACCCCCGAAAAGATCCAGCAAAAAACAACATATCGGGACACCAGAAAACTCAATGACCAAGACAGCCCTTGCCATTTCCATTGGCATGGCTCTGTGGGCAATATTGGTGCTTCTGATAACACTTTGATAAAAACACTCTGATAAAAACACCCTGATGATAACACTCTGAGAGATAAGGGCATCAGTTGACCCCGCGCCCCTTCCTGCTGGTATGACGCTGGATCCACTTCATATAGTCCCCGTCACAGTCATCCGGGTGGATCACCAGAATGGCTGGTAATTCATAGGGGTGCAGGCGGCGGATACCGTCCAGTAGGCGGGTCTTGAGGTTTTCGCGGGACTTGATAATCATGATCGCCTCATGGTCATGGACGATCTTGCCCTCCACTTCATAGACACTCATCACACCTGGAATAATATTAACGCAGGCCGCAAGCCCACGGCTGACCAGCTCATCCCCCAGCTTTTCTGCATCTGACAAACCTCCTATGGTGGTGTAAAGCATCAACGCCTTTTCATTGGGATTAAAATTCTGGTTCATGGTCTTCCCTCTTCCTGAACATCGCCTGGTTTGCAGACCCCACATGATCATTCCCGCTGCCTTGTGGGGCTTATTTGCTGACAGTATCACCTGCCTTAAGCAACTGTTCCAAATATAGTAGTTTTTTGAGACAAACTAACATAAAGTGATAAAAAAATAACGCCATGCCTGATAACACGTATCATATAAAAATGATAATGGGCGGTGAAAACTTGCCAGAACCTGCCGGGATAATATGGACCACATCACCAAGACACCATTCCAGTGCCTGTCCTTTATTGCCAGTGAGGGCATTGAGGCGTTGGAAGCCCGCGATTTTCTATCCCACTATTATGAAAACCACGCGCCTGAGGAAGCAGATGCCATCATTGCCCTGGGCGGCGACGGGCTGATGCTCCAGACCCTGCATGACATGATTTCCCTGCGCAAGCCTGTCTATGGCATGAACCGGGGTTCCTTAGGCTTTTTAATGAACGAATATAATATTAATGACCTGCTGGAACGGGTCAACAAGGCCAAGATCAACACCATCCATCCCCTTTCCATGACTGTGATAGACCGTGAAGACAAGACCTATAGCGCGCTGGCTGTCAATGAGGTTTCCCTGCTGCGGCAACGCTACCAAGCGGCAAAACTGCAAATTTCCATCAATGGAGCCGTGCGCCTGAAAGAGCTGGTCTGTGATGGCATCATCGTTGCCACACCTGCGGGAAGCACCGCCTATAACCTGTCAGCCCATGGCCCAATTATCCCGATCAATGCCCAGCTGCTCGCCCTGACCCCGATCAGCCCGTTTCGGCCAAGACGCTGGCATGGCGCATTGCTCAACAATACCGTCAAGATAGAGATTGACATCCTTGAGGCTGACAAACGCCCCGTCAGTGCCGTGGCGGACCATAAGGAAGTGCGCTATGTCAAGAAGGTCATCATTGAGGAAGCCCATGACATTGACCTGCAACTGATGTTCGATCCAGGTCATTCGCTTGATGAGCGGATCTTGCTGGAACAGTTTGAATAGGCCTCCCCTTTTTTGCGCAGATCCTCACAGTTGGGTTATCTTGGTCTGTTCCTGCTCAGGAATTTTGATGATTTCGCCAATATTTTCAGGATCAAGCCTGAAGGAAAGCATTCTGTCCGGTGACTTTACGGGATGAAGCTTGCTCTTTTTAGCAACCACACCCGCCACACTTTTTGCCAGCCCAACAAGTCCATCGACACTTTTGCTGGAACGCGGTGTCCTGCCCAGCTTGCGGCGCATGATACCGTTGGCATAGGCAACACGAAGCCTTTTCCTAACATGTCCATTGAGAAAATCAGAGGCAATGGAGACATTCATCTCATCCAGGTTATCCACGCGGTGCGGTGACAAAAAGGGCCATGTCAGGGCCTGGCCAGGCTGTAATATGATAGATTGCGCATCCTTGTCCCATTCAGGGTCATAAGGCATATCCTCTTCTGTTTCCCCAAGAACAATCCCTTCCAGGTCTTGTTCTGAAAATTGCGCCTCATTCCCTGCCTCATAAAGCCAGACCCGTTTCTGGCCGCGCATATGCCACAACACATTCAGCCCCATATCAACATGATACAGAACACGCGCACCAGGCGAAGAAATAAGCAGACTGGGGGAATGCTTGGTATTTTTCATCGCCGGATTCATCTGCCCGACCTGCTGCAAGCCATTATTGACAAGATCCTGGTATTCTGGCGCATGTAGATCCATCCGTCTGATCTGCAACCAAAACCGCCCCTTCCTGATCGCCTCAAGAACCTCCTGCCCCGAAAGGTTATTAATATCTCCCTGGAACCATTGCTGCTTCGCTGATTGGCCAACCTGTTCTGAGCCTTGTTCTGTCATGGTAGTCAGCAAATAACAGTCACGCGGGTAATTTTCTATCAAAATTGCCAATTTTTCATCGCTGAACAGGCCAGATTCCAAAAAATTATGCTCAAGGGTAACAACCTTTTTGCCAAGCTCTTCTGCTGTGTTTTCTGGCAGTGTTATTTTCGGTGTATGACTGTTCTGGATGGACATGACAACTCCTGGTATTTGTCTGCTTATAGAACTTATCCATAATATATAACCAGACAAAATAACACCTTATTATCGAAAATAACAGCTTTACTAGGTAGAATTAATAACGTAAACGATAATATCCCACATGTCTTAATGGACGATGGCTTTTTGTTGGACATACTCCCCCAACATCAAAACCCAGATTTTCAGCTGGTTCTTTTGCGTTCTGAAGTCGTTCCATCCTTCTGCCAATGCTAAGCTATACAAGCATTTTTGAAACGACACGGACAGGCAAAAGGACAAGTTAAATGATTCGGTTATTTTTGAGGGTGTCCTAAATACTTTCAAGACATACAATGAGTGATGGCATGTCATTTTGGGTGACCCATGTTTTGGACAGGGGCACAAGGATGATGGCACGCTCTTGATTGCTATGGAGGCAATTCGGTTGACTTTAGAATACACGATTACTGTCGAGAATTGCTTTGATTTTCTGTCTGAAGAATATAAAGTCCTGTTTGCCCAGGCTGATGCAACGGTGTTCCAGTCCCCAACATGGATGGATCATATACACAAGATACTGCTGCCAAACCTGGAGGCACAACAATATACCATCGTGATCCGGTCTAAACAGAACCGAGAATTGCTGTCTGTCTTTCCCCTTGTGATCCAAAAGATCATATTGGGTATGAAAATCATACAGTTTGCTGATTTTGGCGTATGCGACTATAACGCTATTGTTGGCAGTAATACTGTTCTGGAATTGCTGACCCATAACAAAAATGTGCTCAGCAAGATTGGCAAGCTCACGGGAGCAGGACACCTGCTGTTATTACGAAAAGTGCGCGAAGATGTTTTTGATATCAGCCGTTTCTTTAAAAAAATGACAAAAATACCAAATGACAATGCGACCTATAACTGTGTGATTGGTGACAATGTTGAGACATGGCAACGACAAAAACTCAGCAAGTCATGGCTGAAAAATTTACGGCGCATGGAACGAAAATTTATCCAGGACGTTGGGACAGCTGAATTTTCAGAACTCAGGACAGGACAACAACTGCGCAAGGCAATGGTTGTTATCAGGCGTATGCACATGGAGCGTTTTGGGGACAGTCTCATGCAACATGATGTATATAACCAGTTTTATACTGAATATGTCATAGCAGCCATCAATAATGGTGATGCTGCCATGTATGAACTGACACTGGACGGCGAGACAATTGCCACTGAATTTGGCTTCCTGTTTAACAATTGCTACCAGGGCATTCTGGTTGCTGTTGAGACAGAAAAATATGCAAAGTTTTCACTTGGTTACCAAATGATTTTTAGGGTGATCAGGAACATTGCTGACAAGGGCTACCAAAATTTTGACCTTGGCCTTGGCAACCAGGACTATAAAAAAAGGTTTAACGCTGAGGAAACCAGACTGTATGACTATTCACTGGCACGATCCCTAAGCGGCAAGATTATTGCACCTATCTATCATTACTCAAAACCAATCAAGAATATCCTGAAAAAATATGTGCCCCACGTCCATTAAGACCCTGAATATCAGCACGTCTAGCCAGCCCCTTAAGTGTTTTGAGCGGAGTAACTTTTTGTGAAACCTGTATTTTTTCCAAAAGGTATCAAGCTGTTGTTTGAGAAAGCCAAAAAAGCTGTCAGTAGCCGTTTGCCTGAGAATACCAAAACAATGGTCACCAGTTTTTCAACCCTGCTGGCGAGGGACTTCAGCACCTTGTTGATCCAGACCTTTTATTTTCTGCTGCTCGCCAATACGCTCACCCTTGCCAATATGGGCATCTTTGCAGCCATCCTTTCTGTTGGCATGATCATTGGCAGTACAATGGGGCTGGGCTATGAGGAACTGTCTTACCGCAACGCCGTCCAAAAACCCCGCCTGCTGGGCTCTTATCTTGCCGGGACTTACTTTGCCCTCGCCATGTCCCTGCCTGCCGGGCTGGCTGTTTCTGTCCTGATATACTTTTTGGTATTTGCCTCCAAAGTCTCCCTGATATCTTTTCTTGAAGTGATGGCGGTTGAACTGCTGTTGTGGCGCATTATTGAGATATATTCCCTCCTCAATGAGGGGCTTGGCCATTTTGGCAAGATCATGAAAATCTTTATCCTGTCCTACACCCTACGGGCAATAGCTGCCCTTGTGTTCTGGCAGGGCGGATATACCGACCTGGAACTCTGGATACATTTTTACCTGTTTGCCAATAGCCTGGCCTTTCTGGCAGTCTGGACACTCTATCGTCCCAAGGTTCGGTTGCGGCTTCATATCCCGATTGTGCTGTCACAACTTGGGCACTCTGCCTATATGAGTTTTACCAGGCTGATGTATGCCCTTCAGCGTGAGATAGACAAAGTTATTATACTGGTGCTTGCTGGCAATGAAGCCACAGGCATCTATACCATATCCATCCGTATCCTGGCTCTGATCTCCATGCCGGTTCAGGCTTTCTTCGCCCTTTATATGCGCAAGATGCTTAAGCAAAAGTCAATGGCGCACATCATGCGCAACAACTTGGCGGTTGAGGCTGTCATCTTTAGCGTTATCATCATAGGTTTCTTGCTTCTGATGCAAATCCTGCATATCGCCCCCAACCTGCTGGGCAAAAACGTAGCTGCTGCCAATTTCTTTTATAGCGGCCTGATTGTCCTGCCCGCCTTCAAGCTTCTGATTGAGTTCCATTCTGAAATGTATTTTGCCTTTAACCACATCAAGGACAGGGCACTGGCCTCTGTCATTATCAGCGTCATGAGAGTGTTAGCGATGGTGCTGACTGTGATAATGGCAGGCACCATAGCCAACTGGCCATTTTGGATGAATATTTCATTTGCCCTGCTCTATTTTCTGTCGCTCGCTATGGTCTATCCTGTCATCATAGGGCGGTACAAAAACATCCCCGCCCTTCTTGGGGCGATGGTGTCCAGATTCCGTTAAAATCTCAGCTATTATTTCCCCATGCCCCATATGCTTCATGGACGGACAGAGACGTACAAGATATAAGGGACTGAACAACCAGCCTGACTTGTCAGCAAATGGTAAAACCTCCAATGGCAAACACACGCATTCTGGACAATAAAGAGGCCATAACAATGAGTATCGAGACAGAAGCCCTGATGGACCGCCTTCGCCTGAAGAAAAATTTGCGGTACTGGCAATATGGCGCGCTTGCCCTGTTTGCAGTGTTGGCCTTTACCCTGTTTGGCGGCAAGGGCGGAAACAGTACCAATAGTGCCCATATCGCCCGCATCACTGTCAGCGGGCTGATACTGGACAGCCGCAAGAAGCAACAGCTCCTGAAGAAGCTTGCTGACTCTGATGCGGTCAAGGCAGTGATTGTCAAGATCAACAGCCCTGGCGGCACGACAACAGGCGGTGAAATGCTGTATAATGGCTTGCGCGAAATCTCCAAGAAGAAACCCGTTGTTGCAGTATTTGGCACGCTTGCGGCCTCAGCGGGATATATGACAGGCATAGCCGCAGACCATATTGTCGCCCGTTCCAACACCATAACCGGATCGGTGGGGGTGATCTTTCAGTGGGCTGATGTCAGCCAGTTATTGGGCAAGGTTGGCGTGACCTTTCATGAGGTCAAGAGCGGTGTCCTGAAAGCCACGCCCTCCCCCTACCAAAAACCTGACAAGGGCGGCCTGCTGGTGGTCAAGGATATGGTCGAGGACAGCTTTGCATGGTTTCGCAAACTGGTTGAGGAACGGCGTAAAATCAAGCTGGAAGATGTCGATGGACTGAAGGACGGACGCATTTATTCAGGTCGCCAGGCACTGGCCAACAAAATGATTGATGAAATTGGCGATGAACAGACAGCGATTGACTGGCTTGAGAAACATAAAAAAATAAAGAAAGGCCTTCCTGTTATCACCCAAAAAGTCAAGAAAGACAATGCGCTGGGACTCTTGACATCCCTAAGCGGGATAGTTGAAAAAATGACAGGACTGTCACTTGATGGCTCTGGCGCACTTTCCCCTGCCCGGGTCATTAGCGAACGGCTTCAAATGAACGGCCTGGTTTCCCTGTGGAATCCCAGCATGAACTAGGGGCTGGATTTTGACTAAATCCCCCAACGGACTTAAGCAAAACACGCGCCCACGGAGTATCGGATGGAATACAACCGTTCTTTCCTCTCCTTGCTGTCCTGCCAACAAAGAATCTCCAAGATTATCAACTTATTGCACAGCTATCAAAGAATTTACAACAGACTGAATAAAGAGTTGCATATTTCCTAAAGTCATTATAAAAATGAAGACAGACACAGGACGCACCGAAACATTAAACCTATGGCTAAACACGGCATGATAAAATCTGAACTCATACAAAAAGTGGCACTGGCTAATGAGCATCTTAGCCAGCAGGATGTAGAACGCGCTGTAAATGTGATTTTTGAAGAGATTACCCATACACTGTCAGAGGGCAAACGGGTTGAGCTTAGGGGTTTTGGTGCTTTTTCCGTCAAGCATCGGCCTGCCCGTATGGGACGCAACCCACGTACAGGTGCCAAGGTTCATGTCAGTGAGAAATTTGTCCCTTTCTTCAAGACTGGAAAAGAGTTGCATGAAAAGCTCAACCCTGAATAAGGCCGCTTGCAAGCCAAGGTTTCAAAAATAGTCACAAGGTTGATATTCTGAAAATCAGAGACCCAATAACTGACCTAAGACATTAGGACTTTTGGATCTCTTTGTGTTATACCCTTTCTCAAACCTGCTGGACATCTGCCAACAGGGTGTTTTTATTCCAGACTGAAGAAGGCGATTGTAACGTGATTAGGAAGTTTTTTTGGCTCATTCTTACAGTATTTGTGGCCGTGCCAATGGTCATTCTGTCAGTCACAAACAAGCACATGGTCAAGCTGAAGCTTGATCCCACCGACCCTGAAAACGCTTCATTCATGCTTGAATTCCCTTTCTGGTATTACCTGTTTGCTGCAATCTTCTTTGGCATACTGGTTGGCGGCTTTGTCACCTGGATGGGTCAAGGACGCTGGCGCAAGACTGCGCGCACCCGCACCAAGGAAGCCCATCAGCTCCGCGCCAAGGCCGACCAGCTTGGTGAACAACTCAAGTTGGCACAGCGCGAGTCTATGAAGGACATTCCGCAACTGCCTTCCAAATAGACCCTTCCAAAAACAGGCCAGAGGTCTGGTAGCAAATTCTTGATCTTTAGGCATCGTTTGTCTGATCCAGGACTGGGGTGATCCAGGATAACCAGACCAATAAATACGACCCAGGAATTGGCTTCACAATAGCCTGTCCAGTATAAAGGCCTCCAAATGCCCCAACCCCAAAAAACTTTGGTCAAGATTTGCGGCCTGAAGACCCTCCAGGACATTGACGTTGCCATTGATGCCAAGGCTGACTTTATCGGGCTGGTGTTTTTTCCAAAAAGCCCCCGACATTTGGGCCTGGATATGGCCATAAAACTTGCCAGCCTGGCTCGTGACAAAACACAAATTGTTGCCCTGCTGGTCAATCCTGACAATGCCCTGGTAACACAGGTCTGCGAAACGCTCAGGCCTGATTTTCTCCAACTTCATGGCACTGAAAGCCCAGAGCGGACAGCTGACATCAGGCGTTTGGGCGGCCGCCCCATCATCAAGGCACTCCAGCTTGCCACAGCCCAGGATTTTACCCGGCTTAAAGGCTATGAAAAGGTTTCTGATCTGATTTTGCTTGATGCCAAGCCTGCGCCTGGCACATCTGAACTCCCTGGCGGCAATGGCATTTCCTTTGACTGGCAACTGCTGCAAAACCGAGACATTCGCACCCCCTATATGCTGGCAGGCGGCCTGACCCCTGACAATGTTGCCAAGGCCGTAAAGCTGACCAACGCCCCTATTGTCGATGTCTCGTCAGGCGTAGAGTCCAGCCCCGGCATCAAGGACCATGACAAGGTTCGCGCTTTCATAAAGGCCGCCAAAGAGGGCTGAAACCTGCCCCTAAGCAAAACATTCCGGTTTGCGGGTTAAGATATGCGCCATTAAGGGGCTAGGGCAAGGTCAGCTGACCGAACCTGCTTGCAGGTTGCCCTTACGGTCTCCGTCCAGAGGAAGGCCTCCCCCCCAAAAAAATTCCGCAAAAAATAAATTTTGCCAATGACAAGCCAGTGCATGGTTGCTACACAGGACAGGCAGGCCTGTCATTGACGGATAACAGCCTTCAAGGTTCTTGCCCAAAAGCTATGACAGGATATTTCAGCAGTAGGCAGACGGATTATTATGACAGACACTTCCCATCTCAACAGCCTTATGAACGGTCCTGATGACAGCGGCCAATTTGGCATTTTTGGCGGACGCTTTGTTGCCGAAACCCTGATGCCCCTGATCCTTGAACTGGGTGAGGTCTATAAAAAGGCCAAGAATGACTACGAGTTCAAAAAAGAGCTGGAATATTACAATACCTATTATGCAGGCCGTCCCAGCCCGCTCTATTATGCTGAACGCCTGAGCGAACATCTTGGCGGCGCGAAAATCTATTTCAAGCGCGATGAACTGAACCATACTGGCTCGCACAAGATCAATAATTGCCTTGGCCAAATCCTGCTGGCAAAGCGTATGGGCAAGACCCGTATCATTGCCGAGACAGGCGCGGGACAACACGGCGTTGCTGTGGCGACGGTCTGCGCCCGCTTTGGCCTAAAAGCCGTGATTTATATGGGCGCAACCGATATTGAGCGGCAAAAGCCCAATGTGTTCCGGATGCGCCTGCTTGGGGCTGACATTGTCCCTGTCACTTCTGGCACAGGCACCTTGAAGGATGCCATGAATGAGGGACTGCGCGACTGGGTCACCAACGTCCATGACACCTTCTATATTATCGGTACAGCTGCTGGCCCGCACCCCTACCCTGAAATGGTGCGTGATTTCCAGTCTGTGATTGGCAAGGAAGCAAAAGACCAGATGATGAAGGCCGAAGGGCGGTTGCCGGACAGCCTGGTGGCCTGCATTGGCGGCGGCTCTAATGCCATTGGCCTGTTCCACCCCTTCCTTGATGACAAGGCCGTTGAGATTTACGGCGTTGAGGCCGCTGGCAAGGGTGTTGAGACGGGCGAACATGCGGCCTCGCTGAATGGCGGCCAGCCAGGCGTTTTACACGGCAACCGCACCTATCTTTTGCAAGATGATGACGGCCAGATTCAAGATGCCTATTCCATTTCTGCGGGGCTGGACTATCCTGGAATTGGCCCTGAACATAGCTGGCTGAAAGAGATTGGACGGGTCAACTATGTCTCGGTCACGGACCAGGAAGCCCTGGATGCGTTCCAGCTCTGCACAAGGCTGGAAGGTATTATCCCTGCCCTTGAGCCAGCCCATGCGCTGGCCTATGTTTCCAAGCTTGCCCCGACCTTGCCGGATGACCATTTGATGGTGATGAATTTGTGCGGTCGCGGCGACAAGGATGTGTTTGCGGTTGCTGGATATTTGGGAATGGATATTTAATATGACAATTTTTATTGATTTCACCGCCTCAACAGAACAAAACAAGATTACGATTGGGAGTGATGAGTTAAGTTTCGAAATTGAATTTGGTACACCTGCCTCTTTCAATACAGAGATTCAAGCCATGGTTGACCCTGTAAAAGAAGTGCATATTCCCATTAATATCAGAAATTTAAGTATTTTAACTTGCAAAATCACGATGAACGCATCGCTCTACTGCAATGAACAACTCACGAAATCCGTCCAATTTCCAGATTACGGAAAAACAACAATTATGCCCAACCAACTGCTTACTGGAAACCTCACAGCCAAAGGTTCTCTTTATCAATGTTCTGACTTTAGCCTCACAGGCCAGATAGAAATCACATACGATTCAAAAAAATCCTAACATCTCATTTTTCTCCAGTCAGCCCTTCAAAAAAACAGGAATTCAGGACAATCATTATGCCAAAACAAAAAAAATCCCTGTCCCTGTCCCATCCCACACCTGAAACGCGGCTGGACAGCTGTTTTGCAGCCCTGAAGGAAAAGAAAAAAGCCGCCTTCATTGCCTTTATCACGGCAGGAGACCCTGACTATGACACCTCCCTGGAAATATTGAAAAAAATGCCCGGCAGCGGGGCTGACATTATTGAGCTGGGTATGCCGTTCTCTGACCCGATGGCCGAAGGGCCAACCATCCAGGCCTCTTCCCTGCGCGCCCTGAAGGCTGGGCAGACCATGAAGAAGACCCTGCAAATGGTGCGGGAGTTTCGCAAGACTGATGACACCACCCCCATTATATTGATGGGCTATTACAACCCTATCTATGTCTATCCTGTCAGCGGTTTTTTGAAGGATGCCCACCAGGCAGGAGTAGACGGCCTTATTGTAGTGGACATCCCCCCTGAATCCGATGAAGAGCTTTGCCTGCCAGCGATGCACGAAAATATCAGCTTTATCCGTTTGGCAACCCCAACCACAGATGACAAAAGGTTGCCCACTGTCTTGCAAAACACCAGCGGTTTTCTCTATTATGTCTCCTCTGCCGGGGTCACAGGCAAGGCAAAACTTGATGAATCTTCTGTGAAAGAGGCTGTTGGGCGCATCCGTAAAAAGACAAAGCTTCCGATTGCGGTTGGCTTTGGCATCAAGACCCCCAAACAGGCGGCAAAAATTGGTGAGCAGGCAGACGGTGTTGTGGTAGGCTCGGCACTGGTGGATGCCATCGCCTCCACACTGGATGAAAACAACAAGGCCACCTCAGAAACCATAAACAACATTAATGATTTGGTGAAATCCTTGTCCAGTGCATTATAAACAAGATGCTTCGCTGACAGGCATTGCCAAAACAAGGGTGATCCACTATAAAACACCCCAAATGCCTGATTTTTGTAAAATAATAGTGGAAAAACAACCTTGTATAGCCCTATAATGGTATGACAACAATATTTTAACGGCGGGTCTACAGAGCTTAAGTGAGAAAAATAAAAGTATGAACTGGATTAATAATATTGTCCCCCCAGGTCTCCAGGTCTGGCGCAAACGTGAAATGCCGGACAACCTTTGGATAAAATGCCCTGATTCAGGCCGCCTTGTGTTTCACAAGGATCTTGAGGCCAACCAGTTCGTGATTCCTGGCAGTGAATACCATATGCGTATGACCCCAGAACAGCGTTTTGCGCATTTGTTTGATGACGAGGATTACCGTGAGATAACAACCCCGGAAACCCCCGATGATCCCCTGAAATTCAAGGACCAGAAACGCTATACTGACCGCCTGAGAGATAGCCGCGCCAAGACAGGCAAGCAAGATGCTGTCCAGCTGGCAGACGGAAAAATTCACGGCCTTCCTGTTGTGGTTGCTGTCCAGGACTTTAACTTTATGGGTGGCTCGCTTGGGACTGCTGCGGGGGCTGCGCTACTTAAGGGCATGACCGAAGCCATTAGGCAAAAGACACCTTTCATCCTGTTTGCCGCGTCTGGCGGCGCGCGGATGCAGGAAGGTATTCTGTCCCTGATGCAAATGCCCCGTGTGACCATTGGGGTTCAGCAACTACGGGAGGCAAAACTGCCATTCATCGTGGTTCTTACCAACCCAACTATGGGAGGTGTCACAGCTTCCTATGCCATGCTTGGCGATATTCATATTGCGGAGCCTGGCGCACTGATTGGCTTTGCAGGACCGCGTGTGATTGAACAGACCATCCGTGAAACATTGCCCCCGGGCTTCCAGCGTGCTGAATATCTTCTGGAAAAGGGGACTGTCGATATTGTTGTCCACCGCCATAAAATGCGCGATACCTTGTCCCGTCTCTGTCACTTGCTGACCAAAAAAGCCCCTCCTGTCAAAAAGACAGTACAGGAACAGGAAGACAAAATTTCAACCGTGACGACACCCGTACCTAAAGCAAAGAACAAGCTAAATATAGCTGAGGCAGATACCCTGGGAACATCCCAGTCAGAATTGCTGAATGAAACACCTGTCCATCCTGACTTTAAAAAGTCAATTAATATACACAGTTCCTCATCCCCCAAAACTGTGAAACACAAGATTGTCAAGAAACCTGTCAAGATACCGCCTTCTGTCAACAGGTCGGGCAACGGTGCTGCCAAAAGCTCTGAAGCCCCCCAAAAAAAGGGCTGACAATTCAAGGCCATGACTTGCCAAGCAGGTGCAGGGTCATAATAGGGACAGGCTTACCTGTCCCTATCTTCACGTCCCTGTCTCCTCCCAAGCACACCGGAATCCAAAATATTGACAACAAGTAAAGACATATTGGAGCGGATGCGAAAACTCCACCCAAGCTTGATTGACTTTTCCTTGGGACGCATTTTGGGTCTGCTTGAAAAGATGGGAAGTCCCCATAAGAAACTGCCACCTGTCATCCATATTGCGGGTACGAATGGCAAGGGTTCTACACTCGCCTTTATCCGTTCTATCTGTGAATATTCTGGGCTGCGTGTCCAATGTTTCGTATCTCCCCACCTTGTCAGTTTTCATGAACGAATTCAGCTTCCAGGCCCAGTCCAGGATAGACGCTGCTTCCCTATCCCTGAGGAACGCCTAGTTGAGGTGTTGGAAGATACAGAAAAAGCTAATAATGACGCAAACATTACCTTTTTTGAAATTACCGCAGCGGCAGCCTTTCTCGCCTTTGCCAGGAACAAGGCAGATCCCGGCTATGGCGCAGACATCCTGATCCTAGAGACAGGTCTGGGCGGACGGCTTGATGCCACCAATATCATTGACAGACCCGCCCTGAGTGTCATCACCCCAATTGCCCTTGACCATATGCACTATCTCGGCGATACACTGGAAAAGATTGCTGGCGAAAAGGCCGGCATTATTAAGCAGGGTGTCCCATGTATCGCAGCGCACCAGGATCATGAAGTTTTGCATGTCCTGGCAGAACATTGCCTAAAGAAAGAAAGCCCCCTGATTGCGGCAGGACGCGAATGGGACTGCTACCGTGAACATGACCGCATGGTATTCCAGAGCGACAGCCCCCTGCTTGCCAGCGGCAGCGGCGTGCTTGACCTGCCCTTGCCTGGCCTTGCCGGACCTCACCAGATACGCAATGCAGGCACGGCGATTGCAGCAGTCCTTGCCCTGAAACAATTCACTTTCAAGACAGACGCAATTGCCTCTGGGCTAAAGGGTGTCCACTGGCCAGGCAGGATGCAACGGCTGAAGGCTGAAGACTTTGAGACATGCCACCCCCAGAGTGAGGTCTGGCTTGATGGCGGCCACAACCCTGCCGCTGGGGCTGTGCTGGCACAATATATGGCTGATTTGGAGGAACGTGTCCCCAGCCCACTATTTCTTATTTGCGGGATGATGGACAAAAAAGATCCCAAAAATTTCCTGGCCTGTTTTAAGGGACTGGCCAGCTACACCATTACTGTTCCTGTGCCTGGCAGCAATCCCGAAAATCCCCATGGCTACAACCCAGAACAGTTGGCCGAACAGGCACAGGACATTGGTATGCCTGCCATTGCTGCGGGCTCCATCAGTATAGCGATGTCGCACATCAGAACCCAGGCTGAAAACAGGCCTGTCCGTATCCTTATCACCGGTTCGCTCTATTTGGCAGGGGATGTCCTGCGCAAGATAGGTGTCCCCATTAACAAAGGCTAGGCTCTCCTGACAGGACAAGGCCAGAGAAATTATAGATTTTGGCCTTGATAACTGATAATAAAGAACCAATATAGAATACTAATTCACAAAATGAGCCCCCCTTATGAGTGCTGGAACTCCCCTACCCATCAGGATTACCATCACTTTGAAAGCAAGCTTCCTTTTGTGAACGGGTATAACCCTGACCGTCCCTTTTTTCCAGGAAAACAACATGCTCAACACCTTTACATTCAAGCCCCGCATTGAGGCAGTCCTGCGCTATGACGATGCAGAGTTCCACATCATTACCCCTGGCGACTTTGTCCGCTGCGCCGTAAGTGGCAACCCGATCCTGCTCGAAAACCTGAAATATTGGAATGTAGATCGGCAAGAAGCCTATGCTTCCCCAAAAGAATCACTGCAAAGCTATCAAAAATAAACAGGGGCTGAATAATGAACGATAAAAAACAGGGCACTCCCAGAGGCAAAAAGGGTGTCTATAACGCACCCTGGGAACAAAGGTTTGAGAAAATACTCACGCCTTTTGAAGAGTTTATCCATCGCCAGACCACCAGTGGCCTGCTGCTGATGGGTATGGCCATCATTGCCCTGTGGATGGCAAACGGCGCACTTGCTGAAACCTACGAGCATATTATCCATACCATGATGGGCTTAAGTGTTGGCAGCTGGAAAGTGGAGATGAGTCTCAATCACTGGATCAATGACGGCCTGATGGCTCTGTTTTTCTTTGTGGTTGGCCTGGAACTGAAGCGCGAATTTTTGGTCGGCGAACTGGCCAAGCCGCGCAATGCCATATTACCGATTGCTGCTGCCATTGGCGGCATGGTCGTCCCTGCCCTGATCTATTTTGCCATTAACCCCACTGGTGAGGCCTCCCTTGGTTGGGGCATCCCGATGGCAACAGATATCGCCTTTGCTGTTGGTGCGCTCGCCCTGCTCGCAAGCCGTGTTCCCAAAGCCCTGATTACCTTTCTGGTCGCCCTCGCCATTGTTGATGATCTTGGGGCGGTGCTGGTGATTGCCGTGTTTTATACAAAAACCATCGCCATCACACCGCTTCTGGTCGCCGTTGGCCTGTTTGCCTTATTGCTGGCCTTTAACATGTCAGGAATCCGCAATGCCATTCCCTATTTTATTGTCGCGGTCTTTCTCTGGTACGCCCTGTTACTGTCAGGTGTCCATGCGACCCTGGCCGGAATTTTGGGCGCGCTTGCGGTTCCTGCCCTGCCCAAATATAACCCTGAGCGGTTTGAACACCAGGTCGGCGAACTGATGAAACGTTTTGATGACACCCTGAAAGAGGACAGTTCCATCATGACCAACATCAAGCTGCGGGCTGTCGTCCAGACCTTGGGAAATGGTGTCAATGGTGTGCAGTCACCGCTGCAACGGCTGGAACATCTCTGGCATTTGCCTGTTGCCTATATCGTGATCCCGATTTTCGCCCTGGCCAATGCGGGCATCGCCCTGACATCAGTATCCTTTGCTGACACCTTTACCCACCCTGTGGTCTGGGGTGTATCCCTTGGGCTGATCCTGGGGAAATTTATCGGCATAACAGGGGCAAGCTGGCTGGTGCTGAAAATGGGCATTGCCGTGCTGCCGAAAGATACCAAGTTTAGCCAAATAGCAGGGGTTTCTCTTCTGGCTGGCATTGGCTTCACCATGTCCATCTTTGTTGCCCAGCTCGGTTTTGAGGGCAACCCCGCCCTATTGCTGATGGCCAAGACAGGTATTTTGGTCGCCTCCCTGCTGTCCGGTATTCTGGGCGTGATCTGGCTGCTTGTGGTCAGCAAGCCAACGGGCAAGAATGATGAAACCTAGGGCATAGTGCAAGGTCGGCTGACCAAAGCTGCTTGCAGGTTTCCCTAGACCAGCTCCAGCCTTTGGGCTTCATCACCTGTGGAGCGGACAAGCAAGGCCTGCACGTCTTCCTTGCCCACATCATCAATCGTCTCATGCTGCCATTTGGGGGCAAAGTCCTTGTCGATCAGGCGGGCACGGACACCCTCGAAAAAGTCGGGGCTGTCCATAAAACGGCATACCAGGTCATAGTCGGCCTTCAGCACCCGCTTCAGGTTGCGGTTTTCTCCCGCCCTGATATGGGCATGGGTCACCTTCAGGCTGAGCGGGGACTTTTCTGCCAAGGTTTTTAGGGTCGACTGCGCCCAATCCTTCGCATCTCCGCTGATATTCTCCAGACGCTCCATAATGCACTCGACTGTCCCGGCTGAAAATGCTGAGCCAATCCATTGTGACAGCTGTTTCAGTTCCGTGTCGCCAGGATCATCGCTGGCATCCTCAAGCAATTGGTCAACAGGGATACCTTCAGACAAGGCTTCCTCAATCCCCCTCCTGTTGGCCATCGGGATATAGTGTGTAATCAGTTTCAGCCAATGGGCATCAGCTGCATTGATACTGTTTCCCGTCAACCCCAGATACATCCCTATATTCAACGGCAGGCGTGACAGGAATTGAGCCGCACCTATATCAGGGAACAGGCCAATCGCGGTTTCAGGCATGGCGAAGCGATAATTTTTGCCAGCAACGCGGTGTGTGCCATGCTGTGAAATACCGACACCGCCGCCCATGACAATGCCGTCTATAAACGCAATATTTGGCTTGGTGAAACGGTCAAGCTGCCAGTTCAGGGCATATTCGTCATAAAAGAAAGCTTTGGCCTGCGCCGGGTCTTGCAGTCCCGCCTTATAAAGGACGCGGACATCTGCCCCTGCGCAAAAGGCTCGCTCACTGGAAGATTTCTGGATCACACAATAGATCTCATTATCCTTTTCCCACGCGGCATACTGCTTCTGGACTGCCCTGACCATGTCATGGCTAAAGGCATTCAAGGCTTTGGGACGGTTTAGGGTCATGACCCCGCACCTGTGGTTTTTCTCAAAAAAAATGTCCTGCTGCGCGTCCTGATCCATGGCCTGCTTCCCTTTATTATTTGCCTGCCCCCTTATAGGGCAAGGCAGGCCTGTTTTTCAATATTAAACACATTCCATTTTCCCCTTGTTGCTTGCAGCATTTGACGCTAGTTTGACAGCCGTTATCCCCATTGCCAGACCTCCCTTCCACAGTCATGAGGCCTCATGTCCAAATCCGCTCCCAAAAAAATGTCCCCTGCCCCTGCTTTCCCCTCAACCAGGATGCGGCGCAACCGCCAGAATAGCTGGATCCGTAATATGGTGCAGGAAAACCATATCACTGTCTCTGACCTGATCTGGCCAATGTTTGTGATTGAGGGCAAGAACCAGCATGTGCCTGTCAAGACCATGCCGGGCGTGAAGCGTTACAGTATAGACCGCGCGGTGATTATGGCGCGCAAGGCTGCCGACTTGGGCATTCCGGCCATCGCCCTGTTTCCCAACACGCCGCAAGACAAACGCTCAGAAAGCGGTGAAGAGGCCTTTAATCCAGATAACCTGGTGTGCCGCACCGTGCGCGCCATCAAGTCTGAAGTCCCTGATATTGGGCTGATCTGCGATGTTGCGCTTGACCCCTATACCAGCCACGGCCATGACGGTATCCTGGTTGGCGACAGGATTGATAATGGCACGACCCTCAAGGCACTGGTCAAACAGTCCCTGAACCAGGCGGCTGCGGGCTGTGATATTCTCGCCCCGTCCGACATGATGGATGGCCGCATTGGTGCAATCCGCAAAAAGCTGGAAAAAAAGGGATTTTCCGACATGATCCTGATGGCCTATAGCGCGAAATATGCCTCTGCCTTTTACGGCCCGTTCCGGGACGCGGTCGGGGCTGGCGAAAACCTGAAGGGCGGCAAGGAAACCTACCAGATGAACCCTGCCAACGGCGACGAGGCAATCCGCGAGGTCGGCCTGGATATTTCCGAGGGGGCTGACATTGTGATGGTCAAGCCAGGAATGCCTTATCTGGACATTGTCACCCGCGTCAAGCAGGAGTTTTCAGTCCCCACCTTTGCCTATCAGGTGTCCGGCGAATATGCCATGTTCCAGGCCGCTGCAAAGGAAGGGATGCTTGATCTCGACAAGACTATGATGGAAAGCATGATATGTTTTAAGCGCGCCGGAGCCGATGCCGTGCTGACCTATTTCGCGCTGGACATTGCCAAGAAGCTAAAGGGTTAGTGGGAATGCAGCTCACAACCTTTGAAACCGAACTGCTGACCCTGGTTCTGGGCAATGAATGGCCACAAATTTTGGGGCATGTCGAACTGCTTGAGGTTACATCACGGGAAAATACTGGCAGCGGTGCCTATATCCATTTTGGCTACCGCGCCGAAGTCCTGCGCCGCCCAAACCTGCCCAACAATGTTGGCAGTTCAGTCGCCCTGAAAATTGACGGGCTGAAGGGCGGTGCGGGCTGTGTCCTGTTTTTCAAAGATGGCAAAATCGACCTGCTGGAACTGTTTTCCTATGGCGACAGCTGGCCTAATGAGATTAAGGGCTACAAGATAACAACAATTCGTTAGGATTCAGCACAAATATCCTTTACCCAAAAAGTTCTATGACTGCCCTCCACCCTGCGCCTTGCTCATAAACCACTTGACCAGTCTTGTCGAAAAGGAAAATTCTACCTTGTTGACAAACAAAATTGCTGCCCCAAATATGAGCACTTAGGACACCCGCAAAATTAACCGAATCGTTTAGCTTGTTCTTTTGCATATCAGTTGCGTTCCAATAATGGTAACATAACACGCCTTGGTAAACGTCTATACTTTTGAGTGGGTCACTTGATATTGTTGACCACACCCACTGTCATACCGCGCTACGACGCGGTATCTATGCCCTGCACTGTCAACACGAAAAAGACCAACAATTTAACAATATAGGGTCTCACGCCCCCAAACAAACATTGTCATTTGGGCGCAAATTTCACGGCGTGGATACCGCATTTCTGCGGTATGAC
>JAJRRF010000034.1 GCA_024279735.1 Alphaproteobacteria bacterium
GTGCTTAGGATAGCGTAGAAATTTTTCTTGTCAGTTAGGTCGAAAATGTGCGTATAGCAGGCTATACAAGCATTTTTGAAACGACGCTGACGGGTAAAAGATCAAGCTAAACGATTCGATTGTTTTTGCGGGTGTCCTTAGTGCCCTGCCCTGACAATCTCGACAAGACTGTCAGTATCACGCCACATCACGGTCGACCTGCGCCCTGGCGCAGCATATTGCGGCGCAACTGCCTGTGTTGTGCGGGATGCCATTTGTTTTTTCAGGATTGAAATCTCATTTTCCTGTGCCTTGACATGTTGCTCCAAAGTACGGACATGACGCTCACGCGAAGCTGCCTTGTCCTTCTGAAGACCCAGTTTTTCATTAATGGACTGCATCACTTCCTGGCTGGACTGCACCTCAGTCTGCAAGGTCTTGACCCGTTGCTCCCGTGTCTGGGAAAACTCCTCATGAGCCTTGACCTGGTCTTCAAGTGCCTTGATTTTCTGTTGCTGAACCTGGACTGTCTGTCCCTGCCCATCAGATTCATTGGCAGCCAGTTTCAGGCGTTCATCCAGGGTCAGTTTTTCCTGTGCCAATAAGTGGGTCGAATCCTTATGTGCACCGATCTCTGCGACCAAGCGTTCAATCACCTGTTTATTCCGCTCTTCAGTGGTCTTGTAGTTTTCTATCTCACTGTGCAGCTCAATGATGAGCTTGTCCTGCCGCTCATTATTGCTCTGAAGCCCTGTAAGCTGGCTGTCAAAACCTTGCCTAAGGCCTTCAATCTCACTGTGTAGCTCAATAATCACCTTGTCCTGCCGCTGGTTGTTACTTTCCAGTCCCTTGATCTGCTCTTCCAAAGAAAGGATATAACGCTTGCGTTTGTCATTCTTTTCGACAATCCTGTCATGGGCATCACGCAAAGTGGACACCTCAGTAGAACTGCCTGAATATTCCTGCGCCAGGGTATTGTGGCGGGTCTCAAGTTCAGCGATCTTGTGAACCAGCCTGTCATTCTCATCCTGTAACATGGACACTTCATGCTTTAACGTTGCCCTTTCCCCCTGGAGTTCGGGAACGAGGCTTCCATGCTGGCTGGACAGGCTTGCCAGCCGTTGCTTGCGGCGGGAGGCCTTTTCACGTAGTGAAATGATGCGAGTATCCTGCTTACCAAGATGACTCTGCAATTCTGTCATCTGGTGGTTCAGGCTACTGTTTTCTTTCTGTAAAAAATCTATCTCATGCTTCAGTGTCACTTTTTCACGGTCACTGGCAGGACTGGACTGGCTGGCCTTCTCCTGAAGGGAGACAATATGATAGTCTTTTTTATCAATCTGCTCTTCCAGGGAACTGATCTTGTCCTTCAGACTCTCAAGGTAATAGTCAGGGCTCGCTGCTAGTGTTGGCCTGGTATAGGTAGCTTCATCTATAGCAGAAATACTATAATTTTTTTTACTTTTTTTGCCATGTTTCAGCTTCTTTTCAAGCTGGCCTACATGCTTTTCAAGCATTTGCATACGCTCTTCAATAGCCCTCGACAATTGACGGTCCTCCATCTCTACAAAAACAACATCACGGGCACGTCCTGACTCTTTCGCGTCCCGCAGGGATTCTTTTTCCAGCTTGCGAAATTTTGCCATTTCGTCATCAATATGCTTGATATAACGGTAAGCCTTTCGCCAGCGGTCGACTTTGCCTATTTCCTGTCGCGCCTTTTTGGCCAGTTTTTTCTGGTGACGCTCCGCAGTGTCATCAAGATCGTCAGAAACCTGCTCAAGGTTTTTAAGCAACTGATACCATTCGCAGTCCTTCAGAACCTTTTCTGCATCAGAGCGTCTTTGCATCAGGGAATTGAGTGATGATCTGATCTGTTTATACTCAACAGTATCGTGGTCTGGATAAGAATATTTCATAATTTTGTCTGGTCCTGTATGTCTGTTTTCTGGCAATTCCAAAACACGGGGGTCTGGGGTCTGAAGGGGCTGTATCTCAGGTTTTAAGTCCCGGTGAGGAGAAAGATAAAGTTCTGGCTGACCAGCTGGGTGCTTGGGAATTCCCCAGTTCAGAAGTTTATTATTCTGGTCATAGGCAAAAAGATCTTTTTGATAGCTATAATGCATTGATGGGCTATCATTATGTTTTGTAACATTTTTTTTGCTATATTGCATCCCGCCCTGCTGTTCCAGCTCAATCAGAGCCTTGATAACATCTTCCCCATCAATTTCTGTCTTGCCCGATATATCGGCCTTTTGTGAGGCCAGAGCCATCAAGTGTTGAATCCGTTTTGCTGGTTCTGGGCTGACTGTCCTGGCATCAGTATCTTTGCTGGGCAAATAGCCCTTGTTGGTAAAGGCTAAAGCATGGTGCGTCAGCTGGTGGCGCAATTGCTGACGGTCAATATTATGGCCTGATAAGGCAATGGCTGCTTCAGGGTTATCAATCAATGCAAAAAGCAGGTGAGAAATATCAAGCTGTTGATACCCGAGCTCTATTGCGGTTTGCTCCGCCTTTTTAAAACTTTCCCGTAGATTAAAGGACAGAGACACCCACCCCATATAATCCAAAAAAGATGCTACCATAATACCTTACCTACAACTGTTTGGCCTTGAATACCATATGGCAACCACCACAAGACATTTAAAGACCCAAATACTGTTCTATTGTTCGCGCCAATCATTGGCTTGCAGGATTGATCCAACCTGCCTATGCCAAATGTGCTTCACCAAGCAAAATATATTGCCAACATCAACACTATATAACATGTATGGATATATATAATACAGATGCTATCACAACTTCGTTAATATTTAATATATACTGAAAAATACTTTGCAGCATGTTGTTTCCGAAAGCATCCCCCACAATTCCAGGACTGTTTTCCAACATTGTTTAGTATAGCGCAGAATATTAGGTTAATATTATGATCAAAACAGAATAACGAGACAAGCCCTTGATATGATTTATTTTTTGTATCTTGCGGGCTATAATTTGTTGGCCAGTAATTTAAGGGTCTAAGGTATAAATTTACGATATTTACAATTACATCTTATTGCCTTATATTTTTACTACCAAACCTTGGGTAAAAAAGATATGGTGGTAAAGAGTTGCTAGATTTACTTAGGTGTCTGTCTTAACACTTGGCACGTCATGATGTTTGAATTATTTGAAAAGTTGATGGCAACACTTTTATTTTTTGTATTTTTTGCACGTTAAGAGTTATGAAGCAAACCAACCTAACTTTCCCTGGTTTTGTTGTCTTTTATAAAACAGCCCAGAGCTTTTTGTAAAAATTTGGGCTTATTTGTATGTTATCAGCCCTATATTCTGTTACAGTCAAATGGCTGGGCGGTATATTCAACCAGTTATCTGGGGGCAGACTAAAAAATACTGAATTTTTGGCATTATGTTTTTGTTTTAAACAGTTTATTTATTAACTAAAGTATTCAAGAGTTGTAACGAATGGATCAGGATAAAATCAAACGCATGTTTGGCTCAAAGAGGTCTCTCTCTTTGTCTGATACCCAGGATTCGGTATCTCTCCAGCACGAAATTGTTATACCTGCCTCTGAGGACTATCAAAGGGGGGCAATTTCTGGTGATAAAAAGCAAGACCAGCAGTTTTATTCAGAAAAAGAACTAACGCCGGTTCGGGGCAGCTGGAACTTTAAAAAGAATACCCCTGTCTTGGAAGCCAGCCTGACAGATTACGTCACCCAGGAACGCAATCACAGTGACCAGCAAGGACAGGGTTTTGGGACACCAGCTTCCTTGCCTAACAAGACCTCAATGTCTCTGGATGACCTGAAATCACAGACTGGTGTCTACCATGACTATGCCTTGTCCAGTCATTTTGACTATTCTCCAGCGGTAGAGACCCCCAAGTCGCCACAATACCGAGAAAATTTTACAGGTGAAGAGGTTCCTTATAATATGTCTTATTTACCTGAGGAAACCCAGGCCATTCCAGGCACAAAAAGATATGCTGCATTTTCAGGCCTTGCAGGCAAGGTCATGACCATATTTTTTGTCATTTTGGCACTTCCCTTCCTGGCCCTGGCTGGCCTTTATGCCGTGCAGGGGCCTGAAGGTGAACAATGGGTTGCCGCAAAGGGTCAGGTTCAAAAATTGGTAAGATATGCCCAAGGTGACGGAATAACACTGTTCACAGGCAATCCTTCGCAAAAAACTGATCGGCAAAAAACATTAGCATCCTATAAGGGAAGCAACCAAGCCAAGCTGTCTTCCCAGAAAAATTTCCCTCAAAAACGTCGTTTTGGGATTGGTGGCACAGTCATTTCAAGAAGCATAAAACACACTGATATTCCCCTCATGATCAAGGTGCCGCGAGACGGTGTTTCCATGCAGCAGCTTGTCAAGATTTCTGGCTTGCCAGGCAATACATCCCTGACAAAAGGGCATTATATGGCATCTGGTGTCTGGATGGTTGCTGTCAAGGATATTGACAGTCTGGCATTACGTATCAACGGCACCCTGAAACGTGACGTAGAACTCAGGGTTTCATACTTGAAACAGGGTGGCCAGGTAGTGGAACTGGCCTCTTACAAGATACCCAGTGATTTTCAAAACCACTACACACAAACCAGTAATGCCCCCCAGGTCGTGGCACAGGACAGTATCCGCGAAGGCGGGACACGCCACATGAATTTGGCCAGCCGCCATTCAACTCTGGACATTCCCGAAATCAACCCTTCACAGCCCAAAGGACCCAAAAATAACAGCCTCCAGGCCAAGACACAGAACAGGACAAAAAGTAACCCTATCCGTATCCATCCCGTTTACGAACAGCAACAGCTGAACCGTGCATCGATTTACCTGGCCAAGTCTGACTTTGACACTGCCCGTTCAATTCTGGAAAAGACTGCCCTTTCTGGTTCTGCCAGGGCTGCAACAGCCCTGGCACGCAGCTATGACCCAAAATTTTTACTCAAAATCAGGGTTATGGGCATCAAGCCTGATCTAGACAAGGCAAAACATTGGTATCAACAGGCTGTCAAACTTGGCAATGTCTCTGCCCTGAAACGGCTGGGTCAACTCAAATAGGGCTGCCTCTTTTGTCCTTGGCTATTCTTAGTAAAAAACTGTACTTTCATGGCAAAAAATCAGGGCTTATTTTCCAATATTCCAATGGCTGCCTGCGTATAACAAAAAATACCTGCAAGGCGATATTGTTGCAGGCCTTGTTGTCTCCATTATGTTGATACCCCAAGGTATGGCCTATGCCATGTTGGCTGGCTTGCCGCCACAGATTGGCCTCTATGCCTCCATCCTGCCCCTGTTTTTCTATGCTGCCCCTGGAACCACAAGCCGTACCCTGGTTGTCGGCTTTGTAGCCATTGTCTCCCTGATGGTGGCCACCACACTTGGGCAGATGGGAATTTCCCAGCAAGTCTGAAGAATATATTATTCAGGCCATCATGCTGGCGTTTCTGAGCGGCCTGATGTCCCTGATCGGCTTTGTCGAAAGCCTGTCCGTGGCCAAGTCCCTGGCTGCAAAAAAACGCGAAAAGGTAGACCCGAACCAGGAACTAATAGGACTTGGGGCTGCCAATTTAGTCTCATCCTTAATCGTCACAGAGTCACCACCTACGATGACTTGTTGCTGGTTCGTATTGATGAAAACCTATATTTTGCCAATACCAGCTTCCTTGAACAATAGTTCGGACAGTTTTCACCCAACAAAAAAATAAGTGAGCCCTCAATTTGTGGGAAGATGGTGTTGTAAACGACATCAATCCTTCAAAACGGAGGAACTCATGGATATTGGTAACTCCCCAGCTTAAATCACCAGCAAGCTAGGGTTTTGCAAGACATCTAGGGTATTGAAGTGGTCTGTAAAAACTGGAGAGGTGTTTAAGCTATAGAATTTTGTTACCGTCGGCATACAAAGGAGAGAACAATGCCGAATAACCGAAAAATCTATACAAAATCCTTCAAGGCGAAGGTTGCGCTGGAGGCTGTGAAGGGGGAAGAAACCGTTGCCCAGCTTTCGAGCCGTCACGGGGTTCATGGCAGCCTGATCCATGAGTGGAAAAAGACGCTTGAGAGCGGTGCAGCAGAGCTGTTTACCCGCAAGAATGCCAAGAAAGCGCAAAAGGATGAAAAAGGCCTGAAGGAGCTTCATGCTAAAATAGGCCAGCTGACGGTGGAAGTCGGTTCGGTATGCAGCTTACGCGGTCAAACATTTGGCCACGGTCTGCCCTCACTTTGGAACGCGGGCGGGGGCGTGTGGCGCAGAAACGCAAAAGAACATGACCCACGCCCAAACATCCCAAAGTCAGCCTTGTCAGGCAGTGCCAACTGCTTAAATTCAACCGTTCGTCCTATTATTACAGGCCGCGTCCTGTGAGCCAAAAAAACCTGGAACTGATGGCCCTGATAGACCAACAATATCTGGAGACCCCTTGTTATGGGGCGCGGCGGATGCAGCAAGTTTTGCTGCGTCAGGGGCACAAGATCAGCCGTGGAAAGGTGCGCAATTTGATGAAACTGATGGGGCTTACAGCGATTTATCAAAAGCCGCGCACCACCATTCCAAACAAGGCACACAAGAAATACCCGTTCGACCTGCTCACTCGAACCGATGGCGTTCGGGGTCTCACTGTTGCGGGATCTGGAGATAAATCGCCCCAACCAGGTCTGGTGCACCGACATCACCTATATTCCTGTGGAGCGCGGGTTTTTCTATCTGGTTGCGGTGATGGACTGGTACAGCCGCAAGGTGTTGAGCTGGCGGTTGTCCAACACGATGGATACAGGTTTTTGCATTGAGGTCTTGGAGGAAGCCATGGTAAAATACGGAAAACCAGAAATTTTTAATACTGATCAGGGCAGCCAGTTCACCAGTAATGAGTGGATAAAGGTGCTGAAGGACGCTGGTGTAAAAATATCTATGGAGTGAGACCCTGAACGCCACTGGTTCGAGTGAGCAGGTCGAACAAAGGGCGATGGATGGATAATGTGTTTATTGAGCGGCTGTGGCGGTCGGTCAAATATGAGTGTCTGTTCCTGCATGACTGGGCGTTTGGCTCAGATGTGCGTGTCGGTTTTGCAAAATGGTTTGGGCATTATAACAGCCAGAGGATGCACCAGGCCTTGGATTACCAAACGCCAGATGAGGTCTATACAAGCCAGAAATTTGAAGTGTGTGCCTTGGCCCAGGCTGCATAAAATGTTTTTGACATGAGGATGATCGCATTCCTGACCATCCTGTAAAGGGTAAACGGCTACGCCGCATCTAAAGATGCCCTTGACAGAACGGACAAAAATGCAAAACTGATGATGAAGAAAACCAAAATAATCTAAAGAAGACACCTATCTTAAAGCCAGAAACTGTGAAACTGGATAGTTTTCAAGAAAAAATAAAGCCATTCTATGAAAAAATGATATTGATTTCAGAAGAAAACCAGCAGCTCACAAAACTCCGTGACTGGCTGCTCCCTATGCTGATGAATGGACAGCTGCGCGTTTCCACGCCTGACAGCACCACCCCCGACCCGTAAATTTTGCCGTCAAAAAAACGTCTGTTTATTGCATCTCGATGTTTTCAAGGCGGCTTAACGTGTATCTTGGCGTGCCTTGCCCCACGGTTCGCACATCAAATGTCACCGTTACCGTTTTCCATAAATGCTCTCGCGCAAAGCCTTCTGTGATCTCAATGCCTTTTTCAAACTTGCCTGTGACAGGGTTTTCCCCCTCACCTATTTTAAACTGAAATTTGGCATTGTTGCCAATGGTCAGGCTGACAAATTCTCCTGTCAATTGTTCCTCAGTATCCTTGATATTATCCTCTTTCAGACACTCCATAACAGAATGGACCTGCTCAAGGTCTTTAAATCTGAACTGCTTCCCTTTATAGCCAAGCCCACAGGTGGCCTTTTGCGTTGCCAGATAGCCTAAAAAGCCTGACAACTTCTTCAATGCCCTTTTTGAGATGCCATCCACAAGTTCAGCAATTTCCTCTATATTGCGCTTGGAGGCGGCTTCAAACAGCGTTTGAACCTGTTGCAGGGCTTCCGCCACGGGTTCAGCTTTGGGGAACAGGTCTTCCGTGCTGCTTTGTGGCACTTCAAGCTGAAAGCCAAAAGACCCCACCGCCGTTCCTGTAATGAGCAGCTGGTTATCTTTCTTGTTGCGGATTGACCCTGCAACATTATCATTATCAGATTTACTTGCAATCAGAGCCAGAGCATCAGTAAACAATTCAGTTGCTTTGGCTGCAAAATTAGCCTCAATTGCCCGCCTTCCAACAACAGGATTTCCGCGAAATGTGAGCCGCGCTGTCAATTTTTCAGCTGGCTTTTCAGGTCTTGGCGCGTCTGCAATGGCCGCCTTTGCCCGCTTCAGACGGCTTTCCAGCCCTATGCGGTTAATGACACTGGTTTTTGGCATTTTTTCAAGAAATTTTTCAAGCTGGGTTATCTCAGAAGTATAAGAGATATAGTCATTGTAATTCATAATTATGCCTCTTCCTGTTCTAAATATGCCAAATGTTGAAAAGCCTCTTCATCATCTATTTGTGATAATGCGACAACCAGAAACCCCTTCCAAAGATGTGCACCGTTATCATCTTCACGTCTATGAGACCACATACTATACCAATATGCAATTTGTTGAACCCCGTAGTCTGTTGAGGCTTCCCCTAAAAAATAAGGATAAGAATCCACTAGAAACTGTTGTTTAAGCGCGTCATGGTCAAACAGTGACGGATGATCTTTGACAAAAGACCCTTGGTCATCTGCTCCTTCAGGCAAATCAAAAAAGGTGACAACATCTATATCATTTGGCTCTCTGTCTTCCAGTAATCTGATATTTTCTGCAAAACTGCCATCAAGCCATTGAAACCCCGTGATAATGTCTGCCTGATAAAACAACTCCCTGAATTGGAGTAATCCGCGCAATATTGCCCTGCGTTCTGGGGAAATGCCATATTGGGCAACCAGCTCTTGCATGGTACAGGAATATGGGGAACGGTCAGGGTCGACCGGGTCTTGACCTTCCCTTATTGGCGGCAAAATACCCCATTCATTCCAGTCTGGTATCATTATCAACATCCGAAAAGTAAAAACAATAATTTCAATGACTTAAACAGTCCTGATATCATAAAGATAGTAAACAAAGCTATAATTTATAGTGATACAGCGTGTAAAGGTAAAGCTATTGTTTTTGCATGGTTTCCAACATGTCCTTAATCTGGCTAAACTTGTCCTCTTGCTCATCAGGCTTGCCCAATGCCTCTATCAGTTCGCCTTAGCGGTGGGAGGGCACATGGCCATAGCTGTTAAAGGTGGTCGCTGTGCTTTCATGGCCAAAATTTTGAGACCACGCCTTGAACTGTTCAGGGGTTTTGCAAATTTACTCTCCGATCCGCGCCAAAGTGTGCCTAAAGGTGTGGGGGCTATGATATGGTATTTTCTGTCCATTTTCATTTCCTTCCAAGTGAGTCCTTACGATAGCCCTTTGAGTCCCTGTTATGTTGCACGATCGCATTTGCCAGTTGGTGACTGGGTTGCCATCCAGTCACCAAAACTTTCCCTGAGTAAGATTATAGCATATTTTAAACAGAAAATTGTTGCGGGTGTCCTATGGATGTGACCATTTCTAATGTTCTGCGCTATTGTGAAAGCTGCCACCGTGCCACTATTTCTGACGCAATGGTGTCCGCCGCATATTGGGGCGGATATTCCCAGCTTTCCAGCCGTTCAAAACAATCGGGTAAGAGGCGTGTTATCCCCTCTTCACGCATCCTGTTATGAAAATAGTTAATCCGCCGTCCGCCCCCTTCAGGGAAAAACACATAGACAGGCCGACCAGTAACAGCAGCCTCCCCTACCATATTGACACTATCAGCTGTGACAACCAGATAATCAGAATGTGCCAAAAAATCACCATAGGGGTTATGCCCCTTGCCATCCCAAAAATATCTTGGCACATCAGATGTCACATCCCTCAGTGCCTTTTCCAGTTCTGGCGGTGTACGGCGGGAACATGTGACAAGAAAGGAACCTGCAAAGCTTTTAAGCGAGGATACCGCTGCTATGAATTTATCGATATTTTCCTGGCTATAGCGGTAGGCCTTGCTGTTGCCCCCAATAATCAGCCCGATATGCGGCCTGGGCAAGCTGGCAATTTCCTGGAGCGGATTATCCCTGAAGGACTGTATCACTGCTGGGGAATAACGGTGGGGTGACAGCAATGTTGAGATGACATTATCCCCACGCAAACTGTCATGTTCCGGCACCCAGATCAGGTCAGCAACTGACAGCCCCATTTTGGGATCCTGGAGCATCACTGTAAAGGTTTTTCCCGCAGACTGTTTATGTAGGGATTTCAAATAGGCCGCACTTTGGCGACCGACACCAATGGCAAGGTCAGGCAATGGGGCAGGAAATTTGGCAGAGCCAGGCTTGCCAATCTTTTCAGATGGCGCAACCCCAGCCCAGGGAGCCAATGTTTTAAAAAACCATGGCGGCTCAACTAATTTTTCTTCAAAGCTAACCCCCATCGCCCCAGCCACGCCCACCGAAATGGCCCGTTGCCCCATATGGTCTCTTGTCACCAACCAGCATTTTTTATGTTTCAGGACAATTGTATTATTCATGGCATTCATAAGGGGCAGTTAGGAGGGAGAAACAGGCTTTAGGAACAATGCTAGAATCAGCACACCTTTTTAACAAGGCTGCCTGAAAAAGTAAAGCTGTTCCTGCACACAGCTGTGATACGTCCAGGGTGATTCAGCTTGTCTACAGTCTGCCACAAAAAATCGGTATATTTTCATCATTATTTCAATAAGGAGACCCACACAAATAACCGAATCATTTAGCTTGTCCTTTTATCCGTCAGTGTCGTTTCAAAAATGCTTGTATAGCCCGCTATACGCTCATTTTTGACTTAGGCTGACAAACAAAATTCCTGGGCTAACTGAAGCATCTATTTTTGAGGGTGTCCTAAGTTCAATAGTTTGGACAGTTTCATGCTGCTATAGTCCCGTAGTTACACAGCTTCTTGAATTCAGGTTGTGATTTAATGGAGTTCAACTCAAAACCTAACATGGAAGAAAAGGTTTTGAGCAGGTGTTCGTTGGATTTTCGTA
>JAJRRF010000035.1 GCA_024279735.1 Alphaproteobacteria bacterium
CTGGCATTTGATCCAGAACAGTTGTTACAATGTCCATGAGTTCCTCCGTTTTGAAGGATTGATGTCGTTTACAACACCATCTTCCCACAAATTGAGGGCTCACTTATTTTTTTGTTGGGTGAAAACTGTCCGAACTATTGGGCTTCATACTCCTAAATAAAGGCCAGTGTCTCCCAGCACTGGTCTTTTTTTGTGTGAAATCCATAGTGTTTCCTGATTATTTTTCTAAAGCGTTGCCCTGCTGCACTTGCTTGTAGATGCTATTTTATTTTATTCTTTATGGAAATAAATTTGGGGGGAGACTTGGCGAAATGAGTTGTTTCAGTGAAAAATTGACGGGTGTGGTGGTCATGGCAGCGATGCTGGGCGGGTGTGCTGGTTCAGTCAAGGCAACGCCTGAAAAATTTTCAGCGGCAATGGGGGAGTTTGAGCAAACATGCAAACCCCATTTTTCAAATTTTGACAAGATGATGATAGGGGCAAAGTTTAGTCAGGCGGCTGGCAAGGCTCCCAGGGGAATGCATATGCTGACAAGCACCATCAGTGCTGTGAAGTCAGGATACGCAACTGCTCAGGATAGCTCAACCCCCCTACAAGAGAGATTTGATGCTATCAAAAATGCCAGCGGGAATTGTCGGCAAATCGCGATGGCGAGCGAGATGATCAATACAAGGGAAAAGAAGAAGTAGGCTGAGGTTTGTTTTTTGCCAGAAACAGGGTGTTATTTTCCCAGTTGGCAGGGTTATTGGTGATATAGAGTGAAATAGATGCTAAATCTCGCTCATTGCGAATAATATGCTCATAATAATTGCGCTGCCATAACGGTGATTTTTCAATAAGTTTTTGGGAAATGGCCTGTTTTGTGACTGTTGCCTTAAAACCTCGAATGATCGAACTTAAACTGTTCGCACCTGTTAAAGAGTCATCATTGTTGTGAATAATAATGCCATGTAAATGATTAGGCATTAGCGTAAACTCAGGGAGGGAAATATTCTTTCGTAATTCAGAGGTTTGAAACCATTGTTTCGTGACCAATTGGCCAAGACGGTTAGGAATCATTTTGTAGTTTTCTATGTGGCGAAATAAACATTTCTTATCATGTGTGCAAATCGTAACAAAATACATCCCACCAGCAGCATAATTGTAATTTTTAAGACGGATAGATTGGCGATTTGGCAGAGGCATTTGTGAACCCGATTTGATGTATGATATGTGCCGCTGGCACATTCGGGCGTATGCAATACGCCCCTACGCTGAAAGGTGTTTTAATGATAAGGCGTGTTTCATTAACGTGATTTTGTAGGGGCGCATTGCATGCGCCCGTTTTGCGGCTTGGGGTAATATTACATCTTATATCCCGAAACCATCCTAACCCTAAACCTTTTCAGCTTCACCATAAGGCCAGTAGGCGCGGTAGATGGCACTGCCAATGCGGCCAATATCTGCGCCGATGCCAAGCAGGGACGGGACAAGCACCAGCACCAATATCGTTGCGGCGGCAAGGCCAAACACCATGGTAATCGCCATCGGGATCAGGAACTGGGCCTGGCGGCTGGTCTCGAACAATAGCGGCAACAGACCGCCAATGGTGGTCAGGGAGGTCAGCAGCACAGCGCGGAAACGGTCCTGGGACGCGCCAATGGCAGAGGTGGCAACATCTTGCCCCTGGCTTCTGCGCTCCTGGTATTCTGTCACCAAAATAATCGAATCATTGACCAATATGCCGGACAGGCCAAGCAGGCCAATAAAGCTGATGATGGACAGGTTATGCCCCATCGCCATATGGCCAAACACAGTGCCGACAAAGCCAAACGGAATAATCAGCATTACGGCCAACGGATAGCTGTAGCCCTTAAACACCCAGGCCAAAATGATAAAGATGGTCAGCAGGGACAGGTAAGCCCCCATTTTCAGGTCAGCAAAGGCCTTGCCACGTTGTTCAGCCTGGCCGGAAAAGCTGTAGGTGATGCCATATTTGGCGACAAGATGCGGCATGATCTCTTTTTCCAGTCGCTCAATCACTTGCGGCACCTCAATCAGCTTCTCATTGACATCAGCGGTGACGGAAACTGTTTTCAGGCCGTCCTTGCGCTGGATCAGGGAAAAACCAGACTTTTCAGTCACCGTGACCACAGCACTGAGTGGCACTTGCCGCCCATCAGGGGCATTGAGGTAGAGGCTATAAAGTGATTTTATGCCCTGCTGTTCCTGCGCGCGGCGTACCCGCACCGTAATTTCATCATCGCCCTGGGCAAAACGGGTGGCAATCCTGCCCTGAAAGGCATCGCGCACCTGGGAGCCAAGAGAGGCGGCAGTAAAGCCAAGGGCCTGGCCGCGCGGCGAAACAGCCAGCACCAGCTCCTTTTTGCCATAAGGCAGGTCGTCATCAATCGCAGTCAGGCCAGGAAATTCTGTCAGTTTCTCGCGCACTTCCATAGCGGCTTGTTTCAGCACTGTGATAGGGGCATTCTGGAGGCGGATGTCAACATCATTTCCGCCCGGCCCGCGCCGGCTCTTGGTGACGGCGATGCTTTCTACGCCAGGTATTAGAGGCAGCGACTTACGCCACACCTTCATAATGCTTTTGGTCGGGGTGTCCCTGCTTTCACTGGGGGACAGCTGGACAAAAATTTGCGCCTTGTTCTCGCCGCGCGTCCTGCCCGCAACGCCAAGCTGTGAGAAGGAGCTGACCACCAGCTTTTCTGACCTCTTGCCATCCTTTACCCTTCTGTCATTTATCTTCTTTTCGACCACGGCAAGCTGCTGCTCAATGGTTTTCATCACCAGAGCCTGTTCCTTTTGCGGCACACCGGGGGCAAAGGTGACATAGGACATCATCCGTTCAGATTCGGGAGAGGGGAAAAAACGTACCGAGATGCGCCCGCCAGAAATCATGCCAATGGCAAGGATAAAGGAGGCGAGTGTCAGGGCAACAGTGGCATACCGCCAGTGATAGAAAAAGCTGACCATCGCGCGGTAGGGGCGGGCGGTAAACCAGTCCATTGCACCGTCAAAATTACGCCGGAACAGTCCCGGCTTTGGCTTCATGTTGCGCAGTCCGTGGCGTAAATGGCCTGGCAGGATCAAAAAACATTCAATCAGGCTGGCGACCAGCACAGCCATCACTACCAGCGGGATCGCGCCCATAATGTCGCCCATCCGTCCGCTAATGAGCAGGATCGGCAAAAAAGCGGCCTGGGTGGTCAGGGTGGCGGCCAGCACAGGGGTAAACATGCGGGTTGCCCCAACATTGGCGGCGCGGAAATTGCTGTCCCCCAGGGCTTTACGGGTGGCAGTATGTTCACCGACCACAATGGCATCATCGACAATAATTCCCATCATCATGATAATGGCAAACATTGAGATCATATTGACAGTCTGGCCAGAGACATACATCACAGCCAAGGTGGCGAGCAGGGCGACAGGAATACCCATTGCAACCCAAAACGCAATCCGCATATTGAGAAACACAAACAGCACCAGAAGCACGATGGCCAGGCCTTGCAGGCCGTTAATGACCAATATTTCCAGCCTACCAGTCACCAGCTCCCCAGTCACATTATAAAGCTTCATTTCCAGGGTTTTGGGCAGGGTCTGGCGCATTTCGGCCAGGTGCTTTTTCAGCACTTCCAGGGTTTTCAGGGTGTCGGCTGTCTTGGCGCGGCTGATCTTGAGCTCAATGGCAGGCTGGCCATGTTGCAGGCCCAAAATATCATCCTTGTTAAACGCCCATTTCAGGGTTGCCACATCTCGCAGCAAAATCTTGTCACCGTTCTGGGCAGCGTAAATCTCGACCCGCCCCAGCTCTTCGGGGGTCTTGCCGACCGACAGGGTGCGCAGCTGCATTTCTGTCTCGCCTTCCAATGTGCCGGAGGGGCGGTCAGTGGTGTTGAGCTTGACCTTTGAGGCAATGTCGGCCAAAGTCAGCTTCAGGCGGCGCAGGTCTGCCTCACGCACCATAATCTCAATCTCTTCCTTGCGCGCCCCCTTCAGCTCAACGCGGTCAATCCCTGCGCTGAGCAGGCCGTCGCGGATCTTGCTGGCATAGGTTTTCAGGGTTTTTTCGCTGAACGGCCCGGTCAGGGACAGGCGGCCTACATTTTCATAAAACGCAATCCGGCTGATAACAGGGTCTTCCGCCTCTTCCGGCAGTGTGGTCACGCCGTCAACCGCCTGTTGCACACTCGCCATTGCCTGCTGCATGTCCGCGCCGTTGACAAATTCGAGAAACACTGTGCCAATACCTTCGCGGGCGATGGAACGAACATTGTCGACATCATCGAGAAAGCGCAGGGACGGCTCTAAAGCCTCAAGGATATTGGTGCTGACATCTTCCGCGCTGGCACCAGGCCAGGCGACATTGACCGTAATGGAAGGCAGGTCAAAGGACGGGAAAAACTGGGTGTTGATCTTGGTGACGGCAAAAAAACCAGCCATCATCATCAACGCCATCAGCAAATTGGCAGCGGTGGGATGGTCAACAAACAGGGCGATCAGGCCGCCTTTTTTGCTGCTGTTATCAGTGCTGTTGTCTGTCATCGCTTGCCACTTGCTTTAAAATTATTCACGAAGGTTATGTATAGTGCATAGTGCGAGCAAATCGAATCGATTTGCGGGTTAAGATATGCGCCACATAACAGCTAGAGTAAGGTCGGGAGACCGGAATTGCTTGCAATTTGCTCTGGCCAGTCCGATTGCAGGGCATGGCTATTATTCTTATCACTGATCTGCATGTCTCGCACTTTGTCATCCTGAATTTATTTCAGGATCCATACTCCCAAATGTCCATGTTTTTTTCCAATAGTGTATCACGCTCATGCCTCCCTTTGTCATCAGTGGTTATGGATTCCAAAACAAGTTTGGAATGACAAGGGCTTGTTTGCCCTATTCATTTCTTCATGAGGTGAACAGGAAGGGTCAGTTTTGCGTCTTTACGATAAAAAAAGTCCCTATGTGTCGAGTGATTGAAAAAGGTCGATTTCGCCCTCCCTAAATTCATCAAATGAAACAGATTTCATGAATTGAGATACAAAGAGAGCAGCTTGTTGGGGCGTATCTGTTTGCAATGTTTTTGTATATATGTGCTTTGATTTCTTTCTATTTTTGAAGATATTCAGGCTAATATTATATTGGAGTTTAAATGTTTCTTTTTCCAGCAAATAATTATCGACATCAATAACACTATGGAGATAGAGACCTTTATTATGGGTGTGCTGTCTATATTTGGTTTGATATTGCGAATGGAGGTGATCTAGTCCAAACTCTGTGGTTGCCATAAAAATTGCAGATTCATCAAAGAACATATCTTCAGCATGAAAAATATCTTGTTTATCAGTGAGACTCTCCCACCCTTCCTTGTGAATATCCCAAATATCATTTTTATGAATTGTCCAGCCGTATGGAACAAAAAAACCATAGACTGGTTCAAATAATTTATAAAGATTGACATGCTCCACTATTTCAGCTCCTTCATTTTCTGCCCAAAAGTGAGCCTGTTGCCGTCAGGGTCGCTCACGGCAAATTCTTTCATGCCCATGTTTGCTTGGTCAGTGGCATGGTGAGGGCAGGATGCTCTTCTGGATTGGTTATATTCAGACCATTGGACACAAATAAGGTGTAGAGGCTGTCTATTTGATCTGTCCGGATATAGATAACAGTGCCAAATACGCCGTCCCCTTCATGTTGGGACAGATGAATGCGGCCAGTCCCCTTTTGTAAAAAGGCATATAGTGAGAGAAAGGCTTCTGGGTCTGGGTCAGGTTCTTGCAGAACCGTAAAATCCAATGTTTCAGTATAGAATTTGAGGGATGCAGAAATATCGCTGCATTTGATGAAGGGCTCAATGGTCATGGTTTTTTCTCCATAGCCTCAACAATAGTTCGGACAGTTTTCACCCAACAAAAAAATAAGTGAGCCCTCAATTTGTGGGAAGATGGTGTTGTAAACGACATCAATCCTTCAAAACGGAGGAACTCATGGACATTGTAACAACTGTTC
>JAJRRF010000036.1 GCA_024279735.1 Alphaproteobacteria bacterium
CGGTTTCAAGCGGAATACAGTCTAAAAATCCTGTTTTTTAATGGAAAAATGATCATATTTTAGTGGTTTTAAAAATAACGATTTATTTTTATCGTTATTTATCAATTAGTTAATGCACCTAAAACAAGCTGGGGAGTTACTTTTGTTTTGCCTTTTAAACTTGGGCAGGCCGTGAAAATACACGGCCTGGCTTTTATCAAAAACACGAAGTTTTCCATCCTTTAGGAGGGTCTTGGCCACTAAGTCAATGCCCCAGAAGGATCACATTCAAATTAAAAATGTTTTAAGGATTTTAACAATGAAAAATTTATACAAGCCACTTTTTGCATCAACGCTTATTTTGAGCAGCCTTGGCACAATAACCTCTGCATCAGCCGCCCATAGTTATAGCTCTTTTAACTTTAGAAGCAGCAATATTATTACAGGGAACAGTTATAATAGTCCGCGTTATATGGGGCATAGCAGACGTGCCAGAACAAGAACGACGTTCAGAAAACGCAGGAGCTTTAGACAAAAAGGGACTTTAAGAAGCTATCGTGCAGAAAGAAGAGCCGCCTTTCGGGCAGCTTTTACGGATGAATAGAACATCCTTCCCAAACAATCGTTTTTCTCAATTTTACAAAGGATTTAGATCATGAAAAATCTTCATAAACCCGTTTTTGCAACAACAGTCATCATTGCCAGCCTGACATTTACAACGCTGGCATCTGCACATGGTACAAGCCGTCACGGTTCTATGGGTAGTCAGTCCATGTCAGGACAGAGCCAGCAGGTTCATATGATGAACCAAGGACAAACGGGTCAACAGGCTAATATGACTCCTTCCAGAATGCAGCACCGCCAAGACCATAGGCTAAAGAACGGGTCTATGGGGAACCATCAAAGACTGGAAAGTCATGACACAACAGCCAATGATCCTGACTTTAAAAGAGCTTTTGCTGACGACTAAAACAGCATTTCCTCCTGGCTGGCGCAAGACCAGATTTTTGGTTTTGCGCCAGTTTTATCTATTTTCCAGGCAGGTTCTTCAGCGATTTTTAAGAACAAAAAAAACCTTATTCAATCTTGCACCCTTAATTTTGAAACAAACTCCCCACGCATTACATCTGAATATAGAAGGGCAATAATAATGGCACTCTCACGACGTAATTTTTTAAAAGGCATCACGGCAACCAGTGCAGGTTTGGCTATGCCAGCAATTTTGACAACATCTGCCTTAAGCTATTCATCATCCCTGAATGCTCTCAAGATACCAGATATTATGACAGGGGCACAACAAGAGGGAAAACGGGTTTTTGACCTCGCTATCCAACAGGGAACCAGTCACTTTCTTCCGCAAAAAAAGACAGCAACCCTTGGTTATAACAATGCCTATCTTGGGCCAGTATTGCGGATGCGTGATGGTGAACAGGTTTCCTTTCATATCAAAAATAATTTAAGAGAATCGGTCTCAACCCACTGGCATGGTATGCATGTTCCCGCTCATGCTGATGGCGGCCCACACCAACCTATCGCACCAGGAAAAACCTGGTCTCCTTCCTTTCAGGTCAAACAAAAATCAGGAACATTTTGGTATCATGCCCATCTGCCAGGCAAAACAGGACGGCATGTCTATCAAGGACTGGCTGGGATGATTATCGTCGATGATGATGAAAGTCGTTCATTGCCCCTACCCAAGGAATATGGCGTTGATGATATCCCTCTTATTGTTCAGGATCGCCGCTTTCATCGCAATGGGGAATTTCAATATATTTCGATGATGCCCGACCGCATGATGGGGATGGCAGGCAATGTGATCCTGGTCAATGGAACGGCTCACCCTCAGCTCACTTTAAAACGCCAAAGAACGCGCCTGCGTTTGCTGAATGGGTCAAACGCCCGCATCTATAATTTTGGGTTTGATGACAACCGTAGTTTTTACCAGATTGCAACAGACGGTTCTTTATTGGCAAAAGCTGTCAGGCGTAAACGCTTGCGTCTTGCCCCAGGAGAACGGGCTGAAATATTGGTTGATTTTGAGCCAAACAGCCAGGCCAACCTCATGACTTATCCTGATCGCTCTGCTGGCTCTTCTATGGGCATGATGCGTATGATGAGCCGAAACAATGAAACCATGCAGATTATTTCTTTGCGTGCGGGTTCTCTGGGCGCGTCTGACATGACTTTACCCAAACATCTTATTGAAGTCCCAAACTGGTCTCCCTCCAATGCGGACAAGATACGCCGCTTTGATCTTCAGGGCGGGATGATGGGCATGATGGGAGGTATGGGACGTGGTTCAGGCATGATGGGCGGCGGCGGCATGATGAGTAATATGTGGCGTATCAATGGTAAAGCCATGAAGCTGTCCCGTATTGATGAACGGGTTGCCCTAAACAGTATTGAAATCTGGGAAATCAGCAACAGCTCAATGATGGTGCATCCTTTCCATATCCATGACATCCAGTTCAGGATTATAGACCGAAATGGTCGCCCTGCCCTCGCTCATGAGCAGGGTCTGAAAGATACTGTGTTGGTCAATACAGGTGAGACCGTGCGCGTTATCGCAGAGTTTAAAGACTATGCCAATTCCAAAATACCTTACATGTATCATTGCCATAACCTTGAACACGAGGATGGAGGCATGATGGGACAATTTACTGTTGAAGCCTAATAGAACCGCTCATCATAAAATAACAAAGTTAAGGATTATCCAAAATGGAAAAAAAATCACTCCTGACAATATCACGCCGAAAAGTCTTGAAAAAAGGCGGCTACTTTACCCTTATGGCTCTTGCCAGTACCGCAGCACTCCTTGCCCGTCCTGGTCGTGCGTACGCCATGAGCAAGCGCGCAGCACGCTATAAAAACAGCCCAAATGGTAGTCAAAATTGTGCCAATTGCCGCTATTTCTATCCAAGGTCAAGAAGATGCAGTGTTGTCTCTGGCAAGGTCAGTCCCAATGGCTGGTGCAAACTGTGGCGATAACATCCGCCTGCCTGTCTGTTTTCCCCAAAACAGGTAGGTCGGTAGGTGTGAAGAGCCAGCCCTCCCCCCATCCCTCATTGGGTTGGCTCTTCAATACCCTCTCTGTTCCCAGTCTAAAAAACGCTCTAAACTAAATTAAGGCTTAAGGATATTTCTATGATTGTTGGAGAAGCTGCAAAAGCGACAGGATTATCCGTCAAGACAATCCGTTAGTATGAAGAAACAGGGCTCGTTATTCCTGACCGTAAAGAAAATGGATATAGAGACTATTCCGACAAGCATATTCATATTTTATGCTTCATCCAGCGAGCGCGGTCTTTAGGGTTTTCAGTTGAGGACTGCCAGTCCCTTGTCTCGCTCTATGAAGACAAGTCCCGCAAAAGTGCTGATGTCAAAATTCTCGCCCAAAAACAGCTCGATACTATAGAAACCAAAATAACAGACCTTCAGTCAATGTATGACACACTTAACCATTTGGTCATGAACTGTAAGGGCGACAGCCACCCCGACTGCCCCATTCTAAATGATCTGGCAAAGAAATAACCTGCCTTAAAATTCAGAAATACTTGCATTATTTTTCTTGATTGACCTTCTGTTCCACCCTGACCTATTGTAGGGCTGTAATTTTTCAATTGTCAGACTGCCGTACTGGACAAGGGGCTGATACAGTGGGAAGCTGGAAAGCAAAGAATAACCATCCACCTTTCAGCCAGAAAGGATATATGCTTTGCAACTGGAACTATTGTCCCGTTTTCCTAAAGTCTTGAGCGACAAACCACCCCTGCTATTTCTGCACGGCATGGGGTTTGGAGCTTGGTGCTGGGAAGAGAACTTTTTACCCTGGTTTACCAGGCATGGCTACCCTGCCTATGCCATGAGCCTGCGCGGACACGGCCAAAGTGATGGTGCAGACAAGTTGAAATGGACGAGTCTGGATAGTTTGGTGGATGACCTTGCTGAAATTTACCATGCCTTTGAGAGGCCTCCCGTCATTATCGGCCATTCTATGGGCGGCTTTATTGTGCAAAAATTTCTGGCCGACCATGATTTTACAGAAGGCAAAACCCCGCCTGCCGTTATCCTGCTGGCTTCCCTGCCTTCAAGCGGACTTCTGGGCATTGCCTTGCGCTCTATGAAACGTCACCCGCTGGCCTCACTTAAGGTGATGATAAATGGGTCTGCTCGGCCACTGCTCAGTAGTCCAGAAATTTTACAGGATACCTTGTTGTCCAAGGATTTTCCGCAAGACAAGGCTCTGGAGATTGTGCAGCGTACAGGAGATGAGAGTTTTCGCGCTTTTTTGACCTTGATGTTTGTATCTTCCCCCAAGAGAAAGCCCGCCCAGCCGCCAATGCTGGTCATCAGTGCGCGCGATGATGCCTATATCTCCCTGGCAGACGGGGAAAATACCGCGAAATATTACCACGCTGACCATGTTGTCTTGCCTGGCTTGGCGCATCTGGTGATGTTGGACAGTAATTGGGAACATTGCGCGGACGAAATCAGGCAATGGCTGCTAAAGCAGGGATTTTAGGAAGCCCTAGTGCATAGTGCGAGCAAATCGAATCGATTTGCGGGTTAAGATATGCGCAATTAAAGGGCTAGAGCAAGGTCGGCTGACCAAACCTGCTTGCAGGTTGCTCTGGAGCGGCCAACAAAAAAGCTGCCTGTCTGAAATGAGACAGGCAGCTATGCTGCTAAATAAATAAAAAATAATTTTTAAGTATAAATAAACTACCTGGAAGGGGTGTTTATCAGATTGCACCACTGGAAAACAAGTGGGTCATTAAGAAAATATCCCTAATCACCAGCATGACGTTATAATTTCCACAGCTTTTTACTGACACATGAACAATATCCCTTTCATATTCCCTCTATAATAGATATTAACACTCATTAATATAAAATATTAGCCCTTTCAACAACAATAGTTAACTGGAGTCGTTATGCGTTTCATATTCTTGCCTGTTGCCGCCATCTTATTGGCAATCCTGGTCGGTAGCCCTGCCCTGGCGAAAGTGTCGGCCAAAATCAACCTGACCTCCCAAACCATGACTGTCAGGGTGGATGGTGCGAAGCGTTTTGTCTGGCGCATTTCCAGCGGCAAGGACGGTTTTTTGACACCGCGCGGCTCATTCCGTCCGCATTCTGTAGAGGTGATGCACTATTCCAAAAAATACCAAAATGCGCCGATGCCCTATTCCGTGTTTTTTAATGGCGGAATTGCCATTCACGGCACGGGCGCAACCTGGAAACTCGGACAGCCTGCCTCCCATGGCTGTGTCCGCCTCAGTGTCAACAATGCCCGCCGTTTCCACGACTTGGTGAAGCAGCACGGCAAAAAGTCCACCCGCATCAGGGTCGTTGGTCGCACGCCGTACACGCCAAAGGCTGCCCCAAAACATAACCGTCGCCATAAAAGACGCAGGCCTTATTATGATGACAACTATTATGAAGCCCCGCGCCGTGGCCGCAGATATATCGACTATGACTATGACTATTATTGATCTGGGCAAGTCTTGAGTGGCTGCCCAAGACAGTGAAAAGGTCACAACATTGCCTTTTTCATGCCCTTTGGTTGCCTAACCTGCCCGCTATATTATGCTTAACAAATGATGACACAGTTTCTTCCAGCTCTTCCCAGGCTGGATACTCCCAAAACTCCCAAATCATTTCTACTTTTGCTTTACCTCTGAAGTCTCCCAACTTCATACTCCTAAGAAAGGCCAGTGCTCCCACACTGGTCTTTTTTGCGTTTGGTTATCATTTAGCTGTTCCCTTGCGAAATGGCTTACGCCCATAGTTTGCGCGACAGACGAATGACTTCCTCAAAGTTGTTATACTCTAGGGCAACCTGCAAGCAGGCTTAAGTCAGTAGACCTTACCCTAGCCCTTTAATGGCGCATATCGCTGGCTCGCAAACCGTAACGGTTTGCTTACTACCTTCCTATAGAAAAATTCGAGCTAAAATTGAGAATGGAGAGGCCAGCTGGTGCTGACCTCAACGATCTTTAGGTGCGACGGCCTGAAAAATAATTATAGAGCGGCACAAAAAACAAGGCAATATACCAGCCATAGACAAAGCTTTCTATAAGCCCCAACAGAAAACTCGGAAGGCTCATCCAGCTAACTCCTGGAAGCAGACCAATCCATGTCTTATACATCGTAAACCCAGGAAATAGCAGGCCAAAAATGACACAAAGAGTAAAGCTGATTGCCAAAAAGCTGCCCAGTGCCATCCCCAGAGATGTAATAGAAAAACGGTTCTGCGCCTGACCATCAGGACGTTGGCTCATTGCGCTGGCGGGTGAAGTATTCATAATCTTATCCTCCATATGAAGTGGGGTGATTTATCGGTAATTGATGTCCGGTTATTTCAACATAATGATTCCAGTGACTGTAAGGTCAAGACCTGTATAAAAACTATTTCTATATTTCTATATTTTCAGGAATTATTGCGCATATTCTTCTTGACCCTCCAGTAACTGGAAAGATTACGCTTGAGACTATCAGGCTAAAATTGGGGGGGTCGCAACTGGCACCTTCCCTTATTTTAGTGTGGCCAAGCTGTTTATTCTGCCGAACTGTTTATTATGAAGGAGTCCCCGATGGATCACTCACACACTCATGAAGGACATACCCCCAAAGAAGCGAAACAGCTCAAGGATCCCGTTTGCGCGATGGATGTAAACCCTGCCACCTCAAAACATAAGGCTCATTATCATGACCATGATTATTATTTCTGTTCTTCAGACTGCGAAACCAAATTTACAGCCCATCCAGTCCAATATATAAGCGCGAAAGACCCTGTTTGTAATATGGATGTTGACCGTGCAAGTGCGCGCCATATCAGCACCCATAATTCTGAGAAATACTATTTTTGTTCAACGGGTTGCCTTGATAAGTTTGGAAAAGACCCTGCAAAATATCTTGATGGCACAGCTGTTGCCGCGCCAATGCCTGAAGGCACAGTGTATACCTGTCCCATGCATCCTGAAATAGAACAGGAAGGCCCAGGGGAATGCCCCAAATGCGGCATGGCTCTTGAGCCGAAAGACATCATTATCGGTGAAGAAGGTCCAAACCCTGAACTGGTGGATTTCCGCAAAAGGTTCATTGTCGGGGCTGTCCTCTCTATCCCACTCCTTATTCTGGCTATGGGCGGATATGTCGGGATTCCGATTGAAAGCTGGATTGGCAAGGCAACATCGAACTGGGTTGAGCTGGTTTTGGCAACGCCTGTGGTCTTATGGTCAGGCTGGCCATTCTTCGTCCGTGGCTGGAAATCAATCCAAACCATGAATCTCAATATGTTTACCCTGATTGCCATTGGCACAGGAACAGCCTTTATTTATTCTGTGGTTGCAACCCTGATGCCAAGTATTTTCCCTGATGCTTTTCGCGCTGTTGATGGCTCTGTGGCTGTTTATTTTGAGGCCGCAGCAGTGATTATCGTTCTGGTATTGCTGGGACAAGTGCTGGAATTACAGGCAAGGGAACAGACGGGCGGCGCAATCCGTGCCTTACTTGATCTTGCGCCCAAGACAGCCCTTGTGGTGCGCGAAAATGGCGAAGAGGAAGAGATTGATTTAGAGGATGTGCAAAGCGGCGACATCTTAAGGGTGCGTCCTGGAGAAAAAGTGCCTGTAGACGGCATTGTAACGGAAGGCCGCTCTAGCGTGGATGAATCCATGTTGACAGGTGAGCCTGTTCCTGTTGAGAAAACCCAAAATGAAACGGTGACGGGCGGCACGCTGAACGGGACAGGGACATTTTTGTTTCAGGCGGAGCGGGTTGGTAGTGATACCATGTTGTCCCAAATTGTGAAGATGGTTGCGGAAGCCCAGCGGTCACGCGCCCCGATCCAAAAACTGGCTGACAGCGTTGCGGGTTATTTTGTCCCAGCAGTCTTGCTCATTGCCGTGATTGCCTTTGTGGCTTGGTCAATTTGGGGGCCTGCTCCTGCAATGGCCTATGCCCTGATTGCGGCTGTTTCTGTCCTGATTATCGCCTGTCCTTGCGCTTTGGGTTTGGCAACCCCAATGTCAATTATGGTTTCAACAGGACGCGGCGCACAGGCTGGCGTTCTGATCAAAAATGCAGAATCCCTCGAACGTTTTGCTTCTGTTGATACTTTGATTGTTGACAAGACAGGCACATTGACGGAAGGCAAGCCAAAATTAACCTCTGTCAAAAGCAGCGGAGACTATAGTGAAGCTGAGATATTAGGCTTGGCCGCTTCTCTTGAAAGGGGCAGTGAACATCCTCTCGCTGCGGCTATCGTATCAGGGGCAAAATCAAGGAAAATTGCTCTTGCCAAAACCCAAGATTTTGAAGCCATCACAGGTAAAGGGGTTCAGGGCAAGGTTGATGGTAAAAATGTTGCTTTAGGCAATGATAGCCTTCTGAAATCTCTTGGCTTGTCCAGCGGCGACCTAGGCAAACAGGCCGATGTGATGCGCTCTGAAGGCAAGACTGTGATGTTTGTCGTGATTGAGGATGATCTTGCAGGGCTGGTCACGGTTTCTGACCCGATTAAAAGCACAACCAAAGAAGCCTTGCGATCCCTACGCGCGGAAGGCTTGAAGATTGTGATGGTCACAGGGGATAATATCCGCACCGCCCAAGCTGTTGCTACTGAGCTTGGTATTGATGAGGTGATGGCGGATGTTTTGCCTGATGGAAAAGCCGCAGCGGTTAAAAGTCTTCAAGAAAGTGGGGCTGTGGTGGCGATGGCAGGAGATGGCGTAAATGATGCCCCTGCCCTCGCCCAGGCCGATGTTGGGATTGCAATGGGAACCGGGGCAGATGTTGCCATGGAAAGCGCAGGATTTACCCTTGTCAAGGGCGACCTTCGGGGCATTGTCCGCGCCAGGAAACTGGCTGAGGCAACCATGAATAATATTAAACAAAACCTGTTCTTTGCCTTTATCTATAACGCGCTGGGCGTGCCTGTTGCTGCCGGCATTCTTTATCCTGTGTTTGGGATTTTATTGTCCCCGATGATTGCGGCTGCTGCGATGAGCTTTTCTTCTGTCTCGGTGATTGCCAATGCGCTGCGCTTACGTACTGCAAAGCTGGATTAATTTTTATGGTAACTCCCCAGCTTCTTTTTTCACGTAAATACGCGGTTTCAAGCGGAATACAGTCTAAAAATCCTGTTTTTTAATGGAAAAATGATCATATTTTAGTGGTTTTAAAAATAACGATTTATTTTTATCGTTATTTATCA
>JAJRRF010000037.1 GCA_024279735.1 Alphaproteobacteria bacterium
AAACAATTCCCCGAAAATGGCAAGATTTTTGCAGCCAGGTTACAGATAATTTTAGAATTATATCCCATAAAGGTGTTAAAATTCTTGAACAGGATGAGTGCGCCCTAAAAATATAGGTTTTCATGTCTTAGGAGTATATTATTGTTTTATTAATGTTAATTCAAATTACGACGACAGTTTACTAGATATACTTAGTTATTCCTTGCACAAACCGGTATGCAAAGATGTTTTCAAAAAATACGGTTCTTTAAAGTTTGGTAAAACGGGCAAAAGACCCAAAGATCAATAAATAATATTAAGAGACGTGTCGTATGGGGCTTCATAACAAAATGATCAAAGATAACCCTGTACAGTTTTCAGCCCGAGGACGGCTCATTTCTGTTGCATCAAAAACCATTAGGTGAAAAACTGGGGGCACTGACAAGTGATCCCCAAAACGGAAAAGACCATGACACACGCCCTTGAATTTAAAAATGTTTCCCATGCCTTCGATGACCACCAGGTGGCCAGGAATATTTCCTTCCATTTGGGCAAGGGCGAGATTGTCTGCCTGCTTGGACCCTCTGGCTGCGGCAAGACCACCTTGTTGCGGCTCGCCGCTGGGCTGGAAAAATTGCAAAGCGGCTGCATTGAGATTGATGGCAAGGTTGTCGCCGATGGTCACGCCAAAAATTTTGTCCCCCCTGAGAAGCGTCATGTCGGCCTGGTGTTCCAGGACTTTGCCCTGTTTCCCCATATGGATGTGATGCAAAATGCTGTGTTTGGCATTGATCCCAAGGATGCTGGCCGTGTCAGCTGGATTGAAAAGATGATGGGCAATTTGGGACTGGCTGACAAGCGGCATTCCTATCCCCACCAGCTGTCAGGCGGCGAAAAACAACGGGTTGCTCTGCTACGCGCCCTTGCCCCAAACCCCAGGGTGCTGTTCCTGGATGAACCCTTTTCCGCGCTGGACACCACCCGTCGCCTGCAAATCCGCGAGGATACTGTGCATCTGCTGAAGGATGAGGGCATTTCCGCGATGATGGTCACCCATGACCCGGAAGAGGCGATGTTTATGTCTGATCGTATCCTGGTGATGAAGGACGGCCATATCATCCAGAATGCCCCCTCAGCCGAGGTGTTCCTCCACCCCAAAAACAGCTTTGTTGCCAAACTGTTTGGCCCTGCCAACCGCTTTGAGTCTATTGTCAGGAACGGCAAGGCCAGCACCCCACTGGGAGACTTTTCCGCAGGCTCACTGCTGGATGGTACAGCCGTTGAGATCCTAATACGGCCTGAAGCGGTGACCGCAGAAAGCAGTGATAATGAACAGCACAGCGCGGAAGTCCTGGACAACCATTTCCTTGGCCATTCAAGCTGTATGCATGTCAATGTCATCTCTCCGGCGGATGGCAAGACCTATGAGATCCGAACCCGCGCCCGCCATGGCAACCCGCTCTCCATTGGCGACAAGGCCAGTCTTGATATTGATGAAAACCATGTTTTTGTGTTTGAACTGTAATTTTGGAAAGCATGACAGGCAATGCTGATAGACAGCCAACCCCCTATTCATTGAGCCTCATTTGACCATTTACCTTTTGCGTGTCCCAGAAAAAAGTGCAACAATAAAGAAATGCACCCTTTCTGACCCATTCTCATTTTTTGCCGCAAAAGGTTTGCCCCATGAAACTTGCAGCATTCATACTGTCCATTTGCGCACTGTTTTTGGTGTCCAGCCCTGCCCTGGCACAAAAGCGGGTGGCTCTTGTCATTGGCAACTCAGCCTACCAATATTCTCCTTCCTTGGGAAACCCTGCCAATGATGCACGCCTGATTGCCAAAGTACTGCAAGAGTCTGGCTTTGAGGTCAACCTTCAGACAGACCTTGGTTTCAAGAAGATGAAACGTGCCTTGCGTAACTTTACCCGAAAAATCAAGGCCATGGGCAAAGAGACCATTGGCCTGGTCTATTTTGCCGGGCATGGCACCCAGGTCAATGGCCGGAACTTTTTGCTGCCTGTGGATGCCAATATTGAGAATGAGGGCGATGTCTCTATTGAGACCATTGATGCGCAGGGGCTATTGTCAGGCCTGAACCACGCAGGCAACCAGCTCAATATCATCATTCTTGATGCCTGCCGCAACAACCCGTTCAAGCGCGGCAGCCGTGCCAGTGTACGGGGCTTTTCACGGATGGATGCCCCTACCGGTTCCCTGATAGCCTATTCCACCCAGCCCGGCAATGTCGCCCTGGACGGCGAAGGTGTCAACAGTCCCTATGCTTTGGCATTGTCAAAGGCGATGCGTGAGCCTGGTATCATGATTGAAAGTGTCTTCAAGAAAGCCCGCCAGGTTGTCCGCAACAAGACTGCCAGCAAACAAATTCCCTGGGAAGAATCCTCCCTGTTCGGCGACTTCTATTTTAGGAAAGCCCAACCAGCCCCCACCGTCCCCCGCACAGGTAACAGTTCTGGCGGCAGCGCGATGATACTGGCAGATACAGCCTTCTGGAACTCCATCAAGGACAGTAACCTGCCTTCTGCCTACCAAAGCTATCTGACAACCTTCCCATACGGCCTGTTCCAACCCCTTGCCAAGATGCGGATGAAGACCTTGCAAAGCCAGCAACAGAAATTGGCCACCCTCAAGAAGAGCAACAACACAACATACCGGACAGGACACAGGGAACCTTCAAGCATCCACCGCAAGAACTGCCTGGAAAATATCTATCAGGGCAGATCACAAAATACCTGCGTCAGCTCTTACCTGCCAGGACAGAAGGGCAACCAATACGGGATTGCCAGTATGCTTGACCAGAGCAACTATACCGCCTGGATTGAGGGCAAGCGTGACCATGGCATCGGGGAATGGATTCTCACAGAATTTGGCCAGGCTGAAAGGGTCACCGCCATTTTCATCAGGAACGGCTATAACAAAACCAAAAAACTGTTCTTCCTGAATAGCCGTGTGCGTAATGCGGTGCTGTCCTTCTCCAATGGCAACCGCAAGGTGATTACCCTAAAGGACGTTCCTGGCCTACAAAAAATTACCTTTTCCAGGCCAGTCAATAGCAGATGGGTCAAGTTCAGGATTGGATCCATCTATCGCGGCAGTAAATACCGCGACACGGCTCTGAATGAATTTCAGGTCATCACAGAAGGTATGCAAGAATAGGTGTCCATTATGCGTTTACATTCTAAGGCATTTCTTTTATCCTTGCTGCTTTTGGCAGGTATCCTAATCATGTCTACTGACCCGTCCCTTAGCCTTGCACAACGCAATACCTTACCGAAAGGCTGGGTCTATCTCAGCGATATTGACCCGACCATTGACCTCGACATGCGCTATGCCACAACCAATAATTTTACTGGACGGGTTGTCAAGGGCTACCATGCCCCTGAATGTATCATGCGCAGGGGCGCGGCCAACGCTCTGAAGCGTGTGCAACATCACATTGCGCCGCTTGGCCTGTCCCTGAAAATCTATGACTGCTACCGCCCCGTGCGCGCCGTCAAGGACTTTGGCCGCTGGGCAAGGCAGCCCTCCCCGCCAGAAGAAAAACAGCGTTATTTTCCAAGGCTGGCCAAGAGCCAGCTTTACGGCAAGGGCTATATCGCCAAACGCTCCAACCATTCACGCGGCAACACCGTAGACCTTAGCCTGATGCCGCTCAATGCCAATGAACAGGAAGTTTCCAAGGGGACTGGCATGAGTTGTCTGCTGCCAAAGGAAGCCCGCATCTCTGACAATTCTTTGGAAATGGGCACCGCCTTTGACTGCTTTGATGTCCTGACCCATACCCGGCACCGCGGCATCACGGGAGAGGCGCGCAAAAACCGTATGCTGTTACAGCGTGTGATGAAACGCTATGGCTTCAAGAACTACCATATGGAATGGTGGCACTTTACCTATCACAAGACCGCCACGCCACGCGTCTATTATGATTTCCCGATTGTCGCCAAACCTGAATAGCCTCCCCGCGAGACAGGCATATCCCCCAAGGCATAACCACGTTATCACGGAAGACTTTCCAAACCCGCCATATTCCCCTATAGCCATAATACACAACATCCTGTCATTGTCAGACCGCAGAAATCCAGTATCCATGCCGTAAAATTGGCGTTGGAATGGTAATGTTTGCGTCGTGGCGCGGCATGACAGTAGATGTGGTCAACTCTCGAAGCCTCACTCAAAAAACCGTCATGCACCAAAAGCCATAGCAACAACAGCAACAACCATAGGGACTTAAGACAAATGCCTGGACAAAATACAGACAGCAACACATATGACGTGATCATACTTGGCGCGGGGGCAGCCGGGATGATGTGCGCCATTGAGGCAGGAAAACGTGGACGTAAAGTCCTGCTGCTTGACCATGCCCAAAAGATTGGCGAAAAAATCCGTATTTCTGGCGGCGGACGCTGTAACTTTACCAATATCTATACAGAGGCCAAGTATTTCACCTCCCTGAACAGGCATTTTTGCAAGTCCGCGCTGAAACGCTACCAGCCAACGCAAATCATGGCCTTGCTGGATCAGCACGGCATTCCATATCATGAAAAGTCACAGGGCAGCCATGAAGACAAGCCCCATGACAGCTCAACGCCGCAACGTGATCTCCAGGGGCAGCTGTTTGGTGATGACAGTGCTGAACTGGTGGTGGACATGCTGCTGAACGAGGTCAGCAAGGCTGGCGTTATCCTGCGCAATGACACCGAAATTGACACAGTGCAACATGACGGCGGACAGTTTTCGGTCCAGACCGCCAGCACACGTTACCAGCGCGGCACAAACTACCTTGCCCCCTCCCTTGTGATTGCCACAGGTGGAAAATCCATTCCCAAGATTGGGGCAACCGGTTTTGGCTACCAGATTGCCAAACAGTTTGGCCATGAGCTGACTGAAACCCGGCCCGGTCTCGTCCCACTGACCTTTACAGATGACTTTAAGGTTGCCCTGAAAGAGCTGTCAGGCATTTCCTTGCTTGCCCAGGTACGGCTTAACAAAAAGATCAGGTTTCAGGATGACCTTCTGTTTACCCACCGCGGCCTAAGCGGCCCCGCCATTTTGCAAATCTCATCTTTCTGGCGGGAAGGCCAGCCACTTATCATCGACCTAATGCCTGGCAAGAATCTGGCGGAAGAACTGCAACAGCTGAGAAAAAGCCACCCCAAGCAGGAGCTGCGCAACGCGCTGGCCTATTTCATCCCCAAACGCCTTGCCCTATATTTTCAGGACAGCACCTCTATCGGCGGCCAGATTGCAAGCCTGTCCAACAAGCAGATCGACAAACTGCATGACACCATCCATAACTGGGAAATTCGCCCCAATGGTTCGGAAGGCTACCGCACAGCAGAAGTGACGACAGGCGGCGTTGATACCAAAAATATTTCATCGAAAACAATGGAAAGCAACCAGGTTGCTGGCCTGTATTTTATTGGCGAGGTGCTGGATGTCACGGGCCAGCTTGGCGGCTTTAACTTCCAATGGGCCTGGGCCAGCGGCCATGCTGCTGGGCAGGTCTGCTGAGAACTCCCCCCAGTTTCAGGAAAAAATTTCCTCAACAGAAAAAGCAACACTGGGCGGGGTCAGAACAAGCTGGCCAGAAGCCAGGGTCTGTTCACCTGTCTTGCCGTCTTCCTGCCTGAAAAAATGCTGGATGGATTTTGTCACGGGGTTTACAACCAGATAATGCTGCACACTTTCTAAAGAGAAATAATCCAGCAACTTGTCACCAATATCCTTATAGGCTGTACTGGGACTCAAAACCTCTACAATAATAACAGGATTGGATACAACAAGGTCATCCCCATCCAACCGCTTGCCGCAGGACACAACAGCATCGGGTTCATAGCCATGATCATCATCAATCCTGACAGACATGCCATCAGGAAAAACTTCACAGTTCAGCCCCTGCTTTGCTACGGCTATCTTTAGGGCAAGCATTATTTCCATCTTGGCACGGGCATGGCGTGCACGTTCAGAATGCATCTTGGCAGGGTCATGCAACCTGACTGGAATACCGCCATGGAGTTCCCACTTTCCTTCCTGGCCTTCACTCCATTCCAAAAATGCATCAAACTTCATCTTTGGAAGGCTGCCCTTCATTTTGAGGGAAGCTGCCATTATTTGCCTCTTTCATATGTGCTGGTCGGTACAGACAGGTTAGCAAATATAGCCCCTGGCAGCAAGAGGCCGCCCCCAGTTTCCAAAACTGCGGCGGGGTGTTTCAATATATCAGTAAGGTTAGGATTTTATCTGCTTGTCGGTGAAGAGTTAAACTCTTCACTGGCAATTTTGTCTGTCTTCAAGGCACAAAAATGGGCGCATAACGAACTATCATAGTACACAACATACTACACTCTATCACTGTCATACCGCAGAAATGCGGTATCCACGCCGTGAAATTTGCGTTGAAATAACAATGTTTGTTTGGGGGGGGCGCGAGACCCTATAGTGTTAAATTATTGGTCTTTTTAATGTTGACAGTACAGGGCATGGATACCGCGTCGTAGCGCGGCATGACAGTGGATGTGGTCAACGATATTAAGTGACCTAACCCAAAAGTATAGTCATGTAGCAAGGCGTGTTATACCAGATCACAAAGGATATTTTACTTTCCAAGTGATGACAATCCCCAACAGGTGGGGTTTGACGGCTTGGCAAATAAGTCGCGCCCTTTGTGATCTCGTATTATGTCACCATTATTGAAACGACACTGACGGGCAAAAGGTCAAGCAAAACGATTCAATTTTGCTGGTGTCCTAAGCCAGCATTTTTCTGTAATGTTCTGGTCAAGAGTACAACTGCTGACCAACATGATCTGTGAATGGAATTGCTCTTGAAACTGCTGGACAAGAACTACCCTTCATAACGCACGGTCTTCACCTTGCCGTCTTCCAGGGTCAGGGCGGTCTTGCCCCGTTTCAGGTCAAGAGCATCCTCGCCGAACAGTTCGTGCCGCCAGCCCTTCAGGCATTTAATGTCGGCATTGTCATCCACTGCCAGCTTTTCCAGGTCAGGGGCTGAGGCAATCAGCTTGGGAGCCACATGGTTTTGTGACGAAATAGACTTCAGCAACACCTTGAGCAGCTCAATGGTAGCCAACGCGCTGGCAGGCAATTTTCTGCTCTTGGGCAAGACGGGCAAGTCTTCTGGCTTGCAGTTGCGCCCCTTCTCCACCAGGTCCAGCCAAATTTTTCCCTTATGGGAACGTGCCTGTCCTGCCGAAATGGTGCGGAGCTGCCCCAGTTCCTTTTCATTTCTTGGCATCTGGTTGCCAATATCATAGATCGCATCATCCTTGAGGATACGGCCACGCGGCTGGTTCTTGTCCTGTGCCTCCTCCTCGCGCCACCGCGCCATTTCCTTCATCACAGCCATATTGACAGGCTTGCGCGCCCTGCCCTTCAGCCGCTTCCAGGCATGGTCAGGATGCTGGATATAGGTCTCTGGGTTGGTCAGGATTTCCATTTCCTCGCTCAGCCAATGACTGCGACCGGTGTCTTCAAGCTGCTTTTTCAGAGCCTTATAAATATCGCGCAAATAGGTGACATCGCCAATGGCATAGGTTTTTTGCTTGTCTGTCAGCGGGCGGCGTTTCCAGTCGGTAAAGCGGGACGACTTGTCCAGCTCAATGCCGATAAATTTTCGCACCAGCCCGGCATAGGCCACAGAATCGCCAAAGCCACAGACCATGCCCGCAACCTGAGTATCAAACAAGGGCTTTGGAATAACACCGCCAAGGTTATGGACAATCTCAAGATCTTGCCGCGCCGAATGGAACACCTTGACCACGCTTTCGTCTGTCATCAGCTTAAAAAATGGGGCAAGGTCAAGCCCTTGGGAGAGCGGGTCAACCAGGCACTCAAACCCATCACAGGCAATCTGGATCAGGCACAGTTCTGGCCAAAAAGTGCGTTCGCGCATAAATTCTGTGTCAACCGTCACATAATCGGACTGGCATAGTTGGTCACAGGCATCCTGGAGGGCATTTGTTGTTGTAATAGTCAGCATAATTCCTGCTATAAAGCATAATCCAATAAAAGTCGCCTGCTTTTTAGGGAGAAATATATAAAAATCCCTACATATCAATACATTAGCATATCAGATTAATCTGATTTGGATTGGCCGTGCAACGCTGTCAGCCCCTCTTTATAGGTCGGGTATTTCAGCCTAACACCCAGTTCTTGCTTAATTTTCTTATTCTCAACCCGCTTGCATTCCCCGTAAAAGCTCCGTGCCATCGGGGTCAGGTCTGCGTCCTCATAGCGCACCACAGGCGGCGGTTTCATCCCCAACAGTTCCGCAGCAAACACAACCACATCCTGCGGCGGGGTGGGCAGGTCATCTGATATATTATAGATTTCTCCTGGACTGACTTGCTTCATGGAGGCACGCAACACCTGGGCTATATCCTGGACATGGATACGGTTAAAAACCTGCCCCTCCTTCACCAGCCTGCGCGACTTCCCTTTTTGCAAAGTCACCATCTGGTTACGGCCTGGCCCATAAATGCCCGGCAGGCGAAAAATATGCAAAGGCAGGGCAGTATCAGCCGCCAGCCCCTGCCACTGAAGCTCTGCCAATTGCCGCCACTGGCTACGGCGTGTCACCGGATAATGCTCTGCGGTTTCATCTATCCACGCGCCATGATGTTCGCCGTACACCCCAATGGTCGACAGGTAGCCAAGCCAGGTCATCTTGCTGGCAAGACTGGCCAATACCCCAGAAAACGGGGCAATAACAGGGTCTCCGGTTTCATTGGGCGGGGCAGAGACCAGGACATGGCTGGCCTGTTCCAGCCTGTCCTCAATCTGCTGGAAGGGTTTACTACAGGGTGTCAGCCCCTCCTTGTCCAGCAACACAACATCAAAGCCTTCTGCTTTCAGGGCATCTGCCTTCTGCCCATTGCGCGTTGTCCCGCTGACAGTCCAGCCCTGCGCCAGAAGCTCTCGCCCCAGCGTGGTGGTGGTAAAGCCAAGCCCAAAACAAAACAGGTTTCTGTTCTCTGTCATTTCTTCTCCAAATCATTGGGTGTCCACTGCCAGCATTCCCTGACATAGTTATCGGTCTCCTTGGCAAGGCACTCTTCCCGCAGCTTGCCAAACCAAAAAGGGTTACACTGTTTCAGAGACCAGACTGCCATTGCCCTGACAATATCCGCCTCATCTTCCAACAGGTTTTCGATAAACAGTGTCAGGGCAATTTTTTTGCTGTTGCCTGCTGCAATCAGGCAATTGCGCAGAAAAGCCTTATACCCTGCCCGCTTTATCGGCGATCCTGCATAGTTTTTCAAAAACTGCTCTTCTGTCAGACCCAACAGCTTTGACAAGGGCGGGTTGTCAGCAGGGTCACGCAAGCTAAAGCGTGCTTCAGAAGCCTTGCTGGCAAACTTGTTCCAGGGACAGACCGACAGGCAATCATCACAGCCAAAAATATGGTTGCCCATTCCTTTGCGCAGTTCTTCCCCGATATGCCCCTTATACTCAATTGTCAGGTAAGAGATACAACGCCGGGCATCCAATTGATAGGGGGCAGGAAAAGCCTTGGTTGGGCAAATGTCAAGGCAGCTCTGGCACTGGCCGCAATGGTTCTTGCCCTTTTCATCAGGCACAATTTCCAGGGTCGTATAAATTTCCCCCAGAAACAGCCAGGAACCAAAATCACGGCTGACCAAGTTGGTGTGCTTGCCCTGCCAGCCCAAACCTGCGGCCTGCGCCAGCGGTTTTTCCATCACAGGAGCAGTGTCAACAAACACTTTTACATCATGAGCTGTTTCCCTGTAAAGCCAGGAGGCCACCCGCTTCAGCCTTTTCTTGATCAGGGAATGATAGTCCCCGCCATTGGCATAAACCGAAATATTACTGTTGCCTGATGGCTTGCCAAGCTCAACGTCCTGCCCCGTGCCATAATTCATCCCCAGCATAATGACCGATCGCACCTGCGGCCACAAGACAACTGGGTCAGCGCGGCGATCCACATTTTCTTCCATCCACTGCATGTCGCCGTAGCGTTCCAGGGCAACAAACTCCATCAACCTCTCGCCCGCAGCCCCAATACTGCCCGGCGATGCAAAGCCGACAACATCGAAACCTGCGGCGAGGCCTTCAGTCCTGATCTGCTGTTTTATGGTTTGGGTTTTTGTCATCTTGCCCCGACATTTTCTAAAAATCCAGGTCTGTATAATAGGACGGAGGCGGATTGCCCCCGACCCGCGCAGCCAGCATAGGGCGGAAAGAGGGGCGTGACTTCAGGCGGCTATACCACTCCTTGACTTCCGGTATATCTTTCCAGCGGATATGGGAAATATAGTCCAGGCAAGACAACTGGGCAGCCGCAGCCAGGTCAGCCATTGAAACCTGCTCCCCTGCCAGCCAGGGCTGCTGTTGCAGAAGATGGGTCATATAGCTGAGATGATAGGTCAGGTTTTCCCGCCCTGTCCGCAAAGTTTCCATATCCGGTTCGCCGCCGCCAGACAGGTTTTTCAGCAAAATTTCATCCAGTAAAAGTGAAGAGGTATCCTTGTGAAACTTCACCAGAAACCATTCAGTCACCCGTCTGATTTCTCCCCGTTGCGCAGCGTCCCCATAAAGCAGTTCCATTTGCGGACGCAGGGATTTCAGCGCGGGAGTCACTTCCGCCAGATATTCACTGATGGCATAGCTGCCGCAAAGGGGCTTTTCAGCCATATCAACAATAACGGGCAGTGTACCTGCGGGATTCAGGGCAGCAAGAGCCTCGTCCCATACCCAGGGCTTGGTCTCCTCAACCTCGTAGTCTACCCCAAGCTCCCCAAGAATGAGCTGAATAAACCTGGAATCTGGACATAATGCAAATGAATAGAGTGCTGGCATCGGTTCTCTGCCTGATAAAAAAGGTGCTATACTGAATTGCAGAAGACCGTCTTGTGACATCAAAGTCAATTCTTTCCACCTTTTGCGGGCAGAACTTACCAACAGCCTTTGCCAGGCCTTCTGTTTCGGCTATACAGGGATAGCATAACCACCCCTATTTTTCCATAGCTGGAGCAACCTGCAAGCAGGCTAAAGTCAGCAGACCTCGCTCTAGCCCCCTTAACTACGCATATCACAAGCCCGCAAACCATAACGGTTTACTCGCACTATGCACGAGCTGGAGCACTGCCTTACCGATGGATTTCTTACAGTCAATTATATTGGGCATCGTTGAAGGTGCCACCGAGTTTCTGCCAATTTCCTCCACTGGCCACCTGATCGTTGTCAGCAAGTGGCTTGGTATCAAACAGGATGATGTCCATATCGCCTTTGAAATCATCATCCAGCTCGCGGCCATCCTCGCCGTAATTGCCAATTATAGCGAAAAGTTTCGTCCTAAATATTTCTCACTCTGGGTCAAGGTGTTTATCGCCTTCTTGCCGCTGGCTGCTGTCGGTTTCATCCTCAAGGATGAAATCAAGGCATTGTTTGCCGACCCTTATATTGTGCCAATCATGTTTATTGTTGGCGGTGTCATTTTCCTTATTCTTGAATATTTCCACCATGAAGGACGCGAACACACCAAGAATGTCGATGACATGACCTATATGCAGGCTATCTGGGTCGGGATTGCCCAGGTCTTCGCCCTGATACCTGGCACCAGCCGCGCTGGCTCCTCCATCGTTGGCGCATTATTGGTTGGCATGAGCCGCAAGGCTTCGGCAGAATTTTCCTTTTTGCTTGCCCTGCCTGTGATGGGGGCAACCACCGCCTATGAACTGCTGAAAAACCCAACCATATTGTCAGGTGCAAATCTTCCTGTACTTGCTGTTGGTTTTATCACTTCCTTTATCGTCGCCTATATTGTCATGAAGCTATTTATTGCCTTTTTGGAAAAATTCACCTTTGTGGCCTTTGGCATTTACCGCATCCTGTTTGGCCTGCTGTTATTGTGGATGGCGGTATAGATGGCAAAGCAAAACCATAATGTCCTGATCCTGTGTACTGGCAATTCTGCCCGCTCCATCCTGGGGGAAGTTCTGGTCAGCCACCTTGGCGGCGGCCTGTTTCGCGGCTTCAGTGCAGGCAGCACCCCAGCGGGCAAGGTCAACCCGTATGCCCTGAAACTTCTAAAACGCAAGGGGCATGTACGGGATGGCCTGCGTTCCAAGTCCTGGGATGAATTTTCCAGACCTGATGCCGCCAAAATAGATTTTGTATTTACGGTCTGTGACAATGCCGCTGGGGAAAGCTGCCCGCTCTGGAGAGGAAGCCCGCTCCAGGCACATTGGGGCATTCCCGACCCAGCTGCTGCCAAGGGGACAGATGAAGAGATCATGGCGGCCTTTGAGACTGCCTATAGCCAGCTGGAGCAGCGCATATCGGCCTTCACAGCCTTGCCACTCGGCAGGCTACAAGGGGACGAACTGCAACACAGGCTGGAGGCTATCGGGAAAGGGTAGCTTTTCCAAGATAGGACATCACAATTTTGGCCGCTGCCTGACTTGGCGTTGTATTTTCAAGCAACATCTTTTCCCTAATGACATCCAGTCCCTGTTCCTGCTGTTTTCTGCGCTGTTCCGTGTCAGACAAGAGGGGATAGAGTGCCGCCTCCAACTGTTCAGCGGTGCAGTCTTCTTGCAAAAATTCTGGAAACACATTCCTGCCCAGCACCAAATTGGCCAGGATGATGGAATGCACCTTGACCAAAGGGCGCAACAAGATTGCCAGCCCGTCCATCTTATAGGCCACCACCATTGGCACACCGACCAGGCCAAGCTCCAGCGTTACTGTGCCAGAAGCCGCAAGGGCTGCATCGGCAACGCGAAAAGACAGGAACTTGTCATCCTCACCGCTCACAATGGTTGGCCTGACAGGCCAATCCTCCAGCCCGTTTTCAATCAGTGGCAGGACATGAGGCACAGCCGGTATCACCAGTTGGACATCGTTATTTTTCACCAGGATTTTTCCAATTGTCTGCCCAAAATCCTGCATCAGAAAGCGCACCTCATTGGAGCGGCTGCCTGGAAGGATAACCAGCACAGGTTTGCTCTCGTCCAAACCATGTTTTTCCAGAAACGCCGCCTTGTCCAGCCCGTTGATATAGTCAAGCCTTTCTATCATTGGGTGACCGACATAGCTGCATTTCGGACCATCCAGCCTGACATAGGCCTCCGGTTCAAAGGGCAACAGCCCCATAACATGATCAATATAAGGCTTCATCCTTTTCGCCCGACCTGGCCGCCATGCCCAGACAGAGGGACTGACATAGTTAATAATTGGCAGACCAGGGCATTTCTTGCGGATGCGCTTGGCAATCGGGTGGGTAAATTCAGGGCTGTCTATGATAATAACAATATCAGGCGCGAATGAAATCACCTCATCGACTGTCTGGTACACCCGCTTAATGATCCGTGGCAGGTTGGAAAAAATTTCTGTAATGCCCATCACAGCCACATCAGAAAGCGGAAAAAATGACACAAGCCCCCGTTTTTCCATCAGCTCTCCGCCAACCCCAAAAAACTCGACCTGCCCCAAGCTGTCCTCCAGAGCCTCCATAAGCCTGGTCCCCAGCACATCGCCTGAATGCTCACCAGCAACCAATACAATCTTGAAACTATCCTTGCCTGTGCCCATCAGCCTTGCCCCGCATCTTTAGGCTGGTCCAGTCCCCGCAGAAAAAGCTTATGCGCGTCTGCCTGTTCCAAAACCCGCTCATGGTTCACCATCAAGGTTGCGCCGCCCTGCACCGCAATACCCGACAGACCCGCCTTGGCAACCAGCTCAACCGTGCGCGGCCCAATAGTCGGCATATCAACACGCAGTTCCTGCCCCAGTTTCGGGATCTTGACAAGAACCCCCTTTTGCTTGTCCTGTGCCCAAAGCCTCAGCTCCGCGCAACGCTCCAGCATTCTGTCTGTGCCCTCAACAGCCTCAACAGCCAGCACCCTGCCGCGCACGACAACCATTGCCTGGCCTATATCAAACTGGCTCAAGCCTGATATGGCCGCCCTGCCCTTTTCAATATCCTTGATGTCCTTGCGCGTCGGGGATTTTCGGCTCAATAACCTTGTTGGAACGACAAATTCAGGGGCAATATCTGGCACACCCAAAACCCGAAACCCCTTTTTTTCAAAGATCCTGACAATACCCGTCAGTAGACCGTCATCTCCCATTGCCATCAGCTTCGCCATAGCAGGAAGCAGCTTGACAGCCCCAAAATCAAGATGAACCTCATCCAGTTCCGGGCGGGTTACGCTGCCAATAATCAGAATGTTTGTGATGTTCTGCTGTGCCAGGATTTTGAACATCCGGCCAACCTCTCCCCATTTCATCCAGTCATGGGAAAATTCTGTGATTGCCGCTTCAGCCTCACCCTGAAAGCCAAGGATATGAGGCCGGATATTTTGAGAGAGTGCAGAACGTGCAATTTTGACGGGCAAGTCTCCACCCCCCGCGATAATACCGAGGTTATCAATTCCCGCTAATACTGTCATGAAAACCATCCCCACCAAGAGGCAGTTATATTATTTAGGCGTACACAACGACCTGGACGACTCGTCACGGATAAAGTCAATAATTTGCCGAACCCCCTCATCATCGCCAAACATCTTGTCAACATCCTCAACCCGTTCCTTTAATGTCCCTTCCTGCGAAAACATCATCCTGTAGGCCTTGCGCAATGTCTGGATCTTGTCTTTTTCCATATTTCGGCGGCGCAGGCCAACAATATTCAGCCCCACCAGGGAAGCCCTGTTTCCCATCACCATGCCAAAGGGAATGACATCATTTTCAACACCTGTCATACCGCCGACAAACGCATTTTCTCCAATACGGACAAACTGGTGAACTGCGGACAGACCGCCCATAATGGCAAAATCCTCAACATGGCAATGTCCTGCCAAAGTTGCATTATTGGCAAAGATGACATTGTTGCCGACAATACAGTCATGGGCAACATGAGAGCCAACCATAAACAGGTTATTGTCCCCTACTCTTGTCAGGCAATTGTCTCCCGCAGTCCCGGGATTCATTGTAACATTTTCACGGATCATATTGGACTTGCCAATCTCCAGACGGCACTGCTCCCCGGCAAATTTCTTGTCTTGCGGGATATGGCCAAGCGAGGTAAAGGGAAATATCTCAGTGTTTTCCCCAATCGTGGTCTTGCCCTCAACCACAACATGCGAATGCAGCTTCACCCCCCCAGCAATCACAGCATCCTTGCCAACCACACAAAAATGCCCAATCTCCGCACTTTCAGAAATCTGGGCACCATCTGCAATTACTGCTGTCGGGGAAATATTTGTCATTTTTTCTGCATTGCCTTTTCTTTGTCAACAACCATTGCACCAATTTCAGCTTCCGTTACCAGCTTGCCCTCAACATAGGCTTGGCACTTGAAACGCCATACTGTACCGCGTCCCCGAACCTTGTCCACCTTATAATGCAGGGTATCACCTGGCACAACAGGACGGCGAAACCTTGCCTTATCTATAGACATAAAGAAGACCAGATTAGGGTTGTCATTCAGGTCTTTATTGGCATGGTGGATGCAGAGTACACCAGCAGTCTGCGCCATCCCTTCAATAATCAGGACACCTGGCATAATCGGAAAATCAGGGAAATGCCCTTGGAAGAATGGCTCATTGATTGTCACATTCTTGATTCCAGTACAGCGGTCCCCGCCCTCAATATCCTTGATCCGGTCAACAAGCAAAAAGGGGTAGCGATGCGGCAACAGTTTCAGGATATCTGTTATCTCAAGCGAACCAAGCTGCTCTGTTTCGGTGTTGTCACTCATAAATCCGGTCTCCAAACTCAACAACGCTAACTATAGATATTACACCAATGTGAAGTCATAAGCATAAAATGCAATAGAGTTTATTTACATATATTTTTCAATAACTTGAGTATTTATCTAGGGCGGTTTTGACCTCTAGTAAAGCCCCAATTGAACATGGAGCTATTCTTTTTTGTTTTTCGCGCCAGATTTTAGAGCCAAAAGCTTGAGCGCGGCCAGTTCCCTTTGCCAGATCATGACAGGCTTGGCAGGTGCCCCGCCCCACCTTGCACCTGGAGGAACATCCTTGCTGACCTTGCTTGTACCATAGATTTGCGCCCCCTGGCCAATTGTAATATGACCCACAGTCCCAACCTGTCCACCCAGAACCACGAAATCCTCCAGGATAGCACTGCCGGCAATACCTGTCTGGGCAACAATTACACAATGGCGGCCAATCACGACATTATGGGCAATCTGGACAAGGTTATCAATCTTAGTGCCTTCCCCAATAATGGTATCATTGAGCGCGCCGCGATCTACAGTCGTCCCAGAACCAATCTCGACATGATCCTGGATAATCACCCTGCCAGTCTGCGGAACCTTGACATGCCCCCCTGGACCCATCACATAACCAAAACCGTCCTGCCCGATAGAGCAGCCAGGATGAATCGTAATATTATTGCCCAGCAGGCTATGGATAATTGTGGTATTCGCGCCAACCATACAGTCCCTGCCAATATAAACCCGTGCCCCGATCACAGCATTGGGAGCAATCACTGTTCCCCTGCCAATATGGGCTTCTTCCCCAATCACGGCACCGGCACCAATAAGAGCCCCCTGCTCAATAACAGCAGACGGTGCGACCAGAGCAGTGGCCACAGCTTCCCCGCTACGTCCAGAAACAATATCCTTTTCCCTATAAAAATATCTCAGAGCCAGCGCATAGGCTCTATAGGGCTCTTTGGTCAACAGGGCAACGCAGCCCTCAGGCACATGACTGACCATTGCCTTTTTGACAAAGCAGGCTGTAGCCCCTGTCTTCTTGAGATGCGGAATATATTTACGGTTGTCAAGAAAAGCCAGGTCTCCTTTTCCTGCCACGTCCAAAGGCCTGATATTTGAAAGGACAACATCCTCCTGACTGGGATCAGCCAGTTCAAATTCGGAAATTTCCGCCAATGCCTTCAAGCTCAGGGGCACAGCCAAATCGAAAAAACCAGGATGTTCCATACAAATTCCACCTATATCTTATCCAATAAAAATGCCCTACATGGCCATAAAACCATGCAGGGCATAATATATTCAAGTGTTAACTGTCTGAAACAAGCTGTATTCACAGCTTTCAGGTCATATTCCTAGAACTTGGTAGAAGCCCCAAAGCGGAACATCTCAGTCTCATCATAATCTTCTTCTGTAAGGACATAGGCAAAGTCAGCACGGAGCGGACCAAGCGGTGAATCCCATAACAGACTGGCACCAATAGATGAACGGATAGTATTGTCATCAAAGGCAGCATTTTTATTGTCAAACAACAGCCCCGCATCAGCAAATACAGCACCAGACAACCCTAAATTTTCAGGAATAAGAGGCAGAGGAAAACGTGCTTCCACAGTAGCAGCAGCGTAAATTTTACCACCAGCGGAGACACCATTGGCATCACGCGGGCCTAAACCAGAGTTTTTAAAGCCGCGAACTGTTTCGCCGCCGCGCTTAAACAGGTCAACAGACCTTGCATCCTGATCACCCCATCCTGCAATGTGACCGCCAACTGCACGTGCTACAAGCGTAATATTATCTGTCGCAGGGTAGTATCCCCTGATTTCCGCATTAGTCCTGATATAGTTCACATCACCACCAAGTCCAGCAAGATCCTGGGATATATTCATATAAAGACCGCGTGTTGGCTTCTTCCTATGATTTCTGGTGTCATATGTTATTGTATAACCAGCAGATGACACAAATGTTACACCATCAACAACATCAGAAGTTGCAGTTGCCTCAACATCATGGATATCTTCACGGTACAATCTATAGCGAGTATTCATCCACAAATCATCGGTCAGCGGGAAGCCAAGTCTTAACGCGCCGCCTGTCTGGTCTGACTTATAGCCACCCTTACTCCCTGAGTTATCCAGAATCTTATGATAGATATCAAAACCAGCAGACAGGTTACGGTCAAGGAAACGGGGTTCCGTAAAACTCAGATCAATCTGGGCTCTTTCAAAACTGCCAGACAGTTTTAGGCGCAAGAACTGGCCATTCCCCATCAGGTTCCGTTCTGTAATACTTATTTCACCAACCACACCTTCATTGGAAGAATAGCCACCACTAAAGCCAAGGTCACCAGTCGACTGTTCTGTCACAATAACATTCAGGACAATACGATCACGCGCTGTACCTGCTGCACGCTTGATATCAACCTTCTTAAAGAAACCAAGGCGCATCAGACGACGACGGGCGCGGCGCACCATTAGCTTGTTATAAGCATCACCCTCAACCAACCTGAATTCGCGGCGAATCACATAATCTTTTGTCCGTGCATTGCCGCTAATATCAATCCGTTCAATATAGACCCGCGGGCCTTGCTCGACATGATAGGTAATATTAATCAAGTTACCTTCAGTATCACGCTGGACACGGGGACGAACACGGGCAAAAGAAAAACCCTGCTCAGCAGCTGACAATGTCAGAGCCTCAATTGTCTTTTCAATCTTGGAGGCATTATAGATAGCTCCAGGAATTGTCAAAAGTTTACCCTGCAAAGATTCTGGCGCAAGGTCACGCAAGGAAGATTCAATCTGGATATTACCAAAGTTATAAAGCTCTCCCTCTTCAACAGTAAAGGTAATAAAGAAGTTACCGCCATCACGGTCAAGATCAGCAAAGCCTGAAACAACTCTGGCATCAGCATAGCCATTTTTGATATAATGCTGACGCAACATCTCGCGGTCAAGGTTCAAACGGTCAGGATCATAAATATTTGTTGTGCTCATAAAGCTGAGCCAGCCAGTTTCTGATGTTGTCACCACATCGCGAAGCTGCGAATCGGAGAAGGCACTGTTCCCAATAAAATTAATATTTGAAACTGTGGTCTTGCTGCCTTCACTAATCTCAAACACAAGATTAACGCGGTTATGGTTCAATTTGATAATCTTTGGCTCAACCTGGGCTGCGAAACGTCCCTGCTGCTGATATACATCCAAAATGCGCTGGACATCAGACTGAACTTTTGCACGGGTATAGATTGAGCGGATTTTCAATTGGACTTCAGAAGCCAGTGTCTTGTCATCAATTTCGCTATTGCCCTCAAAGACAACCTTATTGATAACCGGGTTTTCTACAACCTTGACAATGACAGAAGAGCCACGACGGCGAATATTCACATCAGAAAAAAGTCCCGTTGAGAAAAGAGCTTTCAGTGAATCATCAGCCACACCAACATTATAGGCATCCCCAACCTGAAACTGCAAATAAGACCTTACAGTTTCTGGCTGTACACGTCTATTACCCACAACCTTGATGGCGCGAATAGTATTGCCTTGAGCTTGCGCTGACTGTACACCAACAAGGCTCCCAACATAATCATTACCAGGTGTCAGGCTCAGGAAGAAAGCAAGCATAACGCCTGCTGCTGTTCCAGTCCTTTTTTGATCAAGCATGTACTTTATCATGCGCTTTTCCTGCCCCCAAGATTTAAAATTATCCTGATAGACTTAGAAAGTCTAAGCCTTAAAATCTGGTTAACAGAGATAAATCCGTTAATTTAAAGTGTGACATTTACTCTTCACGGTACTCTTACCACACCACTATTTGTATGACGTATTCCCTGATTCAGGAAGGGAAAAAAGGCACTTCACAGTATTTTAAAACCATGTGTGCCTTTTTCACATCTTATTTGCCAAATAAATTTATAAAAAAATTTGTATCGTTCCAGAACACAAAAACCATCATCATAAGCATAAGCGACATGCCAATCTTGAAACCAAACTCCTGGGTTGATTCGCTTAGCGGAGAGCCCTTAATGGCCTCAATCGCATAAAACAGCAGATGACCACCATCAAGTACTGGGATTGGCAGTAGGTTCATAAAGCCGATACTGACTGACAAAAGGGCAATCAGGCTAATCAGGGACATCAGCCCATAATCCTGCGCCACTTTCCCAGAGACATAGGCAATCTTGCCAGGCCCACCCAGGTTCTTGTAGGACTGTTCACCTGTGATAATCTGCTTGATAAAAAACACAGTTCTTTTCAGGACAAAATAGGTCTCTGTCGTGCCTTTCCAGAGTGCTGTGACGGGGTTATAGTGTCTGGTGGTATAAGCCAGCCCCTTATTGCTGAAGGCAACCCCCAACAGTCCCCTTGTGACCTCGTTACCAGCAGCATCCTTTGCCTTTACAGCTATCGGTGTCACAGACAGTTTCAGGGGCTTACCATCCCTCTTTATGTCAAACGCAAGAGGCTTGCCGGCATTTTTTTCCAAGATATCAAGCAGGCTGCCATAACGAATCATCTCCTGGCCGTTAATATGGGTAATCAGGTCGCCAATCTTCATGCCTGCCTTTTGTGCTGCTGACCCTTCCTTAATTTTGCCAACAGGTGTGACCGGACTAAAATCAATCCCGATCTGGCCAATATTCTGCCCGCCATCAAAACCGTCAGAAATATGTTTTACAGCAGGGATAACCTTAATCTTCTGCGCCTGTCCATCTCGCAATATTCCAATATTCAGCGGGTTATTGGCATTTACAGATATGACACGCTGCAAATCCTGGACACTGTACATCTTGTCCCCGTCAATATCGGTGATCTCATCGCCGTGGCGAAAACCTGCCTTTTTGGCAGGGGAATTTTCCATGACACCGACAATCACAGGTTTAAGCAACCTCTCGCCATTCACCAGGAAAATCCCGGCAAAGATCACAATTGACAATATAAAGTTGGCAATTGGCCCCGCGGCCACAACAGCTGATTTCTGGGCAAGGGTCTTGCTTTGGAAAGTGCCCTCCAGCTCTTTTCCTGACAGATCCACCATATCCTTTTTAGGCATACTGGCAGCATTTTCATCGTCAATAAACTTGACATACCCCCCCAGGGGAATCATGGCAAAACGCCATCTTGTGCCATGCCTGTCATTAAAGCCAAACAGCTCCTTGCCAAAACCAATTGAAAAAGTACTGACAGCAACCCCGTTCCACCGCGCAACCAAAAAATGCCCCAACTCGTGGAAAAACACCACAGTTGTCAGCACAAACAAAAAGGCAACTGTAAAGAACAGTCCTGTCCCAATATTCCCAATAAAACTGGCCATCATTGCCATTGCAATAGCTCCATATCCTGCATCAAGTTTAGCACTGAAAACTGTCTTCAGTTACCAATTTTCTGGCCACCCTACGCGCAGCCCCATCAATATATAACACATCATCCAACGTCGAAGGTGTACCACCCCCACATTCACTCTGCACCCTAGCAATAGATTCTGCACAAATCGCGGCAATTGCCAATAAATTAATGCGATCCTGCAAAAATGCCTCAACAGCAACCTCATTGGCACCGTTTAATATTGTGGGGGCATTACCTCCGCTTATCAAGGCCTCCCTAGCCACTTTCAGAGCTGGAAACCTGGTTTCATCAGGAGCCTCAAAAGTCAGTTTCCCCAGCTTGGCAAAATCCAGCCGCTCTGAAGGGGCGTGCATTCTGCGAGGCCAGGCCAGGCTATAGGCAATCGGGGTACGCATGTCAGGGCTTCCCATTTGCGCAATCACAGCACCGTCCTGATATTCAACCATGCCATGAATAATCGATTCGGGGTGAACCACCACCTCAATTTCTTCCGGAGAGACAGGGAAAAGGTGAAAAGCCTCAATCACTTCTAACCCCTTATTCATCATCGTGGCCGAATCAATGGTAATTTTTTGCCCCATTTCCCAGTTTGGGTGCTTCAGAGCCTCGGCTCTGGTTGCTGACCTAATCTCCTCCAGGCTTTTACAGCGAAACGGGCCGCCGGAAGCTGTCAGGATGACACGCTCTATTTTATCCATCGCCTTTTCATCCAGCGACTGGTAGACCGCGCTATGTTCAGAATCCACCGGCAACAATGTTGCGCCATGCTTCTTGATTTCAGCTGTAAACAACTCACCCGCCGCCACAAGACATTCCTTATTGGCCAGTGCCAGACAATTACCCTGCTTTATCGCCTCCAGGGATGGCCTTATCCCAGCAGCCCCCACAACAGCCGCCATTGTAATTTCAGCGGGACGGGACGCAGCCTCGACGAGGGCATCTTCCCCCGCAGCAGCCTCAACAGATGTCCCTTCCAATGTAGCTTTCAGTTCCTGGTACATGCTTTCATCCGCAACAACAGCAAGCTGTGCCTTATGTCTGATGGCAAGCTCTGCCAACTGCTCAACATTGCGGTTGGCTGTCAGCGCAACAACATCAAACTGCGCTTCATTACGCTCCAGCAAATCAATCACATTCATCCCGATTGAACCTGTTGCCCCCAAAACGGTGATAGTTCGGGGGTCTTGTGATTTATCCTCAGATACAGGGTTCGGTAGGGAATTCATCCTCAGCCTTTCTTAAACCAAAGCAGGATGCACCACTTAAAGGTGCAATATATTAAGCAAAGCCTATGATCAGGACAAAGATTCGCTACCAGATAAGCAGGGACTTTGCTGGGGTCTCAGCACCGCGTAAAAAGGCAATAGTTGCCGCCATCAGAACAGCCATCAACAACCCGTCCAAACGGTCAAAGACACCACCATGCCCAGGAATCAACTGACTCGAATCTTTTATACCATAATACCGTTTGACTGAAGATTCCAGCAAATCACCATATTGCGAGGCTATCGCAACCAACAGGGCAACAACGGCAAGTGTCTTTGGCGATTCATTGCCAAGCCACAGGGCAAACAACCCGCCCATCATTGCAGCTGCAACGATCCCGCCAACAAATCCTGACCAGGTCTTGTTGGGCGAAATCGAGGGCGCAAACTTGACACCGCCAATCATGCGACCAACAGCATATGAGGCACTGTCTGTTGTCCAGACCGTGAAGAAAACGAAGGCAATAGCCGCAAAACCATACAGTTCCCCCGAACGGATCCAGACCAATGCACAGGCTGGCAAGGCTATATAAAAAACACCTGCCACAGCCCAACGCCTGTTCTTGGCCGTCAGGAAATAAACAGCTAACACACCCAGCAGCAGCACACCCCACACCAGGTTCATATCTTTCCAGGCCACTGCCCCCATCATCGTCAATGCAGTCAGCGCAGTCAGAAGGACAATATGATCCTGTCCGTTTGAACGGGTCATTTTCCCCCATTCCCAGCTCAGGGCTACCACAAAAACAGCGATCAAAAACAGAAATGTTGCAAAGCTGTAATAGGCCAGAGCAACAGCTATAGGCGCAAGAATGACGGCTGTGATGATACGGGTCTTCAGTTCTGAACCCTTCCCTGAATTAGGATCTGTTGGACGGCCTGACACAGCATGCACCTCTTTTGTTATATTATTCATGACGGAAGTTCATCCTTTCTGCCACCATAACGGCGATCACGCAACCTGTACTGCCTGATAGCATCCTCCAGGTCACTACGGCTAAAGTCTGGCCAATAACAGTCAAGAAAAACCAGTTCTGAATAGGCACATTGCCACAATAAAAAATTACTCAGCCTCTGCTCCCCACTTGTCCTGATCATCAGGTCAGGGTCAGGGAACTCTGCCGTATCCATATTGGCACTCATGAGGTCAACGGTTATGTCTTCAGCATGAAGCCCCCCAGCCTCTATTTTTTTTCCTATCCGTGTTGCTGCTCGTACTATCTCATCACGGCCACCATAATTAAAGGCAACAACCAGATTAAGGTTCTTATTGTTTTCTGTCTGTTTCTCTGCATCTGCGATAAGGACGAGCACATCGTCTTCTACACCAACAACAGACCCGATAATCTTGACCCGCACCCCCTGCCTGTGCAAGGTGGACAGATCCCGACGAATAAAAAGCTTCAAAAGGCCAATAAGGTCGCTAACCTCCTTTTTGGGGCGCGACCAATTTTCAGAAGAAAAGCTGAACAGTGTCAAGTGAGGGATTTCCAGTTCAATTGCTGCCTTCACAGTTTGCCTCACCGCCTCAACCCCCCTGCGGTGTCCTTCCAGCTTCATCAGGCCATTACTCTTGGCCCATCGCCCATTGCCATCCATGATAATGGCAATATGTTCTGGCATTTTCCTTTCCTGCAAAAGCTTTCTTCCCATCAAGTCCCCCAAAATACTCGTTATACCTCGCCAAATGGGAGACGGCTGCCATCCATTCTTATCCGATTACCGAGAATACCGGACACCTATTCCATATTTCTGAAGATGCCCTATGCTCTAGACAGTCATGATATCCTTTTCCTTGGCATCAAAAAGATCTTCAATCTCCTTGATAAAACTGTCTGTCGCGGCCTGGACATCCTCACCTGACTTGTGATGTTCATCCTTGCCAATATCGCTGGCCTTCTCAGCTGCCTTAAGCTGGTCCATCCCGTCACGTCGCACATTACGCACAGCAATCTTGGCAGCCTCAGCATATTGCCCTGCCACTTTGGAAATTTCCCTGCGTCGCTCTTCATTCAGTTCAGGCAGGGGAATACGCAAGGTCGTTCCCTCCGTCATTGGGTTCAGCCCCAGGTTACTGTCACGGATAGCCTTTTCGACAGCCTCAACCAGGGACTTGTCCCAGACCTGGACGGAAAGCATCCGCGCTTCAGGCACATTCACATTCGCAACCTGGTTCAATGGCATTTGTGCGCCATAAGAGTTCACTGTAATGGGATCAAGCATTGAGGCACTGGCGCGGCCTGTATGAAGCCCGCCATATTCTTCCTTCAGCTTCGATACAGCACCAGTCATACGCTTCTTGATATCACCAAGATCAAAACTTCCGTCAGACATTACATTTTCCCTCTTTATATTCCATACAGATTGGAGCAGACTATAACAGGCATAACCACTTTTTCAATCACTTTAAAGCGATTCCACATCGTCCCTAAAAGATACTGGACATTTTCTAGTTTTTTATCGTCGTGCAAATGGTTGTTCCATTCAGAACACCTAACAGACTGTCCTCCCCCTCAATAGAAAATACAATCACAGGAATATTGTTGTCACGGGTCAGGGTGATTGCAGCTGCATCCATCACCCTCAAATCTTTTGCCAGAACCTCCTGATAGGTCAGTTGGTCATAACGCTTTGCATCAGGGTTGGTTTTTGGGTCGGCTGAATAAACCCCGTCCACCTGTGTCGCCTTGGCCATCGCATCACACTTCATTTCACAGGCTCTTAGGGCAGCAGCAGTGTCTGTGGTAAAATAAGGATTTCCGGTACCCGCAGCAAAGATAACGACCCTACCCTTGTCGAGATGACGGATGGCGCGGGCGCGCACAAAAGGCTCGCAAACTGTAGGCATGGGAATGGCAGACAACACCCGTGCTGCAACGCCAATCTGCTCCAGGCCATTTTGCAAGGCCAAAGCATTCATCACTGTTGCCAGCATGCCCATATAGTCGCCATTTGAGCGATCCATACCCTGGGCTGCACCTGACATCCCGCGAAAGATATTGCCGCCGCCAACCACGAGACACAATTCCAGCCCCGCATCAACGGCCTTTTTAATGTCCCTGGAAATCTTGGTCACAGTGTCCATATCAATGCCAAACTCACCGCCCCCCATCATGGCTTCTCCAGACACCTTAAGCAAAATTCTTTTATAGCTGGTTTGGGACATGATATTTCGCTTTCCATAAAAAAGGCCGTTTGTTACTCATCAAGTAACAAACGGCCTCACAAATTTCAATCATCTTTTTCAACTATAACCCTGTTAAGCAAAATTTTAGGATACCCCATAAATAAAGCCCCAGGATACCAGGGCAATTGCATGAAATTTATTGCAGTATTTTCAATGATTTACCTGAGTTTAAAGTTTAATAAACTATGTCCAACAGCAGCAAAACATGCCCAATATAGTCGATTTAGAAGATAGTATAAAATACGAAAAGCATTAAGT
>JAJRRF010000038.1 GCA_024279735.1 Alphaproteobacteria bacterium
GATAAATAACGATAAAAATAAATCGTTATTTTTAAAACCACTAAAATATGATCATTTTTCCATTAAAAAACAGGATTTTTAGACTGTATTCCGCTTGAAACCGCGTATTTACGTGAAAAAAGAAGCTGGGGAGTTACATTTCCCCTTGGTTCTTCAGGGCAAGTTCAATTCATAGATATTAGGAATTTTAAACAGAACAAAAACGTAGAAACAAGGCATACCTTGTCTTCAAATATATCCCAAACAACTGTTTTATCATGTGGTAAGCAAGACAGGACACACCCTGTCTCTACAATTACAGTGAAAAAAATGAATTAAATCACTCTGTTGGTTATTAACTCTATAAATACTTTGTCATTATAAGAAACATCCTTGTGATATACTCTATAAGCAAAACCGACAAAGACAAGTTTTACTTCGTTCCTTAGTACAGCACTCTATATCAGGATCTTTTGTTTTGAAAACTTCTATTATTTCAGCACCCGTATTTACAGCTGCCTTTCTGGCCACCGCCTTCACCCTATCTGTCGGGGTTGCCCATGCCTCTATGTGTTCAGGGCCATCAAACCAGACTGAGAAGGCAATTTGCAATAATCCCCAACTGAAGCAGATTGAGGAAGTCATTTCCAAGTCCTATTTTGAAAAGCACGCTGAGCTGTCTCCAATGGAGCAGCAAGAAATTGAACGAGACCAGAAGCTTTGGTACTCCTTTCTGAAAAACTGCAAAACTGATGAGAACTGTATCCGCGATGCCTTCAACCAAAGACTGACGGACATCCAGGACTTTAACCAGGTTGCAGAAGCCCCTTCTGAAGCTGGCAACACCGATCTCGCGGCAGCTGATGAAGCTGGCGAGACTGATCTTGGAGGTGATGCCACCACTGAAGCAGCCCAAAACAGCAATCCTGTCAAGGACACCACAACACTGGAAAAGACTGTCCAGACAAATCAGCCCACCCAAGACCCATCCATTATATCCCGTTTTACAAGCTGGCTCTTTCCCAATAAAGACTCTGGCTCAAACACAGGACAGGCCAAGGATGTTGCGACACAGCGCGCCACTCCTGAAAAGCCCGTATCTGATATGGAAACAGCCTCTTCAGCCCAGGGCAAACCAGCCCCAACCGAAGTCATGCCATCCCAGCAAACAGCTGGTGCCAACATGGAACTTCCTGCCTCTGGCAATGAAGCAACCAAGCCTGACATTGCCACAACCAGCATCGCCGCCGCTTCAACGAAAAAGGTAACTGCTGCCAAAGAATTCGTCCCAATTTCGCCAAACAAGACAATTCCAAAAAATTCTACCCCTAAAGCAGATCCTGGCCAAGCCATTGCCGATGCCTCCAAAACAGCCACTGCCAACAGCACAGCTAAAATAGAACAGGAAACCAAAACTGCTGACAAAACAACAAGCCCCCCTACGCTCTTAGGCAAAATCAAAAACTTTTTTTCCTCTTCTGATCCAGCCAGTTCGCCCCAGTCTCCTGAAAAGGATATCGCCAAAGTAACATCAGGCTCAGTAGCTGACACAGAAAAAGAAACAGGCAGTCCTGACCTTGCAGATAATGCTGCAAACACTGTAAATACTGATACCAGCCAGCAGGCAACCACAGATGATGCAGCAACAACTGCTCATTCCCTGTCAGCCAGGACTGGACAGGCCAAAACAGCTTCTAGTACGACCCATACCCCTAAAACTGCAAGTATTGCCAAAGCCAAAGCCAAAGCCAGAAAACGAGCTCTGCGTAAAGCCAGACTTCGCCGCCGCCAAGCCAAAAGAAGACAGGCTCTAAGACGTGCAGCGAACAGGAAAAGGGCGAGCCAGAAACGCAAAAGGGTTGCCGCTATTAAGGCTCGCAAAAAACAAGTCGCCAAACGTAAAAAAATGGCAGCCGCCAAGAAAAAGGCAGCCTCTAAACGTCGGCTTCAGCTTGCCAGGATACAAAAACTTAGAAATAACCTGAGAACCAGGAACAAGAGAACCAAGACAGCATTTGCGTTGAGGTCAAAAAACAGTAAAAAAACATCCCGAAAAGTGATTACCAACAAAAAGTCAGCTTCAATCAACTACGCCTTTCCAGCCAAATCACTCCAGGGCAGCAGCAGATATGTTAAAAACAGCTGTACCACCGAATGTTCCGGCAAGTTCAAGCTGGAACACCATCTGAGAGATTATTATTAAGAGCCTCCCTAAAACAGGCTGAACATAGCCAAGATCCTTATTGTAAATTGAAAAGCCTGCCTTAAAAAGTAGGCTTTTTATTTTTTTATCCCCTTTAACCTTGCAATCCCCCATTTACTTCTTATTTAAGCAATATGGCAGGACATATTGACGCATATAATATGCCCCGCCTCCAGAAGCAGATTGCAAAACGGGTCACTGATACAGTTAACACCAAAACATTCCAATTCAAGGTAAGCTGCAACAAGGCTATTCCCTAATAAGAGCCCTTCAGGGACAATAATGTTCTGGCCATTAACCAAGGTGTCTATTTGTAAACTGTCATCACTGATGCAAATGCTTATGAACCGCATTTAAGATCTTGATTATTATGTTTTAAAGGGAGCTTAAGAAAATGATAGAATATATGCAAGACAGTAAAAAAAATGTTGTGGGTCTTGATATTATCCACGACAAGTCTTTGGATAAAAACTTTGCCAAAAAAGTTCTGCCGGCACTGGAGTTCACTGCGGAAAAACATCACGGCCATATGCGCCTGCTGGTCAAACTGGACAAGGAAGCCAGCGTTAAAGAGCTTTACCAAATTTGGGATGAAGCCAAACATGGCCTTAACCACCATGATGACTATGAGCGCATTGCTGTCGTAGGTGCCCTGCCAGAATGGTTTGAACTCAACAAGATAATGCATAGTTTTTTTGACCATGCAGATATCAGGGAATTTGATGCCGCCCATATTGATGATGCCTGGCGTTGGATCAAACACTAGGGCAACTTGCCCCAGTGTTTGCAATAGCGCATATCGCAGACCCGCAAGTGATGCCACTTGCTTGCACTATGCACCAGGGACACACGCAAAAATAATTGAACCCTTTATTTTTGGGCGTATCCTAAAACCATTTCACAACATACAAGACGGCTCATGACGGTTCGTCACCTTGTGAAAGGACGTAACACGTGAAAAGACATAACACCCTAACCCTGACGGGAATAACTTGTGGTAAAGTTGGCTGACTTTACCATTTTTTACCCTTTCTTTTTCGCTACCCCCCTTGATTAAACCATCCATCGCAAAATATTTATTGGGAACCAGAAGAACATTATTGATTTATAGTGTTGCGGCACCTAAGAGATAGGCAGCTAATTTCTCACCTTCTTCAGAACTTTAAGACCATGCCTATCCCCACAAAAACTACCATAAATTATTCCACATCAAGCAAGACAAGCCATTCTCATACACTGACAGATCCTCTTGGAGACATGCCTGAATGGAATTTTTCAGACCTGTATCAAGGCATGGATGACCCTGTTTTTGCTGATGACTTCAAACAGGTTGCCAATCTGGCTGAAGATTTTCAAAAAAAATATCAGGGCAAGCTGGAAGAATTGTTGGCTGATGGCAAAAACGGCAAGCCTTTGGCGGACTGTATCACGTCCTATGAAAAGATTGCTGACAAGCTTGGCCGCATATCCTCCTATGCTGGACTGATGCATTATGCCGATGTCCAGGACGAGGCCATTACCAAATTTTTTCGCGACACTTCCCAAAGACTGACTGAAATCCATAACCATCTTCTGTTCTTTTCCCTTGAGCTTAACGCTTTGGACGAAAAACTGATGGAAAAGGCTATGGCCAGCAAAGAACTAGGCCATTACCGTCCCTGGATCACCAATAAGCGACTTGATAAACCCTACCAGCTTGATGACAAACTGGAGCAGCTTTTCATGGAAAAGACCATGACAGGAAGTGCTGCCTGGAACAGGCTGTTTAATGACACCATGAGCAGCCTCAAGTTTACCATTCATCAGCAAGACTACAGCCTTGAACCCGCCCTGAATTTCCTGGTTGATGAAAACCGGGAAAACCGCAAGGCTGGGGCCCAAGAGATCAGCCGAGTCCTGAAAGAGCATGAACGCACCTTTACACTGATTACCAATACCCTGACAAAAGACAAGGAAATTTCTGACCGGTGGCGCGGCTTTGAAGACATTGCAGACAGCCGTCATCTTGCCAACCGCGTAGAACGTGAAGTTGTTGATGCCCTGGAACAAGCTGTGCGCTCAAAATATGAAACCATTTCCCACCGTTATTATGCCATGAAGGCCAAATGGCTGGGTCTGAACAGGCTGGAATATTGGGATCGCAACGCGCCGCTTCCTTTCGCGAGTAACACTGTTTACAGTTGGCAGGATGCCAAGGAGACTGTCCTTGAAGCCTATGGCAATTTTTCCCCAAGGATGGCCGAGATTGCCGGCATGTTTTTTGAGAAAAACTGGATTGATGCCCCCAGCCGTCCAGGGAAGTCACCGGGAGCCTTTTCCCATCCAACGGTACCCAGTTCCCACCCCTTTGTGCTGCTTAATTATCTGGGCAAGCCCCGCGATGTCGCAACCCTGGCGCATGAGCTTGGTCATGGTGTTCACCAATATCTCGCAAATGAACAGGGGCCGCTAATGGCACCGACCCCGCTCACCCTGGCAGAGACAGCCAGCGTCTTCGGCGAAATGCTGACTTTTCGCTCAATGCTGGCCAAGACCACAACACGGGCAGAACGCAAGGCCATGATTGCTGGCAAGGTTGAGGACATGATCAATACCGTTGTCCGCCAAATTGCCTTCTATTCCTTTGAGCGCAAGGTGCATACTACCAGGCGGAAGCAGGGAGAGCTGACAACAGAGCAGGTCGGGGACCTTTGGATGGAAATCCAGTTGGAAAGCTTGGGGCCGGCGGTCAAGCCCCATGATGACTACCGCATTTTCTGGAGCTACATCCCCCACTTTATCCACTCCCCCTTTTATGTTTACAGCTACGCCTTTGGTGATTGCCTGGTCAATTCCCTCTACGCCGTTTATGAACAGACAGAGGATGGCTTTGCCGAAAAATATTTCGACATGCTAAAGGCTGGCGGCTCAAAACACCATAAGCAACTGCTTGCCCCCTTTGGCCTTGATGCCTCGGACCCAAGTTTCTGGCTCAAGGGGCTGTCGATGATTGAGGACTTTATTGATGAACTTGAGCAGATGGAGGTCTAAGTGGGCGGGCTTCAAATAAAAACAGTTTACAAACAGCGACAAAACAGTTCTAAAATATGTCAGCCCTTTAAATTAATAGATATATCAAGCCTTTGCCAAAGAAATAGCCATGCCCCCTGCCCCTGCCATAATTCTTGTCACACGCCCCCAGCCTGAGGCAGACAGGTTATGCGTAAAACTACAGACCCAGGGTCTTAAAGCTGTTGCATCCCCGCTCATATCCATAGAGTATCCGGCCTGCCCCTCTCTTGAGTACCACAATATCCAGGCTCTGATTGCGACCAGTAAAAACGGCCTCAGAGCACTTTCCCGCAGCCAGTATAAAAGATTTTTTCTCAACAATCCCCTATTCACAGTTGGACAAGGCACGGCACTTTTTGCAAAAACCCAAGGCTTTAGCCAGATTTATGAGGGCAAGGGCACAGCCTCAGACCTTCCAGAACTTATCAGGGAAAACTGCGCGACCACTGAAGGCAGCCTGTTTCATCTGGCAGGCAGTCACCTGTCCTGGGACCTGAAGGGTGCACTGGAACAGGCTGGTTTTGATGTCATTGCCCCAATTATTTATCATGCCCGCGCTGAAGAAAAATTTTCCGGCAAAGTCCTCAGCCAACTTGCCATGGGACAGGTCAGCAGCGTAATCCTGATGTCTCCGCGTATCGCCAAGATTTTCATTTCCCTGATAACGCAAGGAAACTTGGCTTGCATTATCGAGAGCCTGCATTTTTATTGCCTGTCTGAAAAAGTGTCTGAAGTCTTGACCAGGCATTATCCTGATATTTCCCTGAAAATCAGTACAGCCAAAACCCCGACCCAAGACGAACTGCTTTCTCTCATCAGTATTCCAGTCATAAAAGTATAAATCAATTGATCTTTTCCTGATTCCTATTTAAGAGTTAGTCAAGACTTGCTTGTGATAGAGATGCCGTCTTGTGGCGTTTAAGACACAAGGTCAGGCCAGTCCGGTTGGACGCTACATATTCTTGATGTTCAGAGTACAGGGGTTTTCTTTCAGATGGCAAACAACAATAATAAAAAAGGGCAGAAACAACCTCCCAAAGCAACCCTGGACCTCAAGGCCAAAGACATAACTGACAAAGACAGTAAAGCTGGGGCTTCCGACAAGAAAGCTGCTGGGCACCCCTCATCCAAAATTCCAAAGGTTGGCCTCAAGGACAGCCCCCTTTTACAAGGTAAAGCGACAGGAAAGCCAGCTTCAACTGGGTCAGGCATACCTCAGTCAGGCCAGTCCCAACGCGCCAAGACTGCTGCGCCAGACAAAAACAAGTCTTCAGCAGGTTCTGCCAGCCCATCATCAAAACCTGTGACTGCCAAGAAAAAGTCTGGCGGGGGATTCTTCTCCAACCTGATCTCTGCAACTGTTGGCGGTGTCGTTGCCCTGTTTGGCATGAGCTATGCTGGTGACCCAGGCAAGATCATGCAAATGGCAGGACTTCCTATTGCATCAGGGGCAACCAATGAAATAGCAACCCTGAGACAGGAAATAGCAGCCCTGAAACAGGCCAGCTCCAACAATGGACTAGCGGCTCTGCAACAAAAAATAGCAGCCCTTGAAACCAGGACAGCCCAACCTGTATCTGGTGCTGGCGCAAGCCCTGCAAATGACAAGAGGCTTTCTGAACTGGAAAGCAGGCTTCAGGAGTTTACCAAAATGGCTGCGGGGGGCGGTGCTTCTGCTGTAGCCTCTGCCGCTATTGTCCAGAAACAAATCAAAAAGGCTGGTGTTGCCGACTTCAAGAAACAGGTTCTTGACCTGCGCAAACAAAATACAATTGTCCAGGAAGAGCAGGCAAAACTGCATGAAAGTATGGCAGGCCTTTCTGAAGAACAGGCAAAACTGCATTCCAATATTGCCAAGATGCGTGAAGACACAGCCAAGCTTAAAAACGGTGCGGCCAAAATATCTTCGCAGATTGCCCAGGGGCCTGACCTGACAATGGCAATGGCTCCCCTGCTGGCAAAAATAAAACAGTTTGAGGGGCAGATTTCCGCAGTCCAGAACGAAAATAAAAAGGCAAAATCTGAAGGCCGGAATATTGCACTGGCGATTGAACTCTCTAACCTCAAACGCGTCTTTAGCCGTGGCCTGCCTTTTGATATGGAACTTGCACGGATCAAGCCACATGTTCCGCAAGGTATGGATATAACACTGCTTGAACGTTATGCAGGTAAAGGCCTACCAAACATTACCCAACTGGGCAAGAGACTGAACAGCCAGATGGACAAGATCATGTCCTCCGAGATTGAGACCAAGACAGACAGTGCCCTCAGCTGGAAAGACCAGTTGCTGGCCAAGGCCAAAAGTGCCATGAAAATCCGGCCTACAGGAGATGCCAAAGGTGACAGCACTGGGGCCGTCCTGGCAAGAATAGAGTATCAGCTCAGTAAGAAAAATGACTTGTCCGCGGCTTTGGAAAAAGCCCGCGACCTCAAGCCCAGGCCAGCAGAAGCTGCCAAAGGCTGGATAAAGACAGCGCAGGACAAGGTCGCTGGAGACAAACTTTTGCAACAAATTGAAGATAAGTTAATCGGGGCTCTTGGCGGTACTGACAACTAATCTCCTCCTAATGAGAGTGCCTCTATGGCTCAACTGTAAGAATGACAGGTTTTATTATATTGATAGTCCTGACCTAACAGACCTTATATATGATTAGGTCAGGCTATGCCCCCTCAATACCGGAAGTGAAGTTAGTTCAATGGTTCGTCTTATTCTGTTCTTTGCCGCAATTGTCCTCGCAGCCCTTGGTTTTTCCTGGCTTGCTGAACTTCAGGGCACTATCAAGTTTGAAAATATTGGGGGCAGTGAAGGCCAACCAGGTACAACCTTTGAACTCAACACCGTCAAAGTCGTTGTTTTGTTGCTGACCCTGGTCGCTGGGCTGATACTTGCCTGGACAGTCCTTAAGGGTTTTTTCACAGCTCCTGGCAATATCGTACGCTCTGTCAGGACGCGTAGGGAAAGCAAGGGGATTACTGCCCTGAATGAAGGTATAATCGCTGTGAATGCCGGAGACAGTAAAATGGCTGCAAAACTGGCTAAAAAAGCAGACAAGGCACTGGTTCACCGGCCCATGTCGGCTCTTCTCAAAGCCCAGGCTGCCCACCTTGCAGGCAACCCCGCAGCGGCACGGCGGATTTATGAATCCATGCTGAAATCCCCTGATACCGAAGTTATGGGACTACGCGGCCTGTACAATGAAGCCCGCAAGGAAAATGAACTTATAGCTGCCAAACAGTTTGCCGAAAAGGCAATTGGAATCAACAAGAACCTTGGCTGGGCAATTGAGGGACTGCTGGAACTGCAATCGCGCTCTGGTGAATGGCACGCTGCACGCCAGACCCTGAAACTGGCACGGATGAATGCCATTATGGATAAACCCAAAGTCAACAGGTTACGTGCTGTACTGCTCTCTGCCGAAGCCATGGAACTTGAGGTGCATGATGCTGACCAGGCACTAAAATATGCCCTAGAATCCCACAAGCTTGCAAAAGACCTAGTTCTTGCTGCTGAAGTTGCCGGACGTATTCTTGCATCCAAAGGCAAGGCGGGGCGTGCTGCCAAAATTGTTGCAAGAACATGGGAACTGATCCCCCATCCTGACCTGGCTGTTATTTATGCCCATTCACAGACCGGTGACAGTTTTCGTGACCGGATCACCCGCCTGGAGACACTGAGCAAGAAAACACCTGACAGTCCTGAGGGGTCTATAGCCATTGCCGAGGTTGCGCTTGAGGCCAAGGACTGGACTCTGGCCAGGAAGGTGTTGGAGCCTTATCTTCCAGAAGAGCCATCAGAGCGCATCTGCACACTTATGGCAAGGATCGAGGGCGGTGAATATGGTGACAAGGGACGGGTTCGTGAATGGCTTGCCCGCGCTGTCAATGCCCCCGGAGACCCTGCCTGGATTGCAGATGGCTTTATCTCTGACCACTGGCTACCAGTTTCCCCAGTAAGCGGTGAACTGGACAGGTTTAAATGGTCTGTCCCGCCGCAATCCCCCAATTCACAAAACCGTCTGTCTCATGAAGAATTCATCGCCATAACCGCTTCCCAACTCAAGGGCAGCAAGGATACAAGCCCCAAGGCTGAGAAAATATCCGCATCTCCAACAAAGGGAAAAGATGGGAAAAAACAGGTTTCCGATGCTGTTGTGGTGGAAGAAAGCAAGACGAAAACACAAACACAAAGCCCGCTTGCCAAACCCAAGCTAAAACAGGACAAGTCACATCCCACAAGTACTGCTGACAGCAAAACAGGAAGCAACACGCCAGCCAAGACCATAACGGTTGCTGCCAAGAGTAAAGAAAATTCAAAACAAAAATTTGTCTCTTCTGAGCGTGCGCCTGATGATCCTGGCACTGGCAAAGACATTAATTATTAAGGGCATCCACCTATAAAACCCCTCATAAAATAACCATTTATGACTGGTTTGCTTGCACTATGGACGTGTGGCAGGTCTTGTGAAACATTCAAAGGTTCGCAAAACCTGCCTGAAACCTAGCCACGCTGCCAACCATTCTTGACATAACAGCTATAGCCATCACAACACACCATTGCCCAAATGCTATTTTTTAGGTCAAGACAATAGCCTAATAAGCTGCCTTCACATAACAATCAAAGCCTTTTTTCCGTAGTTTACGGCAGTTATTCTTGGCAAACCACTTCCAGTTCAGCCCCCTGACAGCACAATAACGCCACTTGTCAAGGTTGGCATAGTTATTTGAATGGATAACGCGGCCATGAATTTTTTTGGCTCTTTCTTCTTGCTGTTTTACGGTAACGGTAGCACCCCGCAATGGCAAAATATCGCCGCCCCAGTTTGGTCAGCTGATACAAATGTATCGTGGCCTTTTGGTTTTCTGCCTGTCCTGCCCCAGTCTTTTGTGAATATATTTCGGCCTGAGCCGGAAACAGTGAAAAACAGGACAGTGAAAGCAGTACTGCAAAAAAGGTTCTGGTCATTTGGCACTCCCTTTGGTTTATGTGCATTATCGTTAAGAAAAGGCCGTCACTCTCCAAATGCGTCAAATAACCAGAATCGTTTATTTTTGAATCGCTTCTGCCATCTTAGTGATATGGGGATTAATTTTCCAATATCCAGCGACGGCCTCAACAATTTGTGACCCAAAGCTAGTGGCAGGTCTTGCGAAACCTTCAAAGGTTAGGACATCCTCAGAAACAAGTGCTTAGGATAGCGTAGAAATTTTTCTTGTCAGCCTAAGCCAAAAATGGACGTATAGCAGGCTATACAAGCATTTTTGAAACGACACTGACGGGGAAAAGGTCAAGCTAAACCATTCGATTGTTTTTGCGGGTGTCCGTACAAAACCTGCCTGAAAACTAGCCACGCTTCCAACCATTCTTGACATAACAGCTATAGCCATCTGCCCTCAGACTGGTACATTCACCCTTCGCGCGGCCATAACTTACAGGGCCATATCCAGCACATTTATAGCCCTTGCGAAAATTCGGGTAACTGTTGGTGTTAAACGCCTTCGCCCCTATCCTGCGCGCCCTTCTTTGCGCTGAAGACCAACTCCTGAAACAGCCAGAGATGGCAAAATATCCTCCCCGGCTATGGGTCAGGGAATAGGACGAATTATTTTGGTTTCCACCAGCATGGGCAACCGGAAGTGTTACGAGTATAACAAGAACTGAAATTGCATATTTAATCATAGTATTTTCTCCGAAATAGTTATTAGAATCCTGACCGCCTAAAACCCTGCCTTCACATAGCAAGAAACATTATAGTCACTGAGTCTGCCACACCTGCTCCGTGCCGTAAGCAGACTACTCGGCCCCATAACAGCACATTTGTAACCCCTACGAAAATTGGGATAACGGGAGGTATTGATAGCGCGTGACCAGAACACCTGTCTTGGCCTGGCAGGATGCATTGGCGCATTTGTGAAACTGTTTATCCTTCGCGCTTTCCTCTGGGCAGAAGCCCAGCTCCGGTAACACCCGGCAATTGAAAAATATCGTCCGCCGCCTGTCAAAGAATAGGACGAGTTGTTTTGGTTTCCTCCTGCATGGGCAACCGGAAGCGTTACGAGTACAGCCAAAACTGCCATAGCATATCTAAACATTTTTGTCTCCTTGAAATAATTTTTGAACCCTTGTAGCGCAACACCAATCCAGGGCGTTCTTGCCTTTATGGGTATAAGAAATATGGAACGGCCAGAGCGATACTTGCCAAATTCTGCAACTTTTTCTTGTTATTTAAGTGAAGGCGAACTTGGATTTTGTTTCAATTCTGGCAGAAACAAGTCTGGACTTTGCAACATGAATAGAAAATGAACGTCTGCGACAAACTGCCAGTTTTTTGTGTGCAGGGTGACGGTTTCCCAAACGCGAAATAAGAAAAAAAGTGCCTGGGTGAAATTTTCCCTGTTCCGCCCATGACCAAACATGCTTATATACAAAATTATGGATAGTGACGTTATCGACGATGCAGACATCGTAGAACAGATTGAGGCCGCCGGCGAAGAGATCAAGCAGGTCAAGGATGCAGCCGCCTCAGTCATTTTCGGGCAGGATGAAGTTATTGAACGCACCATTATAACAGTGCTGGCTGGTGGCCATGCCCTGCTGATTGGTGTGCCTGGCGTGGCCAAGACCCTGCTGGTGGAAACCCTGGGCACTGTGCTTGGGCTGGAAAATAACCGCATCCAGTTTACCCCTGACCTGATGCCGTCTGACATTATCGGCTCTGAGGTACTGGAAGAGGGCGCGGACGGCAAGCGCAGCTTCAAGTTTATCAAGGGACCCGTCTTTACCCGCCTGCTGATGGCGGATGAAATTAACCGTGCCAGCCCGAAAACCCAGTCTGCCCTGTTGCAGGCGATGCAGGAAAAGCATGTCAGCTTTGCTGGCGAACGCCACGACCTGCCCTCCCCTTTTCATGTACTGGCCACCCAGAACCCGCTGGAACAGGAAGGCACATACCCACTGCCAGAAGCCCAGCTTGACCGTTTTTTGATGCAGATTGATGTCGGCTATCCCGATGAGGCCGCCGAACGCCAAATTTTGCTGATGACCACAGGCAACCAAAAGACAGATCTCAGCGCAATACTGTCTGCTGAAAAACTGCTCAATATCCAGAATTTGGTTCGGCAAATCCCGGTCAGTGACCAGGTGGTAGATGCCATCCTCAAGCTGGTGCGCAATGCCCGCCCCGTTAAGGGCGGCGACCGAGATATTGACAGGAATATTGTCTGGGGTCCTGGGCCGCGCGCCTCCCAGTCCCTGATGAGCGCGATCAAGGCCAAGGCAATGCTGGACGGACGGCTGTCTCCCTCAATTGATGATGTCGGAGAACTGGCTGAACCTATCCTGAAACACCGTATGGCTCTGAGCTTTGCCGCCCGCGCCGAAGGCAAGACCATTGAGCAGGTGATTACAGGCCTGACCGAAACATTGGGCTAGAAAAAGGAGCAAGACATGACCACCAAAACAGATGCCGGGAGCGGCAGAGGACACCGCGTTGATGTGTTTACCAAATTTCGGGTTGGCGACCGGGTGATTGAGCGCGATGAACCAGGCTATCTGGTTGACCCAGAAGACTGGGATGAAGAAGTCGCCCTGGTAATTGCTGGGGAAGAGGGCGTTGAGATGGATGAGGAACGCTGGGAGATTATCCGCTTTATGAGAGCCTATCAGGAACAGCACCAGATTGCCCCCGATGCCCGCTTTGTCTTCGCGTTTATTGCAAAGAAAAAAGGCCAGGGCAAGAAGGAAGCCCGCACCGCCTTTTTCGAGCTGTTCCCTTACGGCTATGTCAAGCAGCCCCTGAAAATAGCTGGCCTAAAACAGCCCAGGGCGTGGAGCACGGGGTGAAGGCTTGCTTCACTACTTTTGACAAGGAGAATAGCTTTCGCTATATTTTTGCATATGAAAACAGCGATATCAATTCCAGACCAGATTTTTTCTGGTGCTGAAGATATGGCACGCAAATTGGGAATTTCCCGAAGCGAGCTTTATACCAAGGCAATTAAGGATTACCTTAAAAAACATGACCCCGATCTTGTCACCCAAGAACTTAATGCCCTTTATGAAAATGAGGACAGTACTCTTGATAAAGGACTGGAGGAAATGCAATTTTCCAGTCTTGCTGCAACAAACGGCGACAACGAATGGTAATGGAACGCGGCGAAATATGGTGGGCTGAAATACCAGACCCAACAGGTTCTGCACCTGGTTTTCGGCGACCTGTTGTTATCATTTCAGCCAACATGTTCAATCATAGCCGCATCAGGACAGTGATTGTTGCAGCCATGACAAGTAACCTAAAACTTACAATGTCCCGTGGTAATTTTGAAGTTTTGGAACAAGAAAGCGGGCTGTCAAAAGCTTCTGTCGTCAACGTCTCCCAAATCTTGACTAGATGGATTTGGGATTAATCCTTTTAAGTGTTCTTGCCAATATAATTGCGGTTATAACTTTTCTTTATCTCACCTATTTCTGATCTTCATGCCAAACAAGAATCTCTTGCATGAATATTCCAAATGGAGTGAAATATGCATAGACTACACCTTTCAACATACTCTTACGAAAAAAGGCACTGACAAATGGGGTGGATTCCACAGATATTTACGCATTTTTCTACATATCTTATACGAAAGTCGATACCAAATACTTCAACTCAAAAATTAATGGCTCACTATGATACAATTGGAGCTGCATATCATATGACAGATGATCCTCGTAACAAGGGTAAACTAATCACATTACAAATGGACTTGGCTACTGAACTTAATAAACGTGGAATAGCCACAGATTTAGGTGAAGCAATGAAAGATCATCCGTAACTCCCCAGCTTGTTTTAGGTGTATTAACTAATTGATAAATAACGATAAAAATAAATCGTTATTTTTAAAACCACTAAAATATGATCATTTTTCCATTAAAAAACAGGATTTTTAGACTGTATTCCGCTTGAAA
>JAJRRF010000039.1 GCA_024279735.1 Alphaproteobacteria bacterium
AAAACGCAAGGGACATAATCTCGCATTGCGGCTGCAAAAGTTTCGGGCAGATGTCCTGCGTTTTTGGTATGATCCGCAATGCCCCTTCACTAATAATTTGGCGGAACGCGACCTGCACATGATGAAAGTCAGGGAAAAAATATCTGGCAGCTTTCGTACCCATGAAGGTGCAAAAACCTTTGCCACCATCCGCTCCGTCATATCCTCAGCCAAAAAACAAAAACTCAATACCCTAGATGTCTTGCAAAACCCTAGCTTGCTGGTGATTTAAGCTGGGGAGTTACCTTATTTCTAAAATCAGTCCGCCATAAGGCTATGCTCAAATTTGGTCTGGCCTAAAAAAGGACAGGATGATTTTATTGTGAACAGCTTTTGCAAGAATGCTGGTATTTTCTGCCCATTGGCTCTAAACAGGTTAGCAGAACCCAATTTCTTTATTTAATGGATTTCACCATAATGGCATTCAACGCCAATTTTTAATGTGATGGAGCTATCGTGCAGGAAGAATTTCACAGGATCAAACGCCTTCCCCCTTATGTTTTTGTTGAAGTCAATCGGCTGAAAGCAGAAGCGCGCGCACGCGGAGATGATGTTGTGGATTTTGGTATGGGTAACCCTGACATGCCAACACCAAAGCATATCGTTGACAAACTTGTCGAGACAGCCCGCAGGCCTGACACGCACCGTTATTCAGCCTCTAAGGGTATTCCAGGTCTCCGGAAAGCCCAGGCCAACTATTATCAACGCCGCTTTGGGGTCAAGCTTGACCCAGAAACCCAGATTGTTGCGACGCTTGGTTCCAAGGAGGGGTTTGCCAATATGGCACAGGCCATTACTGCGCCCGGTGACGTGGTTCTAGTGCCAAACCCAACCTATCCCATCCATGAATTTGGTTTTTTGATTGCCGGGGCTTCCCTGCGCCATATGCGGGTCAGCACAAGTTCTGATTTCCTGATCTCGCTGGATCATGCCGTGCGCTATTCAATTCCCAAGCCCATTGCGCTCGTGCTGAGTTTTCCCTCCAACCCGACCGCCATGGTGGCTGACCTGGACTTTTATGCAGAAGTGGTGGCCTATGCCAAGAAACATGACCTCATTATCTTATCCGATGTGGCCTATTCCGAGATTTATTTTGACAATAACCCGCCTCCCTCCATTCTCCAGGTTCCTGGTGCAGTTGACGTTGCGGTAGAGTTTACCTCCTTGAGCAAGACATATGCCATGCCAGGCTGGCGGATGGGTTTTGCTGTCGGCAATGAACGCCTGATAGCTGCCCTTGCCCGTATCAAGTCATACCTTGATTATGGTGCCTTTACCCCTATTCAGGTGGCTGCTACCGAAGCACTGAACGGCCCCCAGGATTGCGTTGAGGATATCCGCCAGATCTATAAGGGTCGCAGGGATGTCCTGGTCGAATCTTTTGGCAGGGCTGGCTGGCAAATACCTTCCCCTCCAGCCACCATGTTTGCTTGGGCACCCATTCCTGAGAAATTCCGCCATATTGGCTCTTTGGAGTTCTCAAAACTCTGTATTGAAGAGGCCAGTGTTGCTGTCTCTCCTGGTGTTGGTTTTGGCGAATATGGCGAGGGCTTTGTCCGGCTCTCGCTGGTCGAGAATGAACAGCGTGTACGTCAGGCTGCCAAAAAAATTAAAAAATTCATTACTGAATATGATGTCAGCTCCCACCAAAGCGTGGTTTCAACCACCTCTGACAACAGCTAAAGTCAATATTTTATCATAATCAAAACCCCAAAATTCTGGAAAAGATAATTTTATTATGAGTAAGCCCCTTAAAATCGGCATTGCAGGACTTGGAACAGTCGGCATTGGCCTGATCAATATTTTTAACAGGCACGATGAGATTATTGAGGCCAAGGCTGGACGTGCGATCCAGATCAAGGCTGTCAGTGCCCGAGACAAAAATGCAAACCGTGGTGCTGACCTTTCAGCCTATCAATGGTTTAGCAATGCCACTGAGATGGCCGCCTCCCCTGAGATTGATGTCTATGTCGAGCTGATTGGCGGCGAAGATGGGATTGCCTATGACAGCGTAGTTGCGGCTCTTAAGGCTGGCAAACATGTGGTGACAGCCAACAAGGCTCTGCTTGCCCATCATGGCTCCATGCTCGCAGCCCTTGCAGAACAGCATAATGTTGCCTTAAACTATGAGGCAGCCGTTGCTGGCGGCATCCCGATTGTCAAGACCATGCGTGAAAGCCTGACAGGCAATGAGGTCTCGCGGGTCTATGGCATCCTGAATGGCACATGTAATTATATCCTGACCCTGATGGAGCAGGAAGGCCGCCCCTTTGATGACATTCTTAAGGATGCCCAGGACGAGGGTTATGCTGAGGCTGACCCCACTACTGATATTGGCGGGTTTGATGCCGCCCACAAGTTGGCCTTGCTGACCTCCCTGTCCTTTGGGACACAACCTTCCTTTAAGGATGTCTATATTGAGGGCATTGAGGACATTACCTCTGAAGATATCGCAGCTGCCAGAGATTTGGGATACCGCATCAAGCTGTTGGGTATGTCCCAAATGACAGACAGCGGTATAGAACAGCGGGTTCACCCTGCGATGGTGCCCAAACACTCAACCATTGCCGAGGTCAGTGGTGTGACAAACTGCGTTGCCGTCAAAGGTGACTTTGTCGGTGACGTGATGCTGACAGGCCCCGGTGCTGGGGCAGGGCCAACGGCTTCCTCTGTCATGGGCGACCTGATTGACATCGCGCGCGGTCTGGTTGTCCCACCCTTTATCAACCCTGCAAAAGACCTGAAACCCTATAAAAATGCCAAGACGCGTGCCCATCAGGGAGGATATTATATCCGGCTTGATGTGGTTGACCAGATCGGTGTGCTTGCGGCCATCGCCACCCACATGGCAGAGCAAAAGATTTCACTCAAGTCCATTGTCCAGAAGCTCGAAGAGGGCGGCAACACTGACAAAGAGGGCGCAACCATTGTCATGATTACCCACGCCACCCTTGAACAGTCCATCCGTGATGCCCTTGCCGCGATCCAGAAAGACGGCCACCTGGTCGGCAAGCCGCAAATGATTAGGATTGAGCAGCTTTAGCCAGAACAGGGATATGGTTGGGATACTCGTAATTCCAGACAGCAGGGCCTTGTTGCCCTGCGTTTTCCTCCTGAAACAGTAATTACTTTGTGAGCTGCTATAACATACAGGCTGGCAGCGGACATTATTCCGTTATAATTGGATGGTTCACTTGAAACCATCATTCGTCAAAAACTGCAATATACGAAGCCCCCTTGGTATATTTTTGCAGGGTTTGTGAACCGATTGACACTTCAATGAAGGAAGTTTGGTAAAATGAACAAAATTATAGCACTTGGCACGATTATCGCCCCCCTCATGCTCATCACGACTGCTGTCCATGCTGGAGTTGCCACCCCCACAAGTACAGCTGACTGCCTAAAACTACTTGATACCCTTGCAAGCAAAGCCGACAGCAACAAGATATCGGAAGATGTTGAAAAGAAACTTGAGCCACTCGCCGAAAAGTTGACCCAAAACTGTGAGGCAGGAAAATTCCCTGCGGCAGTCAAGCTTTATCAGCAGATTGAACAGGCAATGCCAACAAGATAATACAGGATTCCAAAAGGGACACTTCCATCAGGAAAGTGTCCCTTTTGTGTGACCTGTGGTTCAGCCCCTGCCCCCAGTGACCTGGCTGACCATGATAATGCAGACAGTCTTCTTGCCCCACAAAAAATTAATCTTGGCCCTCACAGCGCGGCGGACAGCCTCCTTCACCACCCCCTTGTTCCTGCGGGATTTTTTGGCAACCGACTTCAGTGTCCCCTTAATTTCCTTATGCAAAACATCATAGGTCAGTGGGGTCTGTGGGGTCTGCTTGTCCTCAATAGGGATACCTTCAGAGGCAAAAACAGGGTCTGCCAACAGGTTTCCTGCCTTGTCAATCACAATAGAGACCGTAATAAAGCCGACAAAGCTCAGCCTGCGCCGCTGTCTTATCGCATCATGACTTGCAGGGATCAACAACCTGCCATCTTTATAGAGACGGCCTGAAAATACCTCATCAACCTTTTCCAGTTTTCCCGGCAACAGCCGCAAGATATCCCCGTTGCGTATCGCCTTGGCATCACGGACACCGTTATCGCGTGCAAATTGGGCATGTATTTCCAAGTGAAGGGCTTCGCCGTGCATTGGCACTGCGGCTTTCGGCTGGATCAGGTCATACATTTTTTTCAGGTCGCCCTGGGGCGGATGCCCCGAAACATGAACCATATCGTCCTTTTCTGTCAGGATACGGATACCCTGGTCAACCAGAAGGTTATAGAGACGGAACACAGACTTTTCATTGCCGGGGATCATCTTCGAGGAAAAAATTACCAGGTCATCCTTGTTCAGTGTCAGTTCTGGATGCTCCCTGTTGGCAATTCTCCCGAGGGCTGCGCGTCCTTCTCCCTGGGAGCCCGTGCATATCAGGACGACCTTGTCCTTAGGAAGGTATCCATAGTCAGACTGGTCATAAAACTTCATGTCAGGGTCTATATAACCCGTTTCCCTCCCAGCCTCGACAACACGCCACATGGAGCGTCCTGCCAGAACCACATCCCTGCCGGCAGCCTTTGCCGCCTTGACGATGGACAGAACCCGTGTCAGGTTTGAGGCAAAGGTCGTGACAATAACCCTGTTCTTTTCCCCTGCAATTACCTTCATCAATGTCTTGGCAACCTGGGTTTCTGTACCGCTGTCCCCCTTGGTTGGGGCATTGGTCGAATCGCAGACCATGACATCTATGCCCTCATTTCCGGCATAGGCCAGCCGTTCCATTTCTATGCCTGCGCTGCCGATACTGTCAGGATCACACTTCCAGTCCCCTGTATGGAACACATTGCCCAGGGGAGTACGCATGATTACTGCATTCGGCTCAGGGATGGAATGGGACATGGTGATCAGTTCCAGGTCAAAGTCCCCTATTGAGAAACGCGAGGACATTGCCACTTCCCTGATGTCAAATTTCAGGCCAGAGCTGTTGTCTGCAATTTTTCCGCGCAACAGGGCAGCCGTGTAGGGGGTACACCAGATGGGAAGATTATGTTTCAGCCTGGGCCAAAGATCAACCACTGCCCCGTAATGGTCTTCATGGGCATGGGTCAGCAAAAGCCCCAACAAGTCACCACTATTTTCCTCAATAAATTTTGTATCAGGAAAAATAATGTCAACACCTGGTTCAAATTCTCCGCCAAATGTAATGCCGAGATCAACCATCAGCCATTTACGTTTTTTAGCTGTCCCCAATCCATAAAGATAGAGGTTCATCCCAATTTCACCAACGCCGCCCAAAGGCAAAAACACCAGCTCTTGTTGGTTCTTGTCCTGTTTACTCATAAGTTCTTCCAATTTACTGTCGCCCAGATAAGGTTATCTGCTCAATCCTGTTAAATTCTATCGCCCGTTGTTTTCCGTCTTCTGGCTCAATAACCAGCCTTGCCCTGTGATCAATGCCCTTGCACATACCCTGAAGCATTTTTTTGCCTGTCTCTGTCACCACGATTATCCTGTCACTGATCTGTGCCCTGGCAACCCAGGCTCTGGCGATAAGATGGAAATTATTGCCCCTGTCCCATGCCTTCAGCCAATGGTCTGTCGCAAGTGCCAGGCCTTGCAAAACTTCAGCCGCCCCTTGGTCAATCCCCAAATTATTGAGGCATATCGTTGCCCTGTCTGGCAGACTTGGTGCCATTGTAATATTCAGTCCTGTTCCAATAACAGCAAAACATCCATGTAACGATATATTTTTTTGGGTTTCAACCAATATTCCTGCCAGCTTGGCAGTGCCAACCATCAGGTCATTTGGCCATTTCAGCAATAATCCAGGAAGGTTCTGGACAGATAATTCCGTGACCGCATCATACAGGGCAATACCTGCAATAAGGGAAATGTGGGAGAGATACTTGTCCTGGCATCCAGGATGAAATAGCAGGCTGGTATAAAGGTTGCCTTTATCCTGGGATATCCATTGCCGTCCCTTGGCTCCCCTGCCCGCAGTCTGTCTTTGTGCAGTGATCCAACACGGTGCAAAACCAGCCACACTTGATATATGCCTGGCTGTCTGCAAGGCATATTGGTTGGTCGAAGGTTTTTCCTTATAGCTCCGAATCATATAGCCTGGAGGCACTTTTACCTGTACCAGATTTTTGGTGACGATAGCCATTCCTATCTAAAGAAACTGGCCGCAGCGATCTGGGCTGAAGAAATCAGGGGATCTGGGAAGAAGATAAAGAAAATGGTAAAGATACCCGCCAACACAGCTATAAACTGTAACTTGCCATGCATCGGGTCAAGCGTATCTATCACCGCCTCGTCAAAAAACATGATCTTGACCATTCTTAGATAATAGAATGCACCAACCACTGTCGAGACAATCCCGATTGCAGCAAACCAGTAAAGGCCAGGATGCGCCACGCCTGCTGCATCTCCCCGTGCTGTATCAATCACTGCTGAAAAGACATAAAATTTGGCCCAGAACCCTGCAAACGGCGGAATACCTGCCAGCGACAGGAAGAAAATTCCCATCAGCGAAGCCATCAGCAGGTTATTTTTGGACAGACCGGCAAGCTGGGAAATATCTTCGACCATTTCCCCCTCCCGCTTCATTGCCAGAATGCAGGCAAACAAACCAAGGGTGGTGATAAGATAGATTGTCAGGTAAATCAGGACAGAGCTGATACCAAACTGTGTTCCGGCAACCAGTCCAACCAGGATCGCGCCCATATTAGCGATAGAACTATAAGCAACCAGCCTCTTGATATTGGTCTGTCCGATGGCCGCAAAAGCCCCAAGAACCATAGACACCAGGGACATAAATACCAAAATTTGCCGCCAGTGGTTTGTAATATGCGGAAAAGCCTCAAAGATCAGGCGCATCAGTAAGGCCATTGCAGCCACTTTTGGAGCCCCTGCGAAAAAGGCTGTTACAGGGGTTGGCGCGCCTTCATAGACATCCGGAGTCCACATATGGAAAGGTGCAGCTGAAATTTTAAAGGCCATCGCTGCCATGATGAAAACCAGTCCGATGATCAGACCGATATTGACATCTCCAGCCTTCAACACGGTGGCTATAACACTGTAATGTGTTGAGCCTGTCATACCGTAAACCAGGGAAATCCCGTAAAGCAACATCCCTGAAGACAGCGCGCCCAATACAAAATATTTCAGGCCAGCCTCACTCGACTTGATGGATCTGCGGTGAAAACTGGCCAGCACGTAAAGTGACAGACTTTGCAGTTCAAGTCCGAGATAAAGCCCCATCATATCACTGGCAGAAATCATCAGCATCATGCCAACAGTTGCAAGCAATATGAGGATAGGGAACTCAAAATACCGCAGCCTGGCTTCCTGAATATATTCATTGGACATATAGATCACGACAAAACTGCCCAGCAAGACCAATATTTTTAGAAAACGGGCAAAGGCATCAATCGTAAAACTGTCGTTAAAGGCAACCTGTGGTTCTGAAGGCTGCATATAGACAAACATCCCGGTGATGATAATCAACCCCAAAGACAGAATGCCGACAACACTGCTTTCGCCGTCTTTTTTGAAGACACCAATCATCAGGAGCAACATGGCACCAATAGCCAGAATGATCTCTGGAAGAATAGAAAAAATATCTGAATACATTCCGCTAACTGTGCCACCTTAATTTGCTTAAAAAACCTGTCCTGGCCCTGCTCAGGACACCCAAAACCTGTTTCCAAAAATTCATTGACCCGCCAGGTAACCTGTCTTACCTGTCGAGCATTGTTACTTCACAGTGCCCATATGCGTCATCCCGGCAGCCTCTAATGCACTATGGTAATTTTGCACCAAATTTTTCACTGAAACATCCATGATATCCAGCATCAGGGAGGGATATACACCAAATAATATGGTCAGGATTACCAGTGGTCCAATGGTCACGATTTCCCGCATATTCATGTCTGTAATGGTCTGGAGTGCTGGTTTTTCTATTTTGCCAAACACTACCCTGCGATACAGGTAAAGCGCGTAACCCGCAGAAAGCACCACACCTGTTGTAGCCAATAGGGCGATCCAGCTATTGACCTTGAAGATACCAAGCAAGACCAGGAACTCACCTACAAAACCACTTGTCCCCGGCAACCCGACATTCGCCATCGTGAACAGCATAAAGACAAAGGCAAAGACTGGCATCCGTTCCACCAGCCCGCCATAAGCCTTGATCTCGCGGGTATGCATCCTGTCATAGACCACACCAACCGCCAGAAATAACGCACCAGAAACAATACCGTGGGACAACATCTGGAAAATACCGCCCTCAACACCCTCAACATTCAGAGAAAACATCCCCAGGGTGACATAGCCCATATGGGCAACCGAAGAATAGGCTATCAGTTTCTTCATGTCTTCCTGCACCAACGCAACCAATGAGGTATAAATGATGGCAATCACAGACAGGTAATAGATGATCCAGGCAAAGTCGGCTGTCGCCAACGGAAACATTGGGATAGAGAAACGCAGGAAGCCATAGCCCCCCATTTTCAACAATACTGCCGCCAAGATCACAGACCCTGCTGTTGGTGCTTCCACATGGGCATCCGGCAACCAGGTATGGACAGGCCACATCGGCATCTTTACCGAGAAGGATGCGAAGAAGGCAAACCATAGCCAGGGCTGCATTGAGGCAGGAAAGCTATATTTAAGCATTGTGGGAATGTCTGTTGTCCCAGTCTCCCAATACATCGCCATAATGGCAAGCAACATCAGGACAGAGCCAAGCAAGGTATAAAGGAAGAATTTATAGGACGCATAAACCCTGTTCTTACCCCCCCAAATCCCGATAATCAGGAACATAGGGATCAGGCTGCCCTCAAAGAACACATAAAACAACACACTGTCGAGGGCGCAAAACACACCGACCATAAAGGTTTCAAGCAGCAGGAAGGCCACCATATATTCCTTGACCCGCACCCTGATACTGCTCCAGCTTGCCAAAATTGAAATCGGCATCAGGAAGGTTGTCAAGATAACAAACATTACAGAAATGCCATCGACCCCAAGATGGTAAGACAACAGCCCTGACATCCAGTTCCGTTTCTCAACAAACTGGAATTCAGCGGTCGCGTTGTCAAAGAAATACAGTAATGACAGCGAAATCAGGAAAGTGAACACAGTTGTCCAAAGGGCAACTGACCTTGCACTGTTCTGTGCATTTTCATCATCGCCGCGCACAAGCAGCAACAGGATCAATGCCCCAATAACAGGTGCAAAAATGATGGCACTGAGCAAGTACTGAAAGATAAACAGATCCGGATTCATTACATTCCTCCAGGCGTAAACATAAGCCAGGTCATCAGGGCAGCAAGCCCGATCAACATTGCAAATGCATAATGATACATATAGCCTGTCTGCATTTTCACAGCACCTTTGGTAATATCCAGGACACGGGCTGAAATTCCATCAGGCCCAAAACCGTTAATAATTTTTCCATCGCCAGTTTTCCATAACAGACGGCCAATCCAGAAGGCCGGACGGACAAACAGGATGTCATAAAGCTCATCAATATACCATTTGTTCAACAAGAACTTATAGACAGGCCTGAAAAGGAAAGACTTGGCAATTTTCCCTGGAATGGATGGCCACATAATATAGCACAGGTAAGAAATCACAAAACCGGAAATCATCATCACCAGCGGCGAATATTTCACCCAGGTCGGCACATCATGCATATGGTGCATAATATCCTTGTCAATTGACAGCGAGTTGCGCCAAAAGGCGGTATAGTCAGCCCCAACAAAATAGGACTTGAAGACCAGCCCTGCAAACAATGCACCAGCTGCCAGAATAAACAGTGGTATCAGCATCACATAGGGCGATTCATGGATATGTTTGGCGGCTTCTGGCTCAACCCGGGATGTGCCGTGGAAGGCCATAAACATGAGTCTCCAGGAATAGAAGGATGTCAGGAAAGCTGCTATCACCGTCATCCAGAAAGCATACATGCCGACCTGGCTGTGTGAAGCATAGGCTACCTCAATCACTGCATCCTTGGAAAAGAATCCTGCTGTCAACGGGAAACCTGTCAGAGCCAGCGTCCCGACCAGCATCATCGCCCAAGTTTTTGGGATTTTTCGCCACAGCCCCCCCATTTTACGCAAGTCCTGCTCATCAGAAACCGCATGGATCACAGAACCCGAGCCGAGGAACAACAAGGCCTTAAAGAAAGCATGTGTAAACAGGTGAAAAATCGCTACGCCATAAGCTCCAACGCCAAGGGCAACAAACATATAGCCCAACTGCGAACAGGTAGAATAGGCCACCACCCGCTTGATATCATTTTGGGTCACCCCAACAGTTGCTGCAAAAAAGGCTGTACTTGCCCCGACAAATGTTACGATTTGCAACGTCAACGGAGCCTGTTCAAACAAGGGAGACAGGCGGGCTACCATAAAGACACCTGCTGTCACCATCGTGGCAGCATGAATCAGGGCAGACACCGGGGTAGGCCCTTCCATAGCATCAGGCAACCAGGTATGGAGCAGGAACTGAGCCGACTTGCCCATCGCGCCCATAAACAACAACAGGGTAACCACAGTCAGGGCATTTAGATCCCAGCTCAGAAAATGCATCACAGCTGATGCCTTTTCAGGTGCAGCTGCAAAAATTTGTTCCAGGTTAATGGTGCCAAAGATCAGATAGACCCCAAAAATACCCAGGGCAAAACCGAAGTCGCCAACGCGGTTGACAACAAAGGCCTTGATGGCAGCTGCATTCGCTGAAGGCTTCTGGTACCAAAACCCAATCAACAGATAAGACGCGAGTCCCACACCTTCCCAACCAAAAAACAATTGCAGCAAATTGTCAGATGTCACCAACATCAGCATAGCAAAGGTAAACAGGGACAGGTAGGAAAAGAAACGTGCCCGGTGTGGGTCATTATGCATATAGCCAATAGAATAGATATGCACCAGGGCAGAAACCGAGTTGACCACCACCAGCATCACCACAGTCAGGGTATCAATCCGCAAACTCCAGTTGACATTCAGGTCACCAGACGTAATCCAGCGTAGCAGGTGAATGGTATTGACATCCTGGCCGCCGATACCAACCTGGTAAAAGGCAACCCAGGACAGCAGTGCCGATATGACCACCAAAGTGGCCGTCAGATATTCACTTGCCTTGTGACCAATGAACCTGCCAAAAAAACCGGCGACCAATGCACCAATTAGCGGCAGAAAAACAATAGCTTTAAAAATCATGAACCTGCCTGTCCTAGCCCTTCATCACATTTATGTCTTCAACCGCGATGGTGCCACGATTTCTGAAATATACAACAACTATAGCCAAACCAATAGCGGCTTCACCAGCGGCAACCGTCAGGATAAAGATTGAAAAAATCTGTCCTGTCAAATCCCCAAGATAATAGGAAAAAGCCACAAAATTAATATTCACTGCCAAAAGTATCAGCTCAATAGACATCAGAATCACAATAATGTTCTTCCTGTTCAGGAAAATTCCGAAGATTCCCAGAACGAAGATAATTGCCCCCAAAAACAGGTAATGGGATAACCCAACTTCCAACATTTTTATCACCTTTTATTCTCCCTGGCAGTATATCTCTCTGATATCTGTCAGGGTGCATAACATTTTTACAAAAAAAATTATAGTCCCTTGCCACTTTCGACCTTGACCATCTCAATGGCATCTTCACGTTTCCGTCCAACCTGCTCCGCAATATTCTGTCGTTTGACACCTTTCTTATGATGCAGTGTCAAGATAATTGCGCCAATCATTGCCACCAGCAGGATAAGCCCAGCAGTCTGAAAGAAAAGAACATAATCAGTATAAAGCACACGTCCGATGGCTTCTGTATTGGTAATGGCTTCATCTTTTGGAACTGGTGTTGCTATGTTTTTTGCCACATCGGCCGGCAACGTCCACGCTTTGAACAGCAGGCCAAGTTCAGCAAACAGGCCAATTCCAAACAAAACACCAAGTGGCATATACTTCATATAGCCAGAGCGCAATTCGGCAAAATCAATATCCAGCATCATCACAACAAACAAGAACAGCACAGCCACCGCGCCAACATAGACAATCACAAGGATCATTGCCAAGAATTCAGCGTGCAACAGAATAAACAGGCCAGCAGCATTGAAGAAGGCCATAATCAGAAAAATCACTGAATAGACAGGATTGCGCGATGTGATCACCAAAAGCGATGACACCACCAATGTTGTCGCAAAGATGTAGAAAAATACATTTACCACACTCATATTCGTTTCCCGTTCTTCCTAAACTCTTGTGACCCTTTGGCCAAAACCTTCAAACCTTCAATACGGCCTAGAGCAAAATGGATTTAATTTCGATCATTTTTTGCTCCAGAGTCCTTATTGGTCGCAACTTTAACCAGACAAGCCTATGCAACTTGTCTTCATATGCTCTAGCGATATGGTGCATCCAGCTTTAGGTTACGAACAATTGCCCGTTCCCAGCGATCACCATTAGCCAATAATTTATCCTTGTCGTAAAACAGTTCTTCGCGTGTTTCCGTAGCAAACTCAAAGTTTGGCCCCTCAACGATTGCATCAACGGGACAAGCTTCCTGACAATAACCACAATAAATGCACTTCGTCATGTCAATATCATATTTGGTCGTGCGCCGTGTCCCGTCATTATGTCTTGGCCCAGCCTCAATGGTTATCGCCTGCGCTGGACATATGGCTTCACACAACTTACAGGCAATGCAGCGTTCTTCACCGTTCGGATAACGGCGTAGCATATGCTCTCCGCGAAACCTTGGACTGACTGGTCCCTTTTCATAAGGATAGTTAATCGTAGGCTTTGCCTTAAAGAAATAGCGCATGGCCAAAAAGAATGCCGATATAAATTCCAGCAAAAAGAATGACTTAAAGATTTGTCCAATTCTCATATTCTTAACCCTTTACCCCACGACTTTCTGGTATTGCAAGACACTTGCAACCACCACGACCATAAACAGTGACAACGGCAAAAAGACTTTCCATCCCAGACGCATCAGCTGGTCATACCTGTAACGCGGTACAATCGCCTTCACCATGGCAAAGAAAAAGAAGACAAAACAAAGCTTGAAGACAAACCAGAAAACACCTGGCAACCAGTTAAATGGTGCAACATCAAATGGTGGCAACCAGCCGCCAAGGAACAATATTGTTGTCAGCGCACACATCAGCAAAATCGCCACATATTCACCAAGCATAAACAAAAGGTAAGGTGTTGAAGAATACTCAACCATAAACCCTGCCACAAGTTCCGATTCTGCTTCTGGCAGGTCAAATGGCGGCCTATTGGTTTCAGCCAGTGCTGAAATAAAGAACACGATAAACATTGGGAACAGTGGCAACCAGTACCAGCTGAACATGCCATATTGCCCTTTTTGGGCATTGACAATATCAGTCAGGTTCAGCGAACCGGCACATAGCAAGACTGTCACAATCACAAAACCAATAGAGACCTCATAAGAAATCATTTGCGCGGCAGAGCGCAACGCGCCGAGAAAGGCATATTTAGAATTGGAAGCCCAGCCTCCCAAAATAACGCCATAAACTTCCAACGAGGATATCGCAAAAATATAGAGGATACCAACATTCAGGCTGGCAACACCCCAGCCCTCATTGATCGGGATCACAGCCCAGGCCGACAGAGCCAGTACAGAGCTGACCAGTGGTGCCATCAGGAAAACAACCTTGTTTGACCCAGACGGAATAATAACTTCCTTGGTGACAAACTTAATCATATCGGCAAAGGACTGCCACAGACCAAATGGCCCGACCACATTTGGTCCGCGCCTGATCTGCACAGCAGCCCAAATTTTACGGTCGGCATAGAGCAAGAAGGCGACCAGGATAAGCAGGGACACCAACAGGGCAAGGCTCTGAAAAGCTATCAGGATAGGAGACCACGTCAGCCAAGGCCATATATTTGTCCAAAAAAAATCCATCATTGTTTAGGCCGCTCCCCTGTCTCTTTCCTGCTTCAGGGCACTCATTTCGGCCATGATCGCAGATGCCCTTGCAATAGGGTTTGAAAGATAGAAGTCTACGATAGAAATCCCGAAAGGCTCAGAACGCAACTGCAACTCCTTCATCGTAAAGTTTTTAAACATTTCGCCGCCCTGCTCTACATCTATACTGTTCAGTGAGGCCAGGTGCGGTGCTGTTTTATAAAGAGATTGGTGCAACTGCTCAATGGTATTAAAGGAAAGAGGCTTGCCAAGATATTCTGACAGCTCCCTGATAATTTTCCAGTCTTCGCGTGCTTCCCCAGGCGGGAACGTTGCCTTGCTTGTCATCTGAACACGTCCTTCAGTATTGACATAGGTTGCGCTTTTTTCTGTATAGGCTGCACCAGGCAATATAACATCCGCCATTTGCGCCCCAATTTCCCCATGGCTGCCCTGATAGACAACAAAGGTCGTGGACAGCTTATTAACATTAATTTCGTCTGCGCCAAGCAAAAAAACGACTTCCATTTCACCCTTTTCAGCAGCATTCAGGATTGAGTTGGTACGGACACCGCCCTCACCTGGTACAAAGCCAATATCAAAGCCACCAACACGGGCTGCCGCAGTATGCAGGATATTAAAACCGTTCCAGTTATCACCAGTCCTGACAAAGCCTTTTTCCTGAGCCACCCGTCCGGCCAGTGCCAAAATGTCCTTGCCATCGTCACGGGCAAAGGCAGCCTGTCCCAGGAGTATCATGGGACGCTTTGCCTTTTCCAACGCCTTGCTCAACGGGCTTTTGCCATTGAGAATTTCCACCAGCTGTTCTGGGCCATCCCCAAGACTTTCATAGTCATAGAGCAGGTCGGCATCCTGGCCAACCAGATAAATCGGCATGTCGCCATTAAGCCAGTTTTGGTAAATACGGGCATTGATAACGGGGGCTTCAAGCCTGGGGTTTGACCCAACGATCAACAGCAGGTCGGTATCATCAATCGCCTCAATTGTACTGTTAAAAACATAACTTTCGCGTCCCAGGGCAGGGTCAAGCAAACTGCCATCCTGACGACAATCCATATTTGGTGTTCCCAGGGCTGTCAACAGCTCCTTAAGAGCAAACATTTCCTCAACACCGCACAAATCTCCAGCGATAGCAGCTATACGCACAGGAGACACTGAATTTACTTTTGTTGCAATGGTTGAGAAAGCCTCTTTCCAACTGGCTTCACGCAACACACCCTCATCCCGGATATATGGCCTGTCCAACCGCTGCGAGCGCAGGCCATCCCAGACAAAACGGGACTTGTCGGAAATCCATTCCTCATTCACTGCATCATGTTCCCTTGGCATGATCCGAAGAACCTCATTGCCACGGCTTTCAATACGGATATTCGCCCCGTTGGCATCCATCACATCAATGGTTTCAGTTTTCTTCATTTCCCAGGAACGTGCAGTAAAGGCAAATGGCCTTGAGGTCAGTGCGCCAACAGGACAAAGGTCAATCACATTGCCAGACATTTCTGACAAGATTGCGGTATCAAGATATGTCGTGATTTCTGCACCCTCACCACGCCCTGTCTGACCCAGTTCGTCAAATCCTGCAATCTCTGTCATAAAGCGGACACAGCGCGTACAACTGATACAGCGCGTCATGATCGTTTTGATCAGGGGGCCAATATTACGATCCTCAACAGCGCGTTTATTTTCATCAAAACGGCTCAGCTTACCGCCAAAGGCAACAGCCTGGTCCTGCAAGTCACACTCACCGCCCTGGTCACAGATTGGACAATCCAGCGGATGGTTAATCAGCAGAAATTCCATCGTGCCTTCACGAGCCTTTTTAACTTTTGGAGACAATGTCTTGATCTCAGGAGGCTGTCCCTCAGGGCCTGGGCGCAGGTCACTGACACCCATCGCACAGGAAGCAACCAGCTTTGGTGCCCCGACAACCTCAACCAGGCACATCCGGCAATTCCCAGCAACGGACAGGCGTTCATGATAACAGAAGCGGGGAATTTCCACGCCAGCCTCTTCACAGGCCTGAATCAAGGTAATCCCGTCCTCAACGTCAATCTCTGTCCCATCAATGTTGAGTTTTGGCATTCTGTTGTGCCCCTATTCCCTGAACCGACCCTGTACCTGAGCAAACTGCGCCAGAAGGGTTATTATTAAAGTATGGTATATCCTGCCCTCACACCCATATATGATGTGATAGCGTTTATCTTTTTTTCCTGCTACCTGACAGCAACAAAGAGTGTTACTATACTGTCTCAACATCTTTTGAGGTCACAGCCCCGTCCGTGTCCGACCTTGAAGAAAATTCATCAATCCGTTCCTCTATGACATGCCTGTAATGTCTAATCAAGCCCTGGACAGGCCACGCAGCAGCATCACCCAGCGCGCAAATGGTATGCCCCTCAACCTGCTTGGTCACATCCAACAACATATCAATTTCACGTTTTTCAGCACGGCCATCGACCATCCTGGTCAGCACCCGCCACATCCAGCCAGTCCCTTCACGGCAAGGCGTGCATTGTCCGCAAGATTCATGCTTATAAAAATAGGACAGTCTAGCAATCGCCCGAATGATGTCCGTTGACTTGTCCATCACGATGACAGCGGCAGTTCCAAGGCCAGAGCCCTGAGCCACAAGGCTGTCAAAATCCATAGGCAAGTCCTGGCAGTTTGGTGCAGGTATTAGCGGCACAGATGAACCTCCAGGTATAACGCAAAGCAGATTATCCCATCCGCCTGTCACGCCGCCGCAATGTTTTTCGATCAGCTCCCTGAACGGGATACCCATTTCCTCCTCAACATTGCAAGGCCTTTCGACATGTCCTGAGATCGAAAACAATTTTGTGCCTGTATTGTTGGGCTTGCCAAGTCCGGCAAACCAGCCGGCACCACGGCGTAAAATATCAGGGGCAACCGCAATAGACTCAACATTGTTGACAGTCGTCGGCGCGCCATACAGTCCCATATTCGCAGGGAATGGTGGCTTCAGGCGTGGCATTCCTTTCTTACCCTCAAGGCTTTCCAAAAGGGCTGTCTCTTCACCGCAAATATAGGCCCCAGCACCATGATGAATATAAAAGTCAAAATCATAGCCATTCTTGTTATTCTTACCAATCAGGCCTGCATCATAAGCCTGGTCAACAGCCTTTTGCAGCTGCTTGCGCTCAAAAATAAATTCGCCGCGTATGTAAAGGTATGCAGCTTTGGCCCCCATAGCAAAAGAGGCAAGCATTGCCCCCTCTATCAACAAATGCGGGTCATGACGCATGATCTCGCGGTCTTTACAGGTTCCTGGCTCCGATTCATCGGCATTAATCACCAAATAATGGGGACGACCATCTGATTCCTTCGGCATAAAGGACCATTTCAGGCCAGTCGGAAACCCAGCTCCGCCACGGCCACGCAGGCCAGAGGCCTTCATTTCATCAATGATCCAGTCACGCCCCTTTTCAAGCAGGCCTTTTGTGCCATCCCACGCACCACGTTTCAACGCGCCTTCAAGACCCCAGTCATGAAGACCGTACAGGTTGGTAAAGATACGGTCCTTGTCAGCCAGCATCAGCCCTGCCCTCCCTTACCATCATACAAACCCTTGTCAGTCAAACTTGTAACCCCACCAGCGGGGCAAGAACCCTCTCGCCCAGTCTGTGAGCCAACCTTCACCTCTTTACCTGCTTTCAGGTCAGCAAGAAGCTGGCGAAAATTATCAGGTGTCAGGTCTTCATAATAGTCCTGGTTGACCTGAACCATAGGGGCATTACAACACGCCCCAAGACACTCGACTTCCAGCCAAGAAAACACACCGTCTGATGTCACTGTATTTTGGACACCAATCACGTCAGCACAGACCTTCTTCAATTCTTCAGAACCCCGCAACATACAGGGCGTTGTGCCGCAAAGCTGGACAAAATATTTTCCAACAGGCTTCAGCGCAAACATGGTGTAGAATGTCGCCACCTCCATCACACGGATATAGGGTACATCCAACATGTCGCCAACATAACGGATAGCGGCTTCAGGCAACCAGCCATCATGTTGCTCCTGGACACGCCACAAAAACGGAATCGTACAAGAGGCTTCACGCCCTTCAGGGTATTTTTTAAGCTGCTGCTTTGCCCACTCCAAATTTTCAGATGAAAATTCAAAACTCTCAGGCTGCTGCACACCAGCGGCATTATTGGTCATCGGTCAACCTCTCCAAACACAATATCCAGCGACCCAAGCACAGCCGACACATCGGCCAACATATGCCCCCTGTTCAGAAAGTCCATGGCCTGTAAATGGGCAAATCCTGGCGCGCGGATCTTGCAACGGTACGGCTTATTTGATCCGTCAGACACCAGATAAACACCAAATTCACCCTTCGGGGCTTCCACAGCCGTATAGACTTCGCCCTCAGGAACTTTCATTCCTTCTGTATAGATTTTAAAATGATGAATAAGGGATTCCATAGAACTCTTCATTTCAGAACGACGTGGCGGTGAATATTTGTCATCCTCAACAATAACCAGCGATTTTTCTGTTTGTAGCCGCTCGCAGCACTGCTTCATAATTTTTACAGATTCGCGCATCTCTTCCATACGGATCAGGTAACGGTCATAACAATCACCGTTCTTGCCTATAGGAATATCAAACTCAAGTTCGTCATAACATTCATAAGGCTGTGATTTCCTTAAATCCCATGCTGCCCCAGAACCGCGCACCATTACACCCGTAAAGCCCCAGGCAAAAGCATCTTCCAGCGAAACCACAGCAATATCAACATTACGCTGCTTGAAAATACGGTTATCGGTCAACAAACCCTCAATATCATCACAGACCTTGAGGAACGGGTCACAAAAATCATAGATATCAGTGATAAGCTGCTCAGGCAGATCCTGATGAACACCGCCAACCCGAAAATAATTGGCGTGCATTCGTGATCCACAGGCACGTTCATAGAAAACCATTAACTTTTCGCGCTCTTCAAACCCCCAGAGCGGCGGTGTCAATGCCCCAACATCCATAGCCTGGGTCGTGACATTCAGCAGGTGCGAAAGGATACGGCCAATTTCTGAATAAAGCACACGAATGAGCTGTCCACGCTTTGGCACAGTCACACCCAGAAGTTTTTCAATGGCCAAGGCAAATGCATGTTCCTGGTTCATTGGTGCAACATAGTCAAGCCTGTCAAAGTAAGGCATGGCCTGCATATAGGTCTTGGCCTCAATCAGTTTTTCTGTCCCACGATGCAACAAGCCGATATGAGGATCAACACGGTTGACAACCTCACCGTCCAGCTCAAGAACAAGGCGCAAGACACCATGGGCAGCAGGATGTTGCGGACCAAAATTAATGGTAAAATTTCTGATTTCACTCTCGGCCATTACGATCCAGTCTACTCTTCTTCTTATAGAACAGAGTCTCCAAATAACAAAACCCTGCATTTTTCCGGCTATCACCAACCAGCCGCATTACTCTCAAGCCCGCCTAGTCAGCGGCATCTTTTCCAGAAGCCTTCTCATCGCCAGGCAATATCTGCGCAGCACCCTCCCAAGGAGATTCAAAGTCAAAATTACGAAAAGCCTGCCCCAATTTCACAGGCTCATAGATCACACGTTTCAGCTCATCATCATAACGCACTTCGACGTTACCAGTCATCGGAAAATCCTTACGCAAAGGATGTCCCACAAAACCATAATCTGTCAACATCCTGCGCAAGTCAGGATGGTCTGAAAACAATATACCATACATATCATAGGCTTCGCGTTCAAACCAGTTAGCAGCTGGAAATACATTTATTGCACTTGGCACAGTACTATCTTCATCAACCTGCACCTTAACCCTAATCCTGAGATTCGCCTTAGGACTAAGCAAATGATAAACAACATCAAAGCGCATAAGTCTCTGAGGATAATCGACACCGCAAAGATCAATAAAATTGATAAATTGGCATTTATTATCATCACGCAAAGTCTTAAGTACAGTCAAAATATCTGATACCAGGACAAAAAGTGTCAACTCACCATATTTGATATGCCACTTTTCCAGGGATGTAGATAGCGCGCCTTCCAGATATACACCCAGCTCTTCCAGTTCTTTTTCCATACCAGCAACCCAATATATTCAATACAAAAAACCGACACTAGCTCTACAACCCTAGCAACAACGGTCATCTTACAATTGTGCCCGTCCTGCGGATCTTCTTTTGCAGCAACATAATTCCATAAACCAATGCCTCAGCCGTTGGCGGACAGCCTGGCACATAGACATCAACAGGGAGCACCCTGTCACAACCACGAACAACAGAATAGGAATAATGGTAATACCCCCCTCCATTGGCGCAACTCCCCATAGAAATAACATAACGTGGCTCAGGCATCTGATCATAAACCTTGCGCAGGGCCGGAGCCATCTTATTGGTCAGGGTTCCAGCAACAATAATCACATCCGACTGGCGGGGCGTAGCCCTTGGGGCAAACCCAAAACGCTCTATATCATAACGCGGCATGGCAGCCTGCATCATTTCCACAGCGCAACATGCCAGACCGAATGTCATCCACATCAGCGAACCTGTCCGCGCCCAGTTCACAAGATCCTCTGCGCGCGCAACAAAAAAACCCTTATCGCCCAGTTCATCAGACATCTGCTCAAAGTAAGGATCAGCCACAGCTTTTGTCGAAACGGAACCACCAGACATATCCGCAGGCGTATAATAAGGAGGTAAATTTAATCCCATTCCAACGCTCCTTTACGCCATTCATAAGCAAAACCAATGGTCAAAACCAGCAAGAATATCATCATGGACCAGAAGGCATACAAGCCGAGTTCACCAAAAGCGACAGCCCAAGGAAACAAAAACACGACCTCCAAATCAAAAATAATAAACAGGATCGCCACCAGATAAAAACGCACATCAAACTTCATACGCGCATCGTCAAACGGATTGAATCCGCACTCATAGGTTGACAGTTTCTCAGGATCAGGATTGCGGACAGCAACAAGAAAAGGGGCAACCATAAGGGCAGCCCCAATAAAGCCAGCAACCCCGATAAATATTATGATTGGCAAATAGTCCATCAGCAGCAGGCTCATACTTCCCCCATATAACCAGATAAGAACAGGTGCTGGGCGGCAAACAAGCCACCCATCCTATCCAAAAAGTTCCGCCTACAAAACAACCCTTTTTTCCAGAGCCAAATTGAGACATATTGCCAGCACCACAAAAGCAGAAACAGATTTACTCTTGAGACCAAATCCAGTCCACTGCTTCTCTACCTGACAAAAAGCAGAAAAATCTTTCTAGACTGTGTACAGCAGCACACTGCCCGACGCAAGCCAAAAAGCAAGAAACCTATTTCTTTGATTGATATTTCAAGAGGATAAATAAATGGCGAAAGTGACGAGACTCGAACTCGCGACCTCTGGCGTGACAGGCCAGCGCTCTAACCAACTGAGCTACACCTCCTTAAAGAATGGAGTGCCATTTTATAAAGCGCAAACAAGTATGGTAGGCGATGACAGGATCGAACTGCCGACCCCCTCGGTGTAAACGAGGTGCTCTCCCAGCTGAGCTAATCGCCCATAAATCTTGTTTGCGATAAGTCTGTCTATCTGATTTTTACTATTCTAACAAGCAAAAAACAATATTTTTTTTAATTTTTTTAATACAAAACAAATGAGGGCAGATTCCTGCCCTCATCACTCCTGACAAGGGAAACAAACAACCCAAAACTAGCTGTTAACAGCCTCTTTCAATGACTTTCCTGCCTTAAATTTTGGAACCTTACAGGCGGCAACTTCCATTGACTTGCCAGTTGCAGGATTTCTTCTTGTTGATGCCTTGCGGTGAGAAACCTGAAAACTGCCAAAACCAATAATTCTGACTGCACCTTCATCACCACTGGACAGCTCATCCTGGATTGTACCAAAAAGGGCATCAACAGTAACTGTTGTGTCTGCCTTAGACAGTCCAGTCTTTTCAGCAATCGCTGCTACCAATTCAGTCTTATTCATTTTCTCATCCTATCTCATAAAAAAACTGTCGCATGATCCCATGCAATATCTCTGCAAAAAACCTGACAAGACAGCTAGGGTTTAAGTCCCGGACAGCCCATCAGATAACAGGCGCGCCAGACTCCGCACTTAGCAAAGGTTGCTATAGGATGAATTGTAAACAGTATCATGCACAACCACACAAGGACAAACCGCTTTAAAACGACGGGTTTTCAACATAAAACCGCGAAATCATGCGATTTTCAAAGAAAAATCCATTTTCAAGGCTTCCGACACAAAAAAACAAAAAAAGCGGCATGAGATATCATCCCATACCGCTCCCCATATTTTCCAAAAAAACCAGGACAACTTGCAAGCAATTCGATCTAGTGTGCAGTCACACCAGACCCCTCGTTTTTATCGTCCTCGATAGAGGAGGCTGAGGATTCATCCCATTCAATCGACTGAAGATCTTCGGTCAACGCTGACTTCAAAACATCACTCAGCATGGACACAGGCCGAATTTCCAGATTATTCTTTACGCTGTCAGGAATATCAGCAAGATCCTTGATATTATCCTCAGGGATCAGCACGATCTTGATCCCGCCGCGCAGGGCTGCCAGCAATTTTTCTTTCAGCCCGCCAATCGGCAATACACGGCCACGCAAAGTAATTTCACCTGTCATGGCAACATCTTTCCTGACCGGAATACCCGTCATAACTGACACAATCGCTGTCGCCATACCAACCCCTGCTGAAGGGCCATCCTTTGGCGTTGCGCCTTCAGGCACATGAACATGAATATCACGCCTATCAAACAGAGGAGGCTCAATCCCAAAGTCAACAGCCTTCGACTTGACATAGGCATTGGCAGCCTGGATTGATTCCTTCATAACATCCCGAAGATTGCCAGTTACAGACATTTTTCCGCGTCCTGGCATCATCACCCCTTCAATCGTCAGCAGCTCGCCGCCAACCTCAGTCCAGGCAAGCCCAGTTACGACACCGACCAGATCCTCACCTTCAGCCATTCCATAGCGAAAACGCTCGACACCAAGGTAATTACCAAGGTTGTCAAGGGTGATGTCAACCGACTTGACATCGGTTGTCAGAATTTCCTTAACAGATTTTCGCGCCATCTTGGCAATCTCACGTTCAAGATTCCTCACTCCCGCTTCACGGGTATAGAGCCTGATTGTCTGCCGCAGAGCATCATCATCAAGTGACCACTCGCCCTTCTGCAAACCATGAGCTTTCAACTGGGACGGCAACAGGTGACGTTTGGCAATTTCCAACTTTTCGTCTTCTGTATAGCCAGCGATGCGGATGACCTCCATCCTGTCCATCAGGGGCGGCGGAATATTCAACGTATTGGCTGTCGTAACAAACATCACATCAGACAGATCATAATCAACCTCAAGATAATGGTCATTAAAGTTATGGTTTTGCTCAGGATCAAGCACTTCCAGCAGGGCAGCAGCAGGGTCTCCCCTGAAATCAGAACCCATCTTGTCAATTTCATCAAGCAAGAATAGCGGATTCACTTTTTTGCCCTTGCGCATCGACTGGATCACCTTGCCTGGCATGGAGCCAATATAGGTGCGCCTATGCCCCCGAATTTCTGATTCGTCACGAACCCCACCCAAAGACATGCGCACAAATTCACGACCTGTCGCATTGGCAATGGCACGGCCTAATGAGGTCTTGCCGACACCAGGAGGGCCAACCAAACACAGCACAGGCCCCTTAAGCTTGTTGGTTCTCTGCTGGACAGCCAGATATTCGAGAATACGGTCCTTGACCTTCTCAAGACCAAAATGCTCTGCGTCGAGAACCTTTTGCGCCTCAGCAAGATCCTTCTTGACCCGCCCCTTAACACCCCAAGGAATACCAAGCAACCAGTCAAGATAATTTCGGACAACAGTTGCCTCAGCAGACATTGGCGACATCTGTTTCAGTTTCTTGAATTCACTCTGCGCCTTCTCACGAGCCTCCTTACTTAGCTTGGTCTTGCGAATTTTTTCTTCAAGTTCAGAAACATCATCCCTGCCCTCTTCATTATCGCCAAGCTCCTGCCGAATAGCCTTGATCTGTTCATTGAGATAATATTCGCGCTGGGTCTTTTCCATCTGCCTCTTGACACGAGAGCGAATTTTCTTTTCAACCTGAAGAACTGTTATCTCACTTTCCATCAGGGAATAGACACGCTCCAGCCGTTCAGAAACGGTAACAATCTCCAACACTTCCTGCTTTTCTGAAATTTTGACGGACAGGTGCGAGGTAATTGTATCCACCAGCTTGGAATAATCCTCAATCTGGGTCACTGTCCCCAGAATATCCGGCGATATTTTTTTATTGAGCTTGACATAATTTTCAAACTGACTGATCGCCGAACGCGACAACGCCTCAATTTCAGTGCTGTCACCCTCCTCATCAACGACCTTCTCAATCACAGCCTCATAATATTCATCCTTGTCAGTATAGCGCAAAATTTTCGCACGTGAACCACCCTCAACCAGCACTTTCACTGTACCGTCAGGCAGTTTAAGCAGTTGCAACACAGTTGCCAGCGTACCGACAGAATAAATATCATCAATAACCGGATCATCGTCTCCGGCACTTTTCTGAGCCGTCAAAAGAATCTGCTTGTCCTTGTCCATAACCTCTTCGAGGGCACTGATTGACTTCTCGCGCCCGACAAAAAGCGGGACAATCATATATGGAAAAACAACAATATCCCTTAATGGCAATACAGGAAAAAGGTCTGTGCCGCCATTTTCAAGCTTTTTAGAGTCATGATCCGTCATGGTATTCTCTACTTTCCAGCATATAGCTGTTATAATTCCTGGTTCTTCTTAAAACCAGCAAAAGCTGCTGGCCACAATACAGTAATACTGTATATTTGGCCACGCAGCTCTTTTGTTCCAGTTTTTACACCTAGCATAATTCAAGCGCAAAACCTAAGCACTTGTCTCTACATCCTCGGAACGGTCTGAATAGATCCGCAAGGGTCTTGCTGTCCCCTCTATCACTTCGGGACTGATAACGATTTCTTCAACCCCCTTCATGGTAGGAAGATCAAACATTGTATCAAGCAGGATTGATTCCAGGATTGACCTCAGGCCACGGGCACCCGTTTTCCTGATAATCGCTTTCTTGGCAACGCTCACCAAAGCCTCATCAGAAAAACTCAGCTTGACATCTTCCATCTCAAACATCCGCTGATACTGCTTCACCAACGCATTTTTAGGCTGCGTCAAAATTTGCACCAAAGCATCCTCGTCAAGGTTTTCCAGCGTTGCCACAACAGGGATACGGCCAATAAATTCTGGAATCAGGCCAAATTTCTGCAAATCTTCTGGCTCAACACCCTGAATAATCTCACCAACATCACGTTCTTCCTCAGTATCAACATTCGCACCAAAGCCAATGGATGTCTGGACACCGCGCTTGGAAATAATTTTCTCAAGACCCGCAAAGGCACCGCCAACGATAAACAAGATATTTGTAGTATCAACCTGAAGGAATTCTTGTTGCGGATGTTTCCTGCCACCTTGCGGCGGCACACTGGCAACCGTCCCCTCCATAATTTTCAACAGGGCTTGCTGAACGCCCTCACCAGATACATCCCTGGTTATGGACGGGTTGTCTGACTTTCGGCTAATCTTGTCAACCTCATCAATATAGACAATTCCCCGTTGCGCACGCTCCACGTTATAGTCTGCGGACTGCAACAATTTCAGAATAATATTCTCTACATCCTCGCCAACATAACCAGCTTCCGTCAGCGTCGTGGCATCAGCCATTGTAAACGGCACATCAATAATGCGCGCCAATGTCTGCGCCAAAAGAGTCTTGCCACAGCCCGTCGGCCCCATCAACATGATATTGGACTTCGCCAACTCAACATCACTGTGCTTGGCTGCATGGTTCAGCCGCTTATAATGGTTATGAACCGCTACAGCCAGAACGCGCTTGGCATGTTTCTGGCCAATAACATAATCATTAAGGGTATTAAATATTTCTATCGGAGCAGGTACGCCGTCCTGAGATTTCACAACAGAGCTTTTATTCTCTTCACGGATAATATCCATGCACAGCTCTACACATTCATCACAGATGACAACAGTCGGACCTGCAATTAGTTTCCTGACCTCATGCTGACTTTTGCCGCAGAAGGAACAATAGAGGGTATTTTTCGAATCTTTTCCGCTCAGCTTGCTCATATGACCTATAGACCTTCCTAAGAATTAGCGAGGTATTGTTTAAAAAGTTTAAAGGGGATCGCCTCACCCAGACCCTCATTCTGATAACCAGCACACTATAACAGCATATTGTGATCTCAAAACGGCATCCACCAATTCCATACCAGCATATCACCATTCATAACTCAAGGCTATCTGAATATCTGCGATAAAATGCTCTGGCAATAGAATCCGTTATACAACTCTGATGACCTGTAATCCCAATAAGAATGCACACCGCCCGTCAAAAAAGACAGTACCGACACAATCCCTAACAAAGGTTTAACAGCAGGCCAAAAAAATCCGGAAAGCCACTTGGCTTCCCGGCGTTTATCGCGTCAGGCTACGACTTGCTATCGGCTTCCTCTTCGTCTTCTGCTGGAGCCCTTTTTGTAATCACCTCATCAATCAAGCCGAACGTTTTGGCGGCTTCAGCCGTCATAAAGTTATCACGCTCCAGAGCCTCGCCAATTTTCTCCGCGCTCTGACCAGTATGGTCTGCATAAACCTGGTTCAGACGTTCGCGCAAATCGAGGATTTCCTTGGCATGAAGCGCAATATCTGAAGCCTGTCCTGAAAACCCGCCAGATGGCTGATGCACCATAATACGTGCATTTGGCAAGGCATATCTCATGCCAGGAGCACCCGCTGCCAGCAACAAAGACCCCATTGAAGCCGCCTGGCCGATACAAAGCGTTGCGACAGGAGGACGGATAAACTGCATTGTATCATAGATCGCCATGCCAGAAGTCACTACACCGCCAGGAGAGTTAATATACATTGATATTTCTTTTTTAGGATTTTCAGCTTCCAAAAACAGCAGCTGCGCTGTAATCAATGTCGCCATGTAATCCTCTACAGGACCTGTGACAAAGATAATACGCTCCTTCAGCAAGCGGGAAAAAATATCATATGAACGCTCGCCACGGTTTGTCTGCTCAACAACCATTGGCACAAGGCCGCTCATTACCTTCATTGGATCCTGCATAAAAACACCTTTCTGAAACTTTCGTTTAGAATATTTATACGCAAGACTCTAAATATTTCCACTGTTTACTGCCATTTATTCACCTGAAAGCACTCTTCCCAAACACAACAGTGCAGAAAACAGACTTTCACGAATCATTTTACCATTAAAACATGATGCAGACAAAGAGGCAAAAAAATACTGCCCAGTGTACAAAACAATGAGCAGTATCTTTATATTTTCTTTTCCCTGTAACTATTCGTCATCAACAGGCTTTGTCAACTCTTCCTGGGTCACCTTTTTTTCCGTCGGCTTCACCAGCTCAATCAGGAAATCAACAACCTTTTCTTCAAACAACGGCGCCCGTATTTCGGCAAGAGCCCCCGGTGTCTTCTGAAAATACTCCAGAACCTGCTGTTCCTGACCTGGGAACTGGCGCAATTTTTCGCCCATCGCCCGGTTCACTTCCTCTTCGGAAATAACAATCTCATTCTTGGTACCGATCTCAGACAGAACCAGACCCAGGCGAACACGGCGTTCTGCAAGTTTTTGATATTCATCGCGCAAGGACTCTTCAGACTTGTCACCTTCTCCAAAACTCTCGTCCCGGCTCTCCATATCCTGCTTCATCTGCGCCCAAACGCCCGCAAACTCACTCTCGACCAGCGTTGGCGGCAGCTCAAAGCTGTGCTTTTCATCAATTGCATCCAGCAATGAGCGTTTCAGGCGGGAACGGCTCACCTCATCAAGCTCAGACTGCAAGGACTCTGTAATCGCCTCTTTTAGCTTATCCAAGCTCTCAAAGCCCATTGTCTTGGCAAACTCGTCGTCCAGCTCAGGGCTCTTTGAGGACAAAACTTCATGTACAGTAACAGCAAAGACAGCATCCTTGCCCGCTAAATGCTTCGCATTATAATCTTCAGGAAAGGCGACATTGACATCTTTTGTATCACCAGCAGAAACACCCATCAACTGTTCTTCAAAACCAGGAATAAACTGGCCAGACCCCAAGACAAGCGTACTGCCCTCGGAGGTTCCACCATCGAATGCCTCACCATCAATGGTTCCGGCATAATCCAGCTTCACCTGATCGCCGTCTTCGGCCACACCGTCCTTGGCTTCATACTGGGTATTTCCCTCAACAATGCGCTTCAAATTATCAGCAACATCGTCTTCAGAAGGGGTTGCCACCAGTTTCTCAACCTTGATGGAAGACAAATCAGCCACCTCAATTTCAGGAAGAACCTCAAAAGACATGGAATAGGACAGGTCAGCCTTGCCATCAAGGATCTTGTCAACCTCAGCCTGGTCTTCCGTCATCTTGATCTGCGGCTCAAATGCTGGCTTTTCGTTACGTTCGTCCAAGGTCTTACGGGTTGCGTCATTAACAGCATCCTGGACAATATCAGCCATAACCGACTTGCCATAGACCTTGCGCAAATGGGACGCAGGCACCTTACCCTTGCGAAATCCCTTAAGCTCTACAGTTCCCTTGATCTCGTCAAGCTTCTCGGTCAGCCTTGTGTCCAGATCACTTGCCGCGATCACAACCTGCAATTCTCTTTTCAGTCCTTCGGAGGAGGTCTCTGTTACCTGCATATTTTCAAACCCAATTACTAGAAATACATATGGTCCCGCGCACAGGCAGGCCGATTCTTCACCCTGAAAGCCCAGCTGCCAAAACGCAGGAGTACACCAAAAAACAGTGAATAATTATTGCCACCTGCATAATACTGGATCACAAAAGGAGAGCCCCTTATAAATGCAGGAACTCCCCTGCTTATCAGGATTATCATCACTTTGAAAGCCAAATCCCTTTTGTGAACGGGCAGAACAAGGTGGTCTTTTAAAAAATCTTGGTGCGGGCGGAGGGACTTGAACCCCCACGTCTTGCGACACTAGAACCTAAATCTAGCGTGTCTACCAATTTCACCACGCCCGCTTGCCATACCTTCTAACGCTTCAAGACATACTATGCAAGATTTTATCTGCCAAAATCCCATGAAACAGGAAAGTGGGGTTAACCCCTCCCCTTTTGCGCAGAAACACAAAAAAAAGCCGCCCCAAAACAGGGCGGCCTCATTTTATATTTTACACTCTTCCACAACATTAGAACTTGATGCGGGCACCGATGTTAACAGATGAAAACGAATTGTCTGCGACAGTATCCAGATCATATGTGCGGTAGGCTGCATAAATTTCCATGGCAGCAGCATCAATTTTCTGAACAACACCAAGCCCCCACATTGAAGCCTGATCGCCGCGCCCAACAGTTGCAGCCGCAACAAGGTTTCTCATGTCATAAGAACCATATTCGCCATAGAGGGCAGTTGCACCAACAGATGTAAATTTCTGCTTGATACCAGCCGTTACATGCCAATACTTATTCTTGGCACCTGCAAAAGCATCATCCTCTTTCTGGCCAGTCGCGAATGAAACATTCAGACCTGTTGGCACATGCATAGCTGAAACTGATCCGTTAAGAACCGTCTGGTCGCCAGCCGGGGCATTTTCATCTGACAACACAGAATAGCCAACACCAGCAGCAAGTCTCAGCACACCACCAAATTCATTAGCATAACGCAAGGCAACATCATAAAAATCATCACGGCCATATGAGGCTGACGCGGTGAACCCAGCAAATGTAGGCGTGTCATAGCGAATGATATCATGACGGGCACCGTCAAGGTTTCCAACATAATTACCCCAATTACCGCCGCCAGCACCATTCACTGTAAAGCTTTTATTCCAGGTCTGGACAGCAGACCCCTTGGTCGCAACCTTTGTACCAGAAAGGTTTATCTCAGAAATACCATCTGTTGAAGTGGAGGTATGACCAAGATAGAATGTACCGATCTGCTTATTTTTCAGATAAAGCACATCGT
>JAJRRF010000040.1 GCA_024279735.1 Alphaproteobacteria bacterium
GCGGTATCCATGCCCTGCACGATCAACACGAAAAAGACTAACAATTTAACACTATAGGGTCTCAAGCCCCCCAAACAAACATTGTCATTTCAACGCAAATTTCACGGCGTGGATACCGCATTTCTGCGGTATGACAGTGATAGAGTGTAGTATGCGCCCCTTTCTGTGCCTTGTTGTGATCTAACATTTACCCCAGTCTTGGATAAGACAAACGATACCTAAAGACCAAGAATTTGCTACCAGCCCCCTTGTCATTGTGGACTTGATCCGCAATCCATAACCCCAAAAGGTAAAGTGAGGCAGAATAAATACCCCAAAAACATAACAAAATCCTGGGAGTATGAATCCTGAACCAAGTTCAGGATGACAAATTTATATATATCAATGGGTTAACTATCTCCTTAAACGAGACCTCGGTTAACATTAAGCCTGTCTGCCGCGCTTAGTCTTCCCCTTTTTCCTGCGCCTCTTCCTCCAACAAATCACGCCTGATCTTGCGGGTTCGGGAAATCAGGGCTTCCAGCTTCTCCCCATCATCATCACGGATGGCGCGGGTCAGGATGCCAATATCCTCATTAAACCTGCTCAATACTTCCAGCACTGCTTCCTTGTTATGCAGGAAGACATCGCGCCACATTACAGGATCTGAAGCTGCGATCCGGGTAAAGTCCCGAAAGCCACTGGCTGCATATTTGATGACCTCAGAATCAGTAACCTTGCCCAAATCTGTTGCTGTACCGACAATATTAAAGGCAATCAGGTGGGGCAAGTGGCTGGTCACGGCCAATACAAGGTCATGATGTTCAGCAGTCATGATCTCTACATGACTGCCGCAACCTTCCCAAAATTTCTTCAGCTGCGCCACAGCTGCCCCGTCACTGTTTTCTATAGGTGTCAGGATCGACCAGCGATGGTCAAACAGTTCGGCAAACCCCGCCTCAGGCCCGGAATGCTCTGTGCCCGCAATAGGGTGGCCAGGAATAAAATGCACATCCTTGGGCAAGTGTGGCATCACCTGCTCAATCACAGATTTCTTGACCGACCCAACATCGCTCAGGATAGCTCCTGGCTTCAGCACTGGGGCAATATCCCTGGCAATGACACCGCTCAACCCAACTGGAATACACAGGATTACCAGGTCTGCGTCCCTGACGGCATCAGCAGCATTTTCATAGGCCTCATCAACCAGCCCAAGCCTCAGGGCAGTATCGCGGGTTTTCTGGGTTCGCGCCGAGGCAGAAATCGTTCCTGCCAGCCCTGCCCTGCGCATCGCATGACATAGCGAGGAACCAATCAGGCCAACACCAATCAGGGCGACCTTATCAAACATAGGAGTGGTCATTCTGTTTCGCTTCCCCCAGTCATAAATTCAGTGATCGCTGCCAACACCCTTTGGTTATCATCCATCGTGCCAATGGTCATACGCAGACAGTCAGGCAGGCCATAACTCCCAACCTGCCGTAAAATAATGCCTTGGGCATTGAGGAAGGCATCAGCCTCAGCCGCCGTCCCGCCCTTTGTCTCAGGGAAATGCACCAGAATAAAGTTTCCCACGCTTGGCGTAACTTCCAGACCCAGCCCTGTCAGCTTTTCGCTCATCCATGCCAGGCCTTTACTGTTCAGTGCCGCCGCCTGTTCGATATGTGCCTGGTCAGCCATTGCCGCCACACCTGCCGCTATTGCTGAAGAAGAAATATTGAACGGCCCCCTGATACGGTTCAGGGTGTCGGCCACATCAGCAGGGCAATAGACCCAGCCGAGCCGCAGCGCGGCCAGGCCATATATTTTGGAAAAGGTGCGGGTCATCACAGTGTTATTGGTCTCAGAAACCAAAGCCATACCAGCCTCATAGTCATTTTGGCTGACATATTCAGCATAGGCAGCATCCAGAACCAGCAATATAGTATCTGGCAAGCCATCCCTCAGCCTTTTCACCTCTTCAAAAGGCAGATAGGTGCCTGTCGGGTTATTTGGATTGGCCAGGAATACCATCCGCGTTTTCGGGGTCACACAGGCCAAAATGGCATCAACATCAGCGCGAAACCTGGTCTCAGCAGCAATAACGGGCGTTGCCCCATTGGCTCTGATCGCAATTTCATAGACCAGAAAACCATGTTCCGTATAGATCGCCTCATCGCCAACCCCCAGATACGCATTGGCAAGCAAATTAAGCAGTTCGTCAGAGCCTGCCCCGCAAACAATGGCATCCTTGTCCAGTCCATAACGCTCCGCTATGGCACGCCTCAAGTCTAGCGCGGTTCCGTCAGGATAACGCTCCATGTTTTCCGCCTGCGCCATAAACGCTGCCCTGGCCTTGGGACTTGCGCCAAGCGGTGTCTCGTTTGAAGACAGCTTCAGGACTGGCGCGCTGCCAGCAACCTTGCTCTTGCCAGGAACATAAATTTCTATCTCGCCGATACCCGGCTGGGCTGTTGGCCTGTCTGTACCAGACATAATTGCACGGTCTCCCTGAAGTCATCATATTTACAAGCTCTATTCACGCGCCCAACCTAGCCTTTCCTATCGCTAAAAGTAAATGAGTGCCGACAGACTTTCTTGACAAATTCCTATATTTTATGACCTAATACCCAAGTTGACAAAACTGCTATTCTAAAACAAGAGTGAATCTTGGGATGTTTTGGGGCTGTGTTTGGCCCAAAATTCATGCTAAAACATGACTTTATTTTGTAAAATCAGACAGATAAGGTAGACTGTAAAAATCAGGGTGGTGATTTGGGCCAATTCAGCTTGCAGCCACATAAAAAAATTTGCTAAAAGGCCGTCAGGATAAAGCTTCTGGATCCCAGCCTCTATCCAGCCGGACTCAAAGAAATCTGAAAGTTTGTCTGTGAATAGAATGACTGAGCATAACACACCATCACCAAAAGACCTTATCACAAAACCAGGATCTACTAGCTCTGGGGCGCAGACCACTGACCACGAGATTTATGGCCATGTCACCACATTTTCCAAAGGGCAGCCCCTAAAACTCGATTGCGGGCAAAGCCTGGAGAAATTTTCAATTGCCTACCAGACCTATGGCAAACTGAACAAAGACAAGACAAACGCCATCATTGTCTGTCATGCCCTGACAGGAGACCAGCATGTTGCCAATACCCACCCCATCACAGGAAAACCAGGCTGGTGGACAACCTTGGTCGGCCCAGGAAAGCCAATTGATACAGACCATTTTTATGTGATTTGCCCCAATATTATTGGTGGCTGCATGGGATCAACAGGCCCCTCTTCCATAAACCCAGCCACGGGCAAAGCCTACGGCCTGGATTTTCCTGTCATTACTATTGCTGACATGGTTCGTGCCCAGGCCATGTTGATTGATGAAATGGCAATAGACCAGCTGTTCTGCATTATTGGCGGCTCTATGGGCGGAATGCAGGTTTTGCAATGGGTGGCAGACTATCCCCAGCGGGTATTTTGCGCCGCCCCCATTGCCACTACATCGCGCCATTCCTCCCAAAACATTGCCTTTCATGAGGTTGGCAGACAGGCCGTGATGGCTGACCCTGACTGGCACGGAGGAAGTTACATAGAACATGATACCCTGCCAGGCAAAGGACTGGCTGTTGCCCGTATGGCTGCCCATATCACCTATCTGTCCGAACAGGCTCTGCATAACAAGTTTGGCCGCAATCTCCAGGACAGGGACAAGCTCACCTTTGGGTTTGATGCTGATTTCCAGGTTGAGAGTTATCTGCGCTATCAGGGTCTGAAATTTGTCGAACGCTTTGACCCCAACAGCTATCTCTACATTACCCGTGCGATGGACTATTTTGACCTGGCTGCTGATCACAATGGTGTGCTTGCCAAGGCCTTTTCTGATGTCAAGACCCGGTTCTGTATTGTTTCCTTTACCAGTGACTGGCTTTACCCCACCGAGGAAAGCCGGACCATCATGTATGCCCTTAACGCTGTTGCCGCCAAGGTAAGCTTTTTGGAAATCGAATCAGACAAGGGGCATGATGCCTTTTTGTTGGATGAGCCAGAGCTGTTCAACATTATTTCCAGCTTTATCCATTCAGCAGCCAATGAATGCAAGTTAAGCTATAACTCAGCGATCACTGAGAAGATACACAGCTCGCTGGTGGCCAAGGAAGAAAAGTCAGAAGATATTGAGACTGTTTTTTCCAGGCGGGTTGACCTGCTCCAGATTGCCGATTTTGTCACTGACGGTTCGCGCGTTCTGGATGTTGGCTGCGGCGACGGCACCTTGTTGCGCCTGCTGAACCGCCGCCGTCATATTAATGGCCGGGGTATTGAGATTGATGCCAACAACGTCAATACCTGCCTGTCAAAAGGACTGTCAGTGATCAGGGGGGATGCTGAGCGTGACCTGGCCTATTTCCCAGACAACAGCTTTGACTACACCATATTGAGCCAGACCATCCAGACCATGCAGAACCCCAAAAAAGTGTTGGAGGAACTGTTGCGGATCGGGAAGCATGTTATTGTCTCCTTCCCTAATTTCGGGCATTGGAGTATCCGCATGAAGCTCATGTTCAGCGGAGAAATGCCAAAAACAGATATTCTGCCCCATGAATGGTATGAAACCCCCAATATTCATTATTGCTCAATTGATGACTTCCAGAAGCTATGCCGCCATGTAGATGCCCATATTGAGGAACTGACTGTGCTGGACTGGTATGGCCGGAAGCTCAGGTTCAACCTGCCTGTGTTTACCCTTAACAGCTTTGGCGAACAGGCAGTCTTTTTGCTGTCAAAAAAATAACCTGACATGTCGGCATTCTCCTCATTTAAGGGTAATTTTATTCCCCAAACTGGCAATAATATTTGCACTAATATTTACCCTTAAAAATAGCACACAGCTTCTACACACTTATACATAGTAGAAACCTCCTTATTCTTGGCTGTTGCAATCAACTTTAAGGGTTTATTGACAATATTAACTATATTTCCTCTTTTTATTCACCAATTTATGTTATAAAATTAGTCATAAGTCACTGATTTCTTAACCTAAAAGTCTGTTTTTTGTGGTGAATCCCTGCTTTTTGGATCACCCTGGAAACAAGACAAATTTACTTAACAGCACTCCCATTACTGGCTGCCATATATTTTACATTATACGTCATAAATAATTTTCAGGAATACTTTTTATGGAAGAATTTGAACACGCAATCGACCTGAATGCTGAAGATATTATTGATATGGCCAAGGCTCTTAGAAAAGAGCATGGCCTGAAGGCTATAGAAGTGGCTGATTTCTTTGCGCAGGAACATGCCAAGCTTGGCGATACCCACTGGGCTCTGGCCTGGAGCAGTGTTGTTGACCACCTGCATGACGAGACCTCGCTTTTCTTTTCCCATAGCTGGCACTGACGGCCTCCCAAATTTCACTTTGCAATTATGTTGTCTGCAAACTATATACAGCCAATATTTAGAACACCCGCAAAAATAACCGAATCGTTTAGCTTGGTCTTTTGCCCGTCAGTGTCGTTTCAAAAATGCTTGTATAGCTTGCTATACGCCCATTTTTGGCCTAACTGACAAGAAAAATTCCTGCGCTATCCTGATCCTTTATTTTTGAGGGTGTCCTTATTCCTTACTGAAGCTGGCTAAATCCTGCATATGACACCCACCCAACAAAACACCCCCCTACAGACCTACCGAGAGATGGTGCAGACAGGCCAGCTGCAATATAGTCCTGCGCAAAACCTGGTAATGGAAAAACTCCAGCTGCTCTCCAACAGGCTGCTTCATTACACACCGCCAAAAGAACTTGGTTTCCTTGGCTCCCTGTTTGGCAAACAGCAGGACTTTCTTGGCGGGCTTTATATCTTTGGCGGGGTTGGCAGTGGCAAGACCATGCTGATGGACCTGTTTTATGCCTCACTTAATTTCCCCCAAAAAGACCGCCTGCATTTCTCAGCCTTCATGGAACAGGTTCATAGCCTTATCAAAAAATTCAGAGCGCAGGACAACGATGACCCGATCACAGCTGTTGCAGAACATATCAGCCAGCAGACTGTCCTGCTGTGTCTTGATGAGTTCCAGGTAACAGACATCACAGATGCCATGATTTTGGGCAGGCTCTTTCAAGCCCTGTTTGGACGCGGCCTGGTTCTGGTCACGACCGGAAATATCGCCCCCCACAACCTCTATACAGACGGCATTAACAGGCCGCTATTCCTCCCCTTTATTGATCTGATAGAAAAATATACCGATGTCATTGAACTCCAGAGCCATAAGGATTATCGCCGTGATGCCATTGGACAAGACACCCTCTGGTACATTGCCCCCGATGCCAAGACAAACACACCTTATCTGGAACAATGGCAACGGATGAGCGCAGGGTTCACCCCTTCCGCGCAAATCCTATGGGTCAATGGACGAAACCTGGAAATTTCTCTGGCCGCTGGCAAGGTTGCCCGTTTTACCTTCGACCAAATTTGCGGCCAGCCTTTGGGGCGCGCCGATTACCTCGCCATCTCCCAAAACTATAGCGTCCTGTTTATTGACGATATTCCAGTGATAGACCAGGATAACCTGAATGAGGCACGCCGCTTCACCTTGCTGGTCGATACCCTTTATGATGCAAATATCCTGCTGGTGGCCTCTGCCCACGCTGACCCCGATGCCCTGTTTCCCCAAGGCAGAACAGCAGAAGAGTTTAAACGGACAGCCTCCCGCCTGATAGAGATGAGCAACAAGGCCTCTTTGGAAAAATAACCCTACCTGGCAACCACCCCTCTGCGCAAGATGACCATGATAATAAAAAGGATACAGGCTATCGCCACACTTAGGGGGAAGGCCATTGTTGTCAGGGAGTAATGTGCCAAGGCAAACAGGGAAATCATATATTTGGCTGACATCAGGACAAAAAAGCTGAGCTGTTCTTCAAACGGCTGCTGCCAGGCCTTGCGGAAGGTTGGGGCAAAGCCAAGCAGGTCAACCGTGGTCAAGGTCAGGACAGCCCATAAAGGGTCATTTGTGAGATACCACAGGGGCAGCGCCATACCTATCCCCTTAATTAAGGCTCATATTCATTGTATTCTCTGTTGTTAATAGTTTAGGGAGAATATGACATGACAGAAGACCATAAGAGAGAGCTTTGGGAAGATTTTCCGAAAGATTTACCTGCTTTTGA
>JAJRRF010000041.1 GCA_024279735.1 Alphaproteobacteria bacterium
ACGAAAATCCAACGAACACCTGCTCAAAACCTTTTCTTCCATGTTAGGTTTTGAGTTGAACTCCATTAAATCACAACCTGAATTCAAGAAGCTGTGTAACTACGGGACTATAGCAGCATGAAACTGTCCAAACTATTGAGAGAGTATAACATGGGTTTAGGTTCTGTTCAAAATTGTATTTGTTTTGGCGATCATAGCCCCGCCTGTCATTCGCCAAGTCCCTCCCGCCATTCCTCAAACCCTTGCCGCCGCAGCTCGCAGGCGGGGCAGGTGTTGCAGCCATAGCCCCAGGGGTGGAAGCTGGTGTGGTCGCCCAGATAGCAGGTGTGGGTTTCGTGAATGGTGAGGTCTACGAGCTTTTGGCCGCCCAAATCTTTGGCCATTTGCCAGGTCTGCGACTTGGTCAGATACATTAGCGGGGTTCTGATCTCAAACGGGAACTCCATGCCCTTGGCCAGGGAGGTTTGCAGCGCGTCCAGGGTGTCCTTGCGGCAGTCAGGATAGCCGGAATAGTCGGTCTCGCACATCCCGCCAACCAGTATGGGCAGGTTGCGGCGATAGCCTATAGCGGCGGCGTAGGTGAAAAACAGCAGGTTACGGCCTGGGACAAAGCTGTTGGGCAGGCCAGATTCGGAAAAGGCCATTTTCGTTTCGCGGGTCAGGGAGCTGTCAGTAATTTGCGCCAGGGTGTCCAGACTCAGCACATGGTCTTCCTCCAGTTTTTCGCCCCATTGCGGGAAATCTGTCCTGATCTTTTGCAATATGGTCTTGCGGCATTTCAGCTCAACGCTGTGCCGCTGCTGATAGTCAAAGCCGATGGTCTCCACCCGCCGATAATTTTCAAACGCCCAGGCCAGGCAGGCCAAGCTGTCTTGTCCGCCGGAAAACAGCACAAGGGCAGAGGGGGAAGGCGAAATGTTTTTGGGAGTATGGGGCATGGGTCGTAGGCCGTATTTATACAGTGATGTCATTTATCTGTAGATTGCTTTACATGAGGACGCGGCAAATGCAACAAAGCCTTGTGAAAAATATCTGCTTCAGGTTAAAGAAGAGCAATATATTAAATAACAGAACCTCTTGCAGACCCAAAACCCAAGAGCAACCGTCAGGGAAACTATTATGACAATCATCGTTGAAGTTATTGGCCGTGAAATTCTGGACAGCCGTGGCAACCCGACCGTGGAGGTTGATGTTGTGCTGGAAAGCGGCGCATTTGGCCGCGCTGCTGTGCCGTCAGGGGCTTCAACCGGGGCGCATGAAGCCCATGAATTGCGGGACGGTGATGACAGCCGCTATATGGGCAAGGGTGTGTTGCAGGCAGTTGAGGTCATTAACGGCGAGATTGCCACCACCCTGGAAGGGCTTGATGCCCTGGAACAGCGTTCGATTGATAATATCCTGATCAGGCTAGACGGCACCCCTAACAAGAAGAGACTGGGCGCAAATGCCATTTTGGGTGTCTCTATGGCCATCGCCAAGGCTGCCGCTGACGCGCTGGACATTCCGCTTTACCGCTATATTGGCGGCACCGCAGCCCATGTGCTTCCTGTGCCCATGATGAATATTATCAATGGCGGCGAACATGCCGATAACCCGATTGACTTTCAGGAATTCATGATTATGCCTGTCTCGGCAGACAATATCAAACATGCGGTGCAGATGGGGGCGGAGGTGTTCCACACCCTGAAAAAGGACTTGCAGGCCGCAGGCCATAATACCAGCGTTGGCGATGAGGGTGGCTTTGCCCCCAATATTGGCTCTACAGACGAGGCCCTGCAATTTATCATGAAGGCGATAGAAAAGGCAGGATTTAAGCCGGGAGAAGATATTTTCCTGGGGCTTGACAGTGCCTCAACAGAATTTTTTGAAAATGGCAAATACAACCTGAAAGGGGAGGACAAGGTGCTTTCCTCTGATGAGATGGTGCAATATTATGTAGACCTGGTGGACAAATATCCCATCATTTCTATTGAGGACGGTATGGCTGAGGATGACTGGGAAGGCTGGAAAGCCATGACCGTTGCCCTGGGCGACAAGTGCCAGCTGGTTGGGGACGACCTGTTTGTCACCAATGTGGAACGGCTGAAACGCGGCATTGATGAAGACATTGCCAACTCTATCCTGATTAAGGTCAACCAGATTGGCACCTTGTCCGAAACACTGGACGCTGTAAACATGGCGCAGCGCGCGGGCATGACTGCCGTAATTTCCCATCGCTCCGGCGAGACAGAGGATACCACCATTTCTGACCTCGCAGTTGCCACCAATGCAGGGCAAATCAAGACAGGCTCACTGTCCCGCACAGACAGGATTGCCAAATATAACCAGCTGATCCGGATTGAGGAAGAGCTGGCAGACATGGCCGTCTATGCTGGCAAGTCTATCCTGAAAAAAGGCATGGTGTAGTTTACTTCCCCAGCTTCCCTTGTTACCTCTTTGGGTAAGGCAGGGGAGGCTAAAAGGACTTGTTAAGGTTATTAAAGTATATTCCAAATGACTTATTAATGAATGCTTATGCCTTGTCATGACAGGTAATGTTCAGGAGATATATTGGTGGACGGCTTTGCAAAATTCCTGGTTCCTGTAATATGCCTGTTCCTGATCAGCTATTTTGGCTATCATGGACTAAACGGGCGTTATGGTTATTATGCCCAAACCAAACTGGGCCAACAGCTGTTAGAGCTCAAGAAGACAAATGCCTCACTTGAAAAGCAGAAGTCCCTGATTGAACACAGGATTAGTTTGCTGAAACCCAAAAGTATTTCCAGGGACCTTTTGGATGAACTGGCCAGAAAAAATTTAAACTTAAGTGATGAAAATGATGCTATTATCTGGTCGAACGGAAAAAAATAGTATAGAAGCCAATGTTAGGCAGGCTTGTTAATGATATGGGTTTGGCTATTTTCAAGTATATTTGTTTGGTTAAAGTTAACTAAACTTGATAAATATTATTAAAATACTTGAAGGCTTGGTCTATAACTATTCCTGTTATATGGTTGGGTATAATTATGTTTGCAGGGCTTTTGTAAGGTATCGGGACTGGAGCACCCCTTTTAATGACGATGACATTTTCTGACAGTGATGACAAAACCCTAGGTTCTAAGGCAAATGGCCAGGACACGCCACCGCCTGAACTGGACATGGAACAAGAGTTGCGGTCCTATCGGGACATGCTACTGATCCGCCGTTTTGAAGAAAAGGCTGGACAGCTTTATGGTATGGGGAAAATTGGCGGTTTCTGTCACCTTTATATTGGCCAGGAAGCTGTCGTTGTCGGGATGCAGATGGCCATCAAGGAAGGTGACCAAGTTATTACCACTTACCGTGACCATGGCCATATGCTGGCCTGCGGCATGGAAGCCAGGGGCGTGATGTCTGAGTTGACAGGCCGCGCCAGTGGATATTCCCACGGCAAGGGCGGTTCCATGCACATGTTCTCCAAAGAGAAAAAATTCTATGGTGGTCACGGCATTGTCGGGGCTGCTGTACCGCTGGGAACAGGGCTGGCCTTTGCCAATAAATATCGCGGTAATGATAATCTGTGCCTGACATATTTCGGGGATGGGGCTGCCAACCAGGGGCAGGTTTATGAAGCCTTTAATATGGCAAAGCTCTGGGATATTCCTGTCATCTATATCATTGAAAACAACCGCTATGCGATGGGAACCAGTGTTGAGCGTTCCTCCTCAACAACAGAACTTTATAAACGCGGTCTCAGTTTTGGCATTCCTGGCTACCGTGTGGACGGTATGGATGTCCGTGCTGTGAAAGCTGCTGCTGACATGGCTGTGAAACATGTCCGTTCCGGCAACGGACCGATTATTCTGGAAATGGTGACCTACCGCTACCGTGGCCATTCCATGTCTGACCCAGCCAAATACCGCTCCCGCGACGAGGTCAACAAGGTGCGTGATGAGCAGGACCCAATAGCGATGGTTCGGACACGCCTTCTGAAAAAGGGTGCTGTCACGGAAGAGGATCTCAAGGTGATCGACAAGGAAATTCGCGGCGTGATTAATGAGGCTGCTGCCTTTTCCCAGGAAACACCTGAACCTGAACCATCTGAGCTTTATACCGATATTTTGAAATAGTAGGGTTTATCCTTGATATTTTTTAAGGAAATGTCAAAACCTTGTTGCTGTTTATATTCTTTTAGGTTGTTTATATTCTTTGTAGAGAGGCACTCCGGACGATATGTCTATTTCTGTATTAATGCCAGCACTTTCCCCCACAATGGAAGAGGGCAAGCTTGCCAAATGGCTGGTCAAGGAAGGTGACGCTGTTGCCGCTGGTGATGTGATTGCCGAAATTGAGACAGACAAGGCCACTATGGAGGTTGAGGCTGTTGACGAGGGCAAAGTTGGCAAGATATTGGTCGATGCTGGAACTGATAATGTCAAGGTCAATACACCGATTGCCCTTATCCTGGAAGAGGGTGAGGACAGTGTATCCGCTCAACCAGACAGCGCGATCCCAACACCGCAAGTTGCCAAGACCGAAAGTCCTGTACCTGCCGCGCCCGTTATGGCTGTTGCCCCTGTCAAGGTTGCCCCCGCCAATGACCCTTCCATTCCCCAAGGCACGAAAATGGTTTCACTGACATTGCGTGAAGCCTTGCGTGATGCGATGGCCGAAGAAATGCGCCTCGATAAGGATATTTTTGTGATGGGTGAGGAAGTGGCAGAATATCAGGGAGCCTATAAGGTGACCCAAGGACTGCTCGAAGAGTTTGGCCCAGAGCGCGTTATTGATACCCCAATTACAGAACATGGCTTTGCAGGTATTGCTGTCGGCGCAGCCTATGCTGGCCTGAAGCCAATTGTTGAATTCATGACCTGGAACTTTGCCATGCAAGCCATTGACCAGATTATTAACTCAGCAGCCAAGACGCTTTATATGTCTGGTGGCCAGATGGGGGCGCAGATGGTGTTTCGCGGCCCTAACGGTGTCGCCTCTCGCGTCGGCGCGCAGCATAGCCAGGATTTTTCTGCCTGGTATGCCTCTGTACCTGGTCTGAAAGTGCTTGCCCCTTTTGATGGACAGGATGCCAAGGGACTTCTGAAAGCTGCGATCCGTGACCCAAACCCAGTTGTGTTTCTTGAGCATGAGCTGATGTATGGCACAAGCTTTGATATTCCGGATATGGATGACTTTGTCCTGCCAATCGGCAAGGCCAGCATCTTGCGCGAAGGGTCAGATGTAACCCTTGTCAGCTATTCACGCGGCCTGACCTATTGTCTTGAGGCTGCCGAAAAACTGGCGGCAGAGGGCATTGATGCTGAAATTATCAATTTACGCACATTGCGTCCGCTGGATATGGATACCATTCTGGCCTCTGTGAAGAAGACCAACCGCATCATTACAGTAGAAGAGGGCTGGCCTGTCTGTTCAATTGGCACAGAAATCTGTGCCTCTGTCACCCAGGCTGCATTTGATTATCTTGATGCGCCGCCAACACAGGTCAGCGGTGAGGATGTGCCAATGCCTTACGCAGCCAATCTTGAGAAACTGGCATTGCCAACTGTTGACAAGGTAATTGCGGCAGCAAAATCTGTCTGTTATAAATCTTAGGATACCCACAAAAATAACCGAATTTTTTAGCTTGTTATTTTATCCATCAGCGTCGTTTCAAAAATGCTTGTATAGCATACGATACGCTCATTTTTGGCCTAACTGACAAACAAAATTACTGCGCTATCCTGCTCCTTTATTTCTGCGCGTATCCTTAAACCATCGTTTCAAATTCTGGATTGAGTAGTTCCTATGCCTATACCGATTTTAATGCCAGCCCTGTCACCAACTATGGAGGTGGGCAAGCTTGCCAAATGGCATGTCAAGCCTGGCGCGACTGTTTCTGCAGGCGATATTCTGGCTGAAATTGAGACTGACAAGGCAACCATGGAAGTGGAAGCTGTTGATGAGGGGCGTATTGGCAAGATCCTGATAAATGAGGGCACAGATGATGTGCCTGTCAATACCCCGATTGCCATTATTCTTGAAGAGGATGAGGCTGACGACAGTCTTGAGGGCTATGACCCAGCAGCCACAGCAAATGGCACAGCCTCTTCTGCTGGCACTTCAGAAAATGCTGCCCCAGAAAATACTTTACCAACAACACAGCATGTCGCGCCAACAACTACCGCCCAAATAAACGGTGCTTCAGCCAATGAGGGCAAGCGTGTCTTTGCCAGTCCCTTGGCACGGCGCATTGCAGCCCAGAAAAATATTGACCTGTCAGCCCTTAAGGGCAGCGGCCCAAATGGCAGGGTTATCAGGCATGATGTGGAAAATGCACAACCAAGCCAGTCTGCCAGCCCATCAGGGCAGGGAGCTGTGGTTTCTGGTGTGGTCGCAATGTCTGACAAGGAAATTTTGGCGAACTTCACCCCAGGCAGCTATGACGTTGTCCCCCATGACGGGATGCGCCGTATCATTGCCCAGCGTCTGACGCAGGCCAAGTCAACCATACCGCATTTCTACCTGACGCTTGACTGTGAGCTTGATGCCTTGCTGGAAGCCCGCAAACGTTTGAATGACACATCGCCCAAAGAAGGCGACCGCGTCTTCCGTCTGTCCGTCAATGACTTTATCATCAAGGCAATGGCTCTCGCCCTGCAAAAAGTGCCTGATGCTAATGCGACCTGGACAAGTGAGGGCACGTTAAAGCACCGCACCTCTGATGTTGCGGTGGCGGTGGCGGTTGAGGGAGGTTTGTTTACCCCGATAATCCGTGATGCCCAGACCAAGTCGATGTCTGATATTTCCCGTGAAATGAAAGACCTGGCACAACGCGCTCGGTCAAAAAAGCTTGCCCCGCAGGAATATCAGGGCGGCACAACAGCGATTTCCAACCTTGGCATGATGGGGATCAAGGCATTTGATGCCGTGATTAACCCGCCCCATGCCAGCATCATTGCCATTGGCGCAGGAGAGAAACGCGCTGTTGTCAAGGACGGCGCGTTGGCTGTTGCTACTGTGATGACCGTTACGTTGTCTTGTGACCACCGCGTTATTGATGGTGCGTTGGGTGCGCAGCTTTTGGCAGCCTTCAAGGGCTATATTGAAGAACCTGTGACAATGCTGGTATAATGGCAGTGATGATGGAACATCTCAGTTTTCATGTAGAGCTGCTGAAAATGCGCTATTTTGCACTGGCCGGGCTGGACTGGGGATTTCAGATTCCTGCTACAAAAGATATGGTTCTGTTGGTTCTGGAAAAAAACGGCATAGAAAAAGTTCCCTTCAGTTTTGAACGGGGCAGTCCCCAAAGCTATACTTTATCGTTCCAGACTGATAGTTATTTGCCTGAACAATGGCTCGCCCTGAAACAGGATATTACTGAAGCTTTGGGGTAAGGGCTGGTAACGAGAATTATTTGCCGGATATGGTCTGGCCTGAGATAAAAGAGAAAATATATGTCTGAGAACAGTTTTGATATTGTTGTTATTGGCGGCGGTCCTGGCGGTTATGTTGCGGCCATCCGGGCTGCACAGCTTGGTTTGAAAACAGCTGTTATTGAGCGTGAACATCTTGGCGGCATTTGCTTGAACTGGGGCTGTATCCCGACCAAGGCATTGCTGCGCTCCGCTGAAGTCTATACCATGATGAAACATGCTGACAGTTTTGGTATTTCCGCTGGCAATGTCACTTTTGATCTGGCCAAGATTGTCAAACGTTCACGTACCATTTCACGCCGCCTGACCCAGGGCGTGGCCTATCTGCTGAAGAAAAACAAGGTCACAGTGATTGACGGTACAGCCAAGCTAAAATCAAACAGCCTGGTCGGAGTCACGGGCAAGGACGGGTCAGCCCTACCTGACATATCAGCCAAACATATCATCCTGGCAACAGGCGCGCGCGCGCGTGTTTTTCCAGGACTTGAACCTGACGGGGAGCTGGTCTGGACCTATAAGGAGGCACTTGTGCCCAAAGAACTGCCTAAATCCATGTTGGTGGTTGGCACAGGTGCGATTGGTATTGAGTTTGCCAGCTTTTATAATGCCCTTGGCGTTGATGTCACTGTGGTTGAGGTGATGGACCGTATCCTTCCTGTGGAAGATGAAGAAATCGCAGCATTGGCGCAAGAGCAATTTGTCAAGCAAGGCATGACTATTCATGCTGGGACAACAGTTGAAAAGCTGGACAAGGCCAATGGACAGGTGACGGCGACCATGAAGGCCAAGGATGGTACAGCCAGCCAGATCACGGTTGACCGCGTTATTTTGGCAGTTGGCATTGTGGGCAATGTGGAAAATATTGGCCTCGAAGAGCTTGGCATTACCACTGACCGCAGCCATGTTGTGGTCGATGAATGGTCGCAGACCAATGTGGCAGGGGTTTACGCCATTGGCGATTTGTCCAGTGCGCCCTGGCTTGCCCATAAGGCCAGCCATGAAGGCATTATCTGTGTTGAAAAAATTGCTGGCCTGCCTGACCTGCATCCGCTCAATACCAGTAATATTCCCGGCTGCACCTATTGCACACCGCAAATTGCTTCTGTCGGCTTGAGCGAAAAGGCGGCCATTGAGGCAGGTCATGAGGTGCGTGTTGGCCGCTTCCCGTTCCAGGCCAATGGCAAGGCGATTGCCCTTGGTGAACCTGAAGGCATGATAAAGACGGTGTTTGATGCCAAAACAGGCGAAATGCTCGGCGCGCATATGGTTGGCGCAGAGGTCACAGAGCTGATCCAGGGCTACGGCATTGCCAAAACTTTGGAAACCACAGAGTCTGAACTGATGCACACCATCTTCCCGCACCCAACCCTGTCTGAAATGATGCACGAATCAGTACTTGATGCCTATGACAAAGTGATCCATATTTAGGGGTAGTGGGATATGGTGTAAGGGAGCAAGATTATGGGAGAAATGACGAAACGTATCTTGGAACTTAAAGGCTCAGAGCTGCCACAAAATATGCGGAGTGATGATATTGCTTCTGATGATATTGTACGGGTAACCATTGAGACCCTGAAAGTTCAGGCTGAAGAAAAAATGTCTGCCCTTGATTTTCTTGAAGCCGCTGACCGTTATGAAGGCGCGCGCGGGGACGGTATGGATGTTGCCCCATATGTCCAGTCTTTGAGGGCTGAATGGGACTAGACAAGAGGTTGATATATCTGGGTGATTTATAATTCATTTTGGCGGGAAAGAGGATTTCAATAATGGTCACACTCTATAACCGGCATGAAAAAACGGTCTCTGGTGTTCCTAAAGAGGGCGCAGACAAGCTGCGCCATCCCGAAAAGGCGCATAAGCCCGACAACCCTGTTGGCCGCAAGCCTGCCTGGATCAGGGTCAAGGCACCGGGGTCGCCTGAATATCTCAAGACCAAGAAGATTATGCAGGAGCATAAGCTGACAACGGTGTGTGAAGAGGCAGCCTGTCCCAATGTCGGCGAATGCTGGGAACAGCGTCACGCCACCATGATGATTATGGGCGATACCTGTACCCGTGCCTGTGCGTTCTGCAATGTCAAGACTGGCGTTCCCGTTGCCCTGCCGCGCAATGAGCCTGAAAATGTGGCGATTGCTGTCGAAAAGCTGAACCTGCGTCATGTGGTGATTACCTCGGTTGACCGTGATGACCTGGAGGACGGCGGGGCAGAACATTTTGCCAACACGATTCGCGCTATCCGTGCCAGGACACCTGGTACGACCATTGAGATATTGACCCCAGACTTCCAGCGCAAGGATGGGGCATTAGAGGTTGTCGTTGCCGCGAAGCCTGATGTATTTAACCACAATATTGAGACTGTGCCCTCCAACTATTTGAAAATCAGGCCAGGGGCGCGCTATTATCATTCCCTGCGTTTGCTGGAACGTGTTAAGGAACTTGACCCCACCATTTTCACCAAGTCTGGCCTGATGGTTGGCCTTGGCGAGACCCGAAATGAGGTGTTGCAGCTGATGGATGATTTGCGCTGTGCCAATGTTGATTTTTTGACCATCGGGCAATATTTGCAGCCAACCCGCAAACATGCAGCAGTGCAGGACTATGTCACGCCAGAAGAGTTTGAGGCTTATGCGCGTATGGCGCGTTCCAAAGGCTTTTTGCTGGTGTCCTCGACCCCGCTGACCCGTTCGTCCTACCACGCCGATGAGGATTTTGATAAATTGAGAGAAGCAAGGGCAGCGAAACTGGCTGGCTCATTATAGCATCAAAAAATGTAGGGGCGTATGGCATACGCCCGCGACCAGGCAGATACGCATTCGGACATAATCAATACGCCCTGCAACAACAGCTAAAGTACCAAAAAAGAAGATTTTTAGACGTGAACACATTCCGTACCAAAAGACAGGTGTCCCATTCCGCCAAAAATATGTATGCGGTTGTGGCAGATATCGCGCATTATCCTGATTTTCTGCCGCTTTGTGAAAGTCTCGTCATCAAAAGCAGGGAACAGGAGGGCAGCAAGACCATCCTGACAGCTGACATGACAGTGGGCTATAAGATGATAAATGAGACCTTTACCAGCCGCGTCACCCTTGACCCAGGCAATCTCAAAATTTTGGTGGAATATCTCGACGGCCCGTTCAGCCACCTTGAAAATATCTGGCTGTTTAAAGGGGATAAGAAATTTTCCAGCGAGGTTGATTTTTACATCTCTTACCAATTCAGGTCTCGAATGCTGCAAATGCTGATGGGCTCAATGTTCGACAAGGCCTTCCGTAAATTCGCAGTCGACTTTGAACGGCAGGCCGACAGGGTTTATGGGTAGACACCAATAACGATTGGATGATTTTCATATTCACTTTATATCTGCGAAAGACTTTTACTGAATTCCATGATCCTTTAGTCTGATTCAAAAGTCACTTACCATCAAAGCAAAAGGGTTGATAATCATTGTCTATTGAAGGAACTACATTTAAATGGTTGTCCAAAAATTTAGCCAAAATTCCCCAGTTTTTAAAAAAAATAATTGTTCGTATAAAATATGGCAAGGTGCGTATTATTGTTTTTGGGGCAGGAGGTGTTGGAAAAACCACATTTAAGGATTATGTAATAGAGGGGAAAAGGGCTCTTTTAGAGCCAGTCAAGCATGACGAATCTTATGACGTGGAATATTTTGATTTTGGCAATGATGACTTTTGGGGTGAACTGATTATCACACCAGGCCAGTCTAAACGCCGAGAGTTGCACTGGCCGACATTGGTAAATGAGATAGTGAAAGGGGATATTAATGGTATAGTGTATATATGTTCCTATGGATGTCATTCTATGCGTGGCATAGATCATAAAAGGCATGACCTCTACAAAGATGGTGATACAAACGCGCAATTTTTAAAAAAATACCAACAATCTTGCCTTGAAACAGAGTTACAGGCTTTTCAGAAATTTATTGTCCCAATGTTACTAGGTATGGACAGCCCGCCTTGGGTGTTATTCTTGATTTCTAAGCAGGATTTATGGTGGAGTGAAAGAGATAAAGTCAGGGATTACTATCAACAAGGTGGGGTGTTTGATCTTGCATTGCGCAAATTACAAGAACAGCAAGAACATAAACAGTTGAAAATTGAGTTTTGTAACGTTTGTTTTCGGGCAGAAAATCTGGAAACGAGAAATGGGACTGTCATGATGCCAATCAGTAAAGGATATACAGACCAAGAACGCATAGGAAATCTTGATAAAGTCCTTAAAGTCATGAATGATATGATTAGGGCTAAGATACGGATTAAATGGTAATGAACAAACCTGAAATTACAACCCAAAAACTTGCCAGAACTGTAACAGAGATAGCTGGCCTTATGGGGGATTACTCTGCAAAATTGCTTGATAGCTGTGAGCAATATTATGATGCCGATGAGATCCCATTGCTTATTTGGGGTTTGCTTTTTAGTTTGGCTGGACTATTTTTATTAGGTAGTTCCTTTGTAATTTTTGCCGGAACTAAAGGATTTCCTACTTACTATAGTCCTGTTGTAATACCTATGGTGGTCGTTTCTCTTTTTGGTTTGTTTCTTCTTTGGAAGACTGAATTCTCTGCATCAGCACGAAAAAGGAAAAAAAGAAGAACTATCAGGAATATTAGACAACAATCCTCTTCCCTTAAAAAAATTGTGGATCGGGCTTCATCCCTTTATGAAAATGAAAAGTCCAGAATTGATGAGTTTAACTATTTTTTTCTGGATATAAAGCTCTCTGAGGCTGAGGTTGCCCTGAGGCAGGCAGGCGGAATTTTACAAAAAATAGATGGCAAGTAAGCCTGGCCAAAAGCCTGTCTTTGTGGGAATGGTGTTCACCGTTTCCCACGTTCATGCCAAATTTTTCTGCCTGAAAATACAGTGTTTTTTGAAAATATCTTTGCATGAAGGTTGCAAATGAGTGAAATACTCGTTCGCTCAAAGGCTGTCTTGATTAATTGGCTGGGACATGGGAAGGTATTAGGCGCGGTAAATGGAAAATCTTTTGGGATAATCCTGATGGTTGGCCAGGGTGAAGCAGGTTCCCAACAGTTTCACAGTGTAAAAATAGCCTGATTTGTCAAAGCCGTTCTTGAGGTGTGCCTTGATGGAGGGAGTGTTGTTGGTGGCAATGCCGCAATGCAGGGTGTGGAAGTCCCGGCTTTTCAGGTAGTCGGCTGTGAAACGGTAAAATGCGCCCATCGCGCCCTGGCGGCGAAAGGAGGGGCGTGTATAGAGATTATAGGCAAATGCCGTGCCAGAGGCAGTGTTTGCAAACACCCCGTAAGTGATTTCCATTTCCTCCAACATCAACCAGCCATAGAAAACAGGTCGCCCTTCTACAAAGCCAATAACGGCCTTGTCTCCCTTATGCAGGCGGTTTTCGGCAAAGCTGCGTTCCTGTGGAGACATCGGGTTCAATTGTTCAATGATTTCGAGAGCTTGAAGCGTGTGATATATTTTGAAAGTGGCAGAAGACGGAGCATCAGGAGCGGGAGAAAGCGGCTTGTCATATCGGTAGATGTCCTGAAAATCCAGCAAAAAGATGAAATTTTTTAGCCGTGACAAGGTTTGCCTGAGCCTGAGCCTTTGCTTTGCCATATGTCGCCTCTTGTTTTATGCCTGTTACTGTTCACAAAAGGCGGAATTGCTATGCTGAGCCACCATAGACTGCTAGTAGCGCGTTTTTTTGCGGGGAGTCAAGTTAGGCTCATTCAAAAACTAAAGCCATGAGAGCCTGCAACGGCAGCAAACACAGTAAGCAGGCTGAGGGACAGCAATATCTTGTGCATCCTGTGCAGCCACACAAAGGCGTTTTTACTGTCTTTTGTCGCCTGGTTGTGAAACCAGTTGTGCAGAAAAAGCGGCTCCAGTATAAACAATACAATGGTAAAAATCAGCCAGACCGCAGTCATCAGGTGTATCCACCAAAATTGCGGCTGAAGATAACGCTCCCAGCCATCCAGCACATAAAGCATGTAAAACCCTGTTGCTCCTGTGATAACTGTCACGACCTTGGCCTGGAACGCAAACCTTCCCTCAAGAAGTTCAAACAGATCCAGTCTCTGGTCAGCCTTGATCTTTGTTTTCAGGGCAGGTATCAGGATGGTGGTGACAAAGGCCACGCCGCCAATCCACAGGACAACCCTAACGACATGAAGCGCGCGTGCCAGGGTAAAAAAGTCTATACTTTCCATGATATCACTCCTTTATATGCAAATGCTTCTTATTATTGGATAAAGATAGGGGGCGGGATGTTGGAGGGCAATAAGGGAAGATACAGGGGAGATATTATCCCGTCATAACAGGACAGTATTGCCAAAGGCTGGCTGGCTGGCTAGGGTGCAACAACAGACTGAAATTATAGGACTTTGCCAAATGACTGCGACACCATCTGTCACCCTCAAATCCGCGCCACAGCTGCATCACATAGAAAATTGGGTGTTTGACCTGGACAATACACTCTATCCGCCTGCCGCCAACCTGTTTGCCCAGATAGATGTCAGGATGGGGGAGTTTATCCAGAAATATTTGCAGGTCGATGCCGCAGAGGCGCGCCATATCCAGAAAAGCTACTTCCGTGACTATGGCACAACCCTGAATGGTTTGATGAGCAACCATGACATGCATCCTGATATCTATCTGGACTATGTTCATGACATTGACCATTCCGTGCTATTACCTGACCTTGCCCTCGGGCAGGGGCTTGAGGGGCTGGAGGGGCGAAAGATTATCTTTACCAATGGTTCTGTCAGCCATGCCGAAAAGGTATTGCTTGCCCTGGGCATCGCCCACCATTTTGATGAACTGTATGATATTGCCGCCTCGGACTTTAATCCCAAGCCGCATCGCGAGACCTATGAAAAATTTGTCGGCTTTACCAATATTGATCCGCGCGCTTCTGCGATGTTTGAGGATATGGTGGTCAACCTGGAAGTTCCGCACGCCATGGGGATGTCGACTATCCTTGTCCAGGGCGAGGGCGAACACCCCGACAAGGGCTGGGTCACCCCCGCCACAGGCGATGAGGATTTTATCCACTATGTTACTGAAGACCTGGCAGGGTTTCTGAAAGCGGTCGGGGAGCCGTGAATTATTGCACCATGAGGGCATGACAGTAAAGCAGATTCCATGGTTGATTTTTTGGCCCAGCATGACTAAAACGTGCCTTGACGGGATGAGACCAAGACCTTGCGTCAACATCTTGGGCATGACCCAACACCATATCTTCCTGATGAATGTAACCGAAAATGGAGTATTGCCAAGTGAGCAGCCAGACCAGCCTTGACAGTTTTAAGTGCCGAAAAACCATGACTGTCGGGGGGCAGGACTTTGAGTATTTTGATCTGAAGGTGGCTGAAGAAAATGGTCTGGATGGCATTTCAAGGTTGCCTTACTCCCTCAAGATCTTGCTGGAAAACTTGCTGCGCTTTGAAGACGGCAGTACTGTTACCGCTGATGATATTCGCGCTATGGCAGGCTGGCTGGACAGCAAAAGTTCAGACCGTGAAATTGCCTTTCGTCCGGCGCGCGTTTTGATGCAGGATTTTACAGGTGTGCCTGCTGTGGTTGACCTCGCTGCCATGCGTGATGCCATGAAAGACCTGGGCGCAGACCCTGCAAAAATTAATCCGCAAGTGCCTGTTGACCTTGTGATTGACCATAGTGTGATGGTGGATTTTTTTGGCGGTGCAGATTCCCTTAAAAAAAATGTCGAGATGGAATATACCCGCAACAAGGAACGCTATGAGTTCCTGCGCTGGGGCGGGCAGGCGTTTGATAATTTCCGCGTTGTGCCGCCTGGGTCAGGCATTTGCCACCAGGTCAACCTTGAGCATTTGTCCAAGACAGTCTGGACGAAGGAAGAGGGCGGCGTGACGCAGGCGTTTCCTGACACCCTGGTCGGTACTGATAGTCATACGGTGATGGTCAACGGGCTTTCTGTGCTTGGTTGGGGCGTGGGCGGTATTGAGGCTGAGGCGGCCATGCTGGGCCAACCCATCTCCATGCTGATCCCTGAAGTGGTCGGTTTTAAAATGACGGGTCAGCTCAATGAGGGGGTCACAGCGACTGACCTTGTGTTGCAGGTGGTCATGATGCTGCGTGAGAAGGGCGTTGTTGGCAAGTTTGTTGAATATTTCGGCGAGGGGCTGGATCACCTTTCTTTGGAAGACCAGGCCACGCTGGCCAATATGGCACCTGAATATGGCGCGACTTGCGGATTTTTTCCTATTGACAAGGAAACCCGACATTATCTTGAGGCCACGAACCGCAAGGAAGCAGCAGAACTGTCTGAAGCCTATGCCAGGGCACAGGGCATGTACCGCGACAATGACACTGCCCCAGAGTTTAGCAGTGTGGTCGAGCTGGACCTTTCCAGCGTTGTCCCCGCGATTTCAGGGCCGAAAAGACCGCAGGATCATATTGACCTGGACAAGGCCAAGGCCCGTTGGGCTGATGTGCTGGAAAGTGAATATGGCAAGGGCAGTGAGGCAGACAAGGAATTTGCTGTTGAGGGCGAGGACTTCACGCTTGGCCACGGCGACGTGGTGATTGCGGCGATTACATCCTGTACCAATACCTCCAATCCTTCTGTACTGATTGCGGCTGGCCTGGTGGCGCAAAAGGCGTTGGCAAAGGGTTTGAAGATCAAGCCGTGGGTCAAGCCATCCCTTGCCCCCGGCTCCCAGGTGGTGACTGATTATCTTGAAAAGGCAGGGCTGCAAAAAGAGCTTGACGGGCTTGGTTTCGCGCTTGTGGGCTATGGTTGTACAACCTGTATTGGCAACTCGGGGCCTCTTGCCGCGTCTATCTCCAAGGCAATTCATGACAATGACCTGGTAGGTTGTTCCGTGCTTTCTGGCAACAGGAACTTTGAGGGGCGTATTTCTCCAGATGTGAAAGCGAACTTTTTAGCATCCCCACCGTTAGTGGTAGCTTATGCTTTGGCTGGTTCGCTTAATGTTGATATAACCACGGAGTCTTTAGGGGATGATCAGGACGGTAATCCTGTTTACCTCAAAGATTTATGGCCAACCTCTGAGGAAATTAATGGGCTGATGCGTAAGGCAGTTACGCCTGAAATGTTTGAAGCCAGATATGCCAATGTCTTTGACGGTGACGAAAACTGGCAGGCAGTAAATTCTGGCGACGGCCAGACCTATGACTGGGACATGACATCGACCTATGTGCAGTTGCCGCCTTATTTCAAGGATATGAGTATGGACATTACCCCTGTTGAAGATATAGGGGATGCCCGTATTTTGGGTCTTTTTGCCGACAGTATAACCACAGATCATATATCACCGGCAGGGGCAATCAAGGAAGACAGCCCGGCAGGGGCGTACCTGATGGATCACCAGGTGCCGGCGCGGGACTTTAATTCCTATGGCTCGCGGCGTGGCAACCATGAAATCATGATGCGTGGCACGTTGGCCAATATCCGGATCAAGAACCAGATGGTGAAGGGCGTAGAAGGGGGCTATACCATTCATTACCCTTCAGGCGACCAGACCAGCATTTATGATGCTGCGATGCGTTATGTCAGCGACAATGTGCCTTTGGTGATTTTTGCTGGCAAGGAATATGGCACTGGCTCCTCCCGCGACTGGGCAGCCAAAGGCACAACTTTGCTGGGGGTCAGGGCTGTGATCGCTGGCTCTTTTGAGCGTATTCACCGTTCCAACCTGATTGGTATGGGGGTTATTCCGCTGACCTTTAAAGAGGGTGACAGTTGGGAAAAACTGGGTCTGAAGGGGGACGAGACTGTTTCATTGTCTGGTATTTCAGATGTGAAGCCGCGCCAGGACATGGATCTGGAGATTAGCTTTGCTGATGGCCGCAAAGAAACCGTGACGGTGCTATGCCGCATTGATACTGAGGATGAACTGGATTATTATCGTCATAAAGGTATCCTGCATTATGTATTGCGGGGGCTGGCCAAAAACACCGCCTGATTTAGGGGAGCTCTAGACATGTAGGCTTTGCCTGAAGAAAATTTGCAAACCATTGGGCTTGCGGCCTTGCCTTCAGCCTTAGGATGCCCTCAGAAATAAAGGATCAGGATAGCGCAGGAATTTTGTGTGTCAGCTAGGCCAAAAATGCGCGTATAGTGGGCTATACAAGTATTCTTGAAACGACGCTGGCGTGCAAAAAAACAAGCTAAACGATTCGGTTAATTTTGAGGGTGTTCTTGACAGGGCAGGTGGCTAGGGTCAGCTTTGTGTGCATATGGCTCATGCCAAGGTTCTTTTCTTCTCTCTGCATCCTCATTTTTCCCTAACCAAATGTTTTAAAATTTGGATATTTTATTTTGCATTGAAATTGGGAGAGGGTATATCATGCACGGATTGACCTTTCTTGCGCTGTGTCCTGTAGTGACGGGGGCATGTTTTTCAAGTCATTTTTTTTATCCCCGTTTCAATTCCGAAACGCAACACTCAGTTTGCTGATGGATTATGGCCTGTGATGGCGGGCAGGAAATATTGGGTCAGGGGCCTTGGTCGCCGCAGGCGATGCGCAGCACCCTTGATGCAAGATTTTTTGGCTG
>JAJRRF010000042.1 GCA_024279735.1 Alphaproteobacteria bacterium
AAAAGTAGCAAGATATTCACAGGCGTAAAAGCCTCAAATCCAAACGCTCGCTTTTCCAGCTGATGACCAGGGTGGCCACCCTGGTCATCAAAACTTTCCCACACTCAAATGATAGCACAAAATCAACAGACAAATCCAACAATGGGAAATATAGCACCTATTAAAATTAAAAAATATACTGCTCTCCAGAACAACATCCTTTCAAAACCAGATAACCTCCAACTCACACACTTACAGCACAACGAAAAAGCTTCATCTTTTGGAAACGTTGGCAATTCGATCTCGACTGACAAGTTGGTACAGATTTTGCGTCATTTTTTGGCATATCGCATCACTGATTAAAATTTTCCTGATTTTGTCAGTAAATGAAACATGAAGTTTTTTTGATGCCTGTCAAAATATAGTTGGGTCTGCCATGAAAAATGTCACTGCAAACCAGTTCACCCCCCTAAGGAAACTCGCCACCAAACCTAAAAGGATAAACCATCTTGATGGCCTGAGGGGACTGGCAATCTTGCTGGTGTTGGGCTTTCATGCCTTTGCCCGCTGGCCGCAGACTGTGCCTTATGGCGACCGCTATTCAGGGTTTTTCCTGTTCTCCGAAGGCTGGCTGGGAGTCGAGCTGTTCTTCCTTATTTCCGGTTTTGTCATCCTGATGAGCCTGGAAAAATGCTCCACAATAGGACAGTTTATTTATAAAAGGTGGATCAGGCTGTTTCCTGCCATGCTGGTCGCGACTATACTGATTGTCCTTACCGCCCCGTTTCTCGTTGAAAGGCCTTCGGGCGAAATCCAGCTGCTTGGTGTTGTTCCGGGACTGACCTTTATGCGTCCGTCCTGGTGGACCGCCATATTGGGGATTGAGGTCAGGGGCATAGAGACAGCGTTCTGGTCGCTTTATGTCGAGTTCAAGTTTTATATCATAGCTGCCTTGCTGTTCTTTTTCATTGGCAAGAAAAAGCTGGTTGCCGCCCTGTTTGCGCTCTATGTGCTTTCAATCGGCCTGCACGTTGGCATGAAACTGTTTGACAGCACCATAATCAGTAACGCTGCCCATTTTACCATTGGCCTATCCTTGCAATATTTTGGTTGGTTTGCGGCCGGCTCTGCCTATTATATTTTTCACCAGAGCCAGGACAAAAACTGGTTCTGGGCAGCCCTTGGCATGTCAGCCATCAGCTCCTTTACAGCCACACCAGACATTACAATTGCCTCAGTACTTGTCGCATTGCTGGTTTCCGCGCTGTTTGCAGCCTCCCTGGTTCAGGAAAGGCTGCAATCCCTGTTGCAATCCAAATTTTTGCTGTTTATCGGCTTTGTCAGCTACCCGCTCTACCTGATCCATGAAAATGCTATGGTTGCCCTGACAGCAAAAATGGGTCAGCTCTTTCCCAATATGCCAGGGCTGCTAATGCCAGTACTCCCAGTTGCCCTGCTGATTGCCATTGCCTATATCATCGTTAAATATATCGAGCCATATGTCAGGTTTCTGATTGTCTCACTGGCCAGTGCAACATTTTCCAGCCAGCCTGTGCAAAAGCAGACCCTTATAGGGTGAGGTTATCCAGGCCGAAACTCTATCATAAGTAAGGCATGACCCTAATAGACCCTATGGATAATGCCTGATTTTTCACGGGTCAGTTTTGCCCCGCTGGTCCAATAGTCCCCGCTCTTTATCCTGATTTCCATATCACGAAGCCAGCCCTTGTCCAGCTTTGCGGGTATGAAATAGCGGTCAATAATCTGCTGTGTCCACCGCTCAATATCATCCCTGTCAGAGCTGACCACTTTATCAGAGACAGCTTCCCGTGCCCGCACCTCATGAAACATCCAGACGCTACGCCGTGAAGCCATCCTGGTTTCACCCTGTAAATAGATTGGCACACACATTGACAGGCACTTGTCCCCATAACCTACATCTGTCACCAGCTTGTTGCTCTTCCTGATCTTGCGTAACAGGGTAATCACCTTGCCGCCATAGCTGACCAAACCGCCATTACTGTTCAGCGACAGGATAATTTTTCTTTTCTCACCGCGCCACTTCTGCCATTCCTCATAAATACGCTCTTTCATTGGCGGCTGGATAGGCCCTTCCCAGCGTAATTTTACGGTATCAAGCGGCTGGCCATCGGTAATGACGGTCAAGGTGCCGCCCATCCTGGCCAGCTTGTCAAAAAACTGCTGACCCATCACTATAATGATACCCATCAGCCCAACCCAGACCATCCTGTTTACCAATGCTCCGCCCATATGCCTGCCTACCCCAAAAAATAATATGTTGTCCGCTGTCTGTTATAGCATTTTACCCTGGCATCTTGTAAATAATATGGGATAAGACAGAACAAAACATTATTCTGGTTGCGGAACCCTATTATCATGGCTCAAAAACAAGACAAAAAAACCAAACCGCTGGGCTTCCAGCAACTTATCCTGACCCTGCAAAATTACTGGGCTGACTATGGTTGCGCGATTTTGCAACCCTATGACATGGAAGTTGGCGCGGGTACATTCCACCCTGCCACCACCTTGCGCTCCCTGGGGGACAAGCCTTGGAAGGCCGCCTATGTCCAGCCCTGCCGCCGCCCTTCTGATGGCCGTTACGGCGAAAACCCCAACCGCCTGCAACATTATTACCAGTTCCAGACCGTGCTAAAACCCTCCCCTGACAATATCCAGCAGCTCTATCTTGGCAGCCTTGAGGCAATTGGCATTGACATGAAAACCCACGACATCCGCTTTGTTGAGGATGACTGGGAAAGCCCGACCCTTGGCGCGTGGGGTCTGGGCTGGGAAGTCTGGTGTGACGGCATGGAAGTTTCCCAGTTCACCTATTTCCAGCAGGTCGGCGGCATTGACTGCGCCCCTGTCACGGGCGAACTGACCTACGGCCTGGAACGTCTGGCCTGCTATATCCAGGGGGTCGACAGCATTATGGAGCTGAACTTTAACGGCGGCGAAGGCGACGACAAAATCCTCTATAAGGATATTTTTCTGCAAAACGAGCAAGAGTTTTCGCGCTATAACTTTGAGCAGGCCAACACCGCTAACCTCCTGCAACATTTCAAGGATGCCGAGGCCGAATGCAAAGCCATTCTGGTAGCCAATGACCAAGGCGAGGGCAAGAAACATCTTGGCGTTCTGCCCGCCTATGACCAGTGCATAAAAGCCTCCCACCTGTTCAACCTGCTGGATGCGCGCGGTGTGATCTCCGTCACCGAACGCCAGGCCTATATCCTGCGCGTCCGCGACATGACCCTAAGCTGCGCCCACGCCTGGATGCAAACCGAAGGCGGCGGCTTTCGGGCTGAAGGGGCAGGGCAATTGCACGAAATTTTATGATTTTATAAATTCAGCTCCAAAATATTAAATTGAAACGGCAATTAGGGCGTTATTTTTTGTTTTTTTGAGTGGATAGTGTTTTGGTTCAAATTTTTAGCCTCACTTTAGAATTT
>JAJRRF010000043.1 GCA_024279735.1 Alphaproteobacteria bacterium
ACGAAAATCCAACGAACACCTGCTCAAAACCTTTTCTTCCATGTTAGGTTTTGAGTTGAACTCCATTAAATCACAACCTGAATTCAAGAAGCTGTGTAACTACGGGACTATAGCAGCATGAAACTGTCCAAACTATTGCTCAACTTCCCTTGCCCATATTTCCAGTATCTACCATAAATGATTTACGACAACAGTCTTTCACTATATTCTGTCTACAAATAGACATCACAAAACTATCCACAACTGAATGAAACAGATCAGAAAATTATGGCACAATAACAAGCTCTTTTGCCAAATAGTACAAAACATCACCACAAATAAAGGGGAAGTCCATAAACTGGACTCCCCCTTTTCTCACCAACGGTTACACCTGAGACAAAAACAGCTCCCAACACCGCTATTTCAGTTTGCCATTTTTCTTCAGGGCCGGGTGCAGGCTTTTGCCCAGGATGTGGGCAGAGCGGCCAATGACGTGCTGGGAACTGCCGATAATTAGCGGGTCGGGGCCGCGCACGACATGCTTGTCCTTGTCGGGATAGTTCAGGGAGGACAGGAAGTGCTGCATCGTGTTGAGGCGGGCGCGTTTCTTGTCATTGGACTTGACGATTGTCCAGCGGGCATCGGCGGTGTCTGTATAGAAGAACATTGCTTCCTTGGCCTCGGTATAGTCATCCCACTTGTCCAGCGAGGCACGGTCAATCGGGGAGAGTTTCCAACGCTTGAGCGGCTCATTTTCACGGGACTTAAAGCGGGCAAGCTGCTCCTCACGGGTCACGGAAAAATAGTATTTGAACATCTGGATACCGCTACGGGTCAGCATCCGCTCAAATTCAGGGGCCTGGCGCATAAATTCAAGATATTCGTTTGGGGTACAGAAATCCATCACCCGCTCAACCCCGGCGCGGTTATACCAGCTGCGGTCAAACAGCACAATTTCACCCGCCGCAGGCAAATGGGCGACATAACGCTGGAAATACCACTGGGTTGTCTCGCGGCTGGTGGGCTTGTTCAGGGCAACCACACGCGCCTGGCGCGGATTGAGATGCTCCATAAAACGCTTGATGGTGCCGCCCTTGCCCGCTGCATCACGGCCCTCAAACAAAATGACCAGACGTTGCCCCGTCTCCTCCACCCATTTTTGCACCTTCAAAAGCTCAACCTGGAGTTCCTTCTTGTGCTTTTCATAGACCGCCTTGCGCATCTTGGTCTTGTAGGGATATTTCCCTGTCTCAAAAGCCTCACGCACAGCTTCAGGGTCATGGCGCATCTGGGCAAGAAGGTGCAGCTGCTCTCCCCTCGCCCTGCCCTTTTTTGTGCCCTTCACAGCCTTCTTTTTCTCCATCTTGACAGATGTTTTTACAGGCTCTTTGGCAACAGTTTTTGCAGCCGTTTTTATGACCCTGCCCGTTGAAGCAGCCTGTTTCACCTTGTTGACTCCAGACAGTTTCTTTTCTACGCTCAGTGTTGGTTTTTTTATTCTCATAGGGAAACTTTCTCAATGGAGATACATAATATTTTATATTAACGGTAGAGTACAAATATTAACAAATGAATATAGATCGAGTATTAAAGTCTATATTTTCAACATTACACCAGAAAATATTAAGTATATTGATTTGCATCAATCATTTTCCCAAAAGGCGGCCTTTGCCCACGTTTTTTGTCCTTGCCCTGTCCAATAACATTGCCCAGAGCATAATGAAGACAGGTCGCCTGCGGCTTGTCTGGTTAAAGTATGCGACCAATAAAGACACTGGAACAAAAAATAATCGCAATTAGATGTATTTTGTTCTAGGGTTTGAGTTGACATTCAGGATACAGAAAAGACAAAAAGGCTCATACAAAGATGGCACAAGACAGCCCCAAAACAAAGGGCAAGACATGGTGGAAAGTTTTTTTCTGGATATATGCAGTTCTAACAGTTGGAGGGGTGACCCTTTCATTTTTCTCACCTGAAACCAAATGGTATGAAATAGTGTTAGAATTTTTCCTTTACGTGCTTGTCATTACTGGACTGTATGGTTTTACTTACAACAAAAAATATTTTACAGCCAAGTCCTGGCTCCATATCCTGCTCCTTTTAATCCTCTATGATTTGTCTAATTGGTATATAATGTTTACCCAGGATTTTGGGGGAATGGCTGACCTGTCCTACATCATCATAGTCGCCCTTGTCCTGACAACAGCCCTGCTCACTATATTACCCTATCTGGCACTCTATAGGTACGGCCTAAAGTCTCCTGAAATCTGGGAACAAGAAAAGACATAACCGGAACAAAAAGCATTTAGTTTCAGTCAATTTTTGCTCCAGAGTCACTATGGATCGCATACTTTAACCAGCTAAGCTGCCAGCCACTTAGCTTCATTATGCTCTAAGGCAACTGCCATGAAAAAACACATCCCCAGACCCCTCTCCCCCCACATCCAGATCTATAAACCGATGCTGACCATGATGATGTCGATTGTTCATAGGGTCTCTGGTATCCTGCTCTATTTTGGCTCCCTCCTGCTGGCCTGGTGGCTGATTGCAGCAGCAACTGGCCCGCATTATTTTGGCATCGTCAACCAGCATTTTGCCTCCATTCCGGGCCGCCTGATCCTGCTCGGCTATACCTGGGCCTTAGTGCACCATATGCTGGGCGGCATCAAGCATTTGGTCTGGGATACTGGCTCAGGGCTGTCACGCCGCGCTGTTGAGATATGGGCCTGGGGCAGCCTGGTCGGCTCAATTGTTATCACCGTGCTGATCTGGTATCTTGCCTATGCCTACCGCGCCGCAAATTAAGGAACAAATGCCATGCCCCGTATGCAAACCCCCCTCAGTGAAGTGCGCGGCCTTGGGACAGCCCGTGAAGGCACAAGCCATTTCTGGTGGCAACGCCTAACAGCTGTCGCCAATATTCCCCTGACCCTGTTTATTGTGTTTTCCATCGTTGTCCATATTGGCACAGACCACAGCAAGGTTGCCGCCTATCTGGGGTCGCCCTTGGTCTCCATTGGCCTGATGTTGTTTATCCTCTCAACCATCCTTCACATGTATCTGGGGATGAAAACTGTGATAGAGGATTATGTCCATCATGAGGGCCTGAAAATCCTGGCCCTGATGTCCAGCACCTTTTTCTGTATTGCCATCGGTTTTGCCAGCCTGTTTGCCGTCCTAAAACTCAGCTTTGGCAGCTAAGAATACCCTAATAACGGAATCGTTTAGCTTGTTCTTCTGCCTGTCAGTGCCCTAAAAATAAAACATCTAACAAAAACAATATTTTAGCTACTGACAGCCCCACCACGTTTTGCTAGGCTTAAAACCAGGTTAATTGACTTTCATCAAAATAAAGCAGTTAGCCCTTACATATCTTAGTATTATAGTTACCTTTTATGGGGAGGATATTCATGCTTGAACAACTTATTCCGCTGGCAACAGGCGGCCTTGGCGGCCTTTTGGGCGGCAATCTTCTGGGGCGCGGCGCAGGGGTTGGCAAACGCTCAATCACTGGCATCATAGCCGGAGCCCTGGCCAGCTACTTTCTAGGCCCAACCGTTGGCCCGCTGGTCGGCGGCATGATGGGCGGCGGCGGCGGTATGGATATGGCTTCCATGCTTGGCGGTGTCCTGGCCGGTGCAGGCGGCGGCGGCGCAGCTGGCCTGCTGACAGGTCTTGCCAGCAAAATGATGAACCGTGGCTAAGGACACCCTTAAAAATAACCGAATCGTCTAGCTTGACCTTTTGTCTGTCTGTGTCGTTTCAAAAATGCTTGTATAGCCTGCTATGCGCACATTTTTGGCCTAACTGACAAACAAAATTCCTACGCTATCCTGATCCTTTATTATTGCGGGTATCCTAACCCGTTGCTGTTTTCAATCACAAACAATAGTGGCTGTCCTGATTTTGTCGGGGCGGCCATTTTGTTGTCGATAATTTAGCCTTCCTGGCCGTGCCATTCTTCGCCCACTTTACATTTCCCCCTAAAAACGGCTATACATCAACACCATACAAAACCCATTTGCCACTATAGACGCGAAAGACCTGGATAATATGCCTGCCAAATATACCCCCTATAAAGATGTTGTGATTGGGGACAGCAAAACCGCGCCCACAGACGATGAAATCAAGAAACTGGAAACAGACCTGACCACATCCCTGCCCAAAAGTTACCGGGATTTTCTGGAAGTCGCAAATAGCGGCGACCTTGGTTTCTACTATATTGATGTTGACCACCCTGAAATGAAGATACCACGCAGCTTTGGCTTTCTTTATGGCACAACCCCCAAGATGGAGGGGTTGCCAATGGGAGAGTTTGGCCATGAGCTTGCCCAGTCCCGTGACGGCGCACAGCTTCCCAATGAGGTCCTGCCAGTTGCCCGTGACAATAGCGGCTGCGAACTTTATATTGACCTGACCCCTGGGGAAGGCAGCGGCAATGTTGTTGCCTTTGTCCAGGGTATTGAGGGATGGGAAGACCAGCCCAAGGACAACGCCTGGATTACGGTAGCACTGGACTGGGATGACTATCTTGGTCGCCTGAAGCTTGAAGAGGTGTATTGCAAGGAACAGCTTGATGAGGCGATTGCCGGGAACAATCCGCAAAAGGTAAATGACATGATTTCATTCCTCAACCTGGCCAAACTGGAGTGGCGGGATGACAAGGCCTTTGCCGACTATGCCGAGATTGATGCCAATTCATAACTGATGATACTAACTCATTGATATATTTCACCTTGTCATCCTGAACTTGTTTCAGGATCCATAACCCCAGGATTTAGTTATGATTTTTAGGCATCGTTTTCTTATCCATGACTGAAGTCAACCATTTTAAAACTTTTACGCAACATCAAGTTCATAATAACAAAAGCCTTGGGAAAATCTCTTCCCCAAGGCTTTTATTTACGCGAAACAAACTTTAAATTTAGGCCTCGTGGGACTTGCGCCAATCAGGCATATTGTAAGGCTTCAGGGGCTTTACAGCCTCTATTCTTGATCCCTTCTGCTTCAGGATAGCCGTCCTGCCATATTTTTTCTCAAGCCTCTTCAGGTTGGAAATGGCACGGATTGCCCGTTTCTTGTCCCGCGCCTTGCGGCTAATATGGAAAGAACGCAGGAAAAAATGCGCGGCCTTTTTGGCATCACCCTTGCGGGCATTATGGATCGCCATCTTGTTGAGGATATCAGCCCGTTGCGGCAATGTCAGCACCTGATAGACTTTTCCCGCAGCAGCAGGGGCAGCCTGGGCAGTAGCAACAGTTGATGCAACAACAGAAAAAGACAAAACAACAGCAGAAACCAAAAGACCAAAACGACCCATAATACCCTCCAGAAAATAAATCAGTTAAACTCTGAAGCTAATATAGTTTTCAATTATGCCAAAATGGCGGCTGCAAAAGGATGTGTTCTTGACTTTTGTACTTCTCTCTACAGAATAAAGTCCGTAAAGGTCTCATTGTCGGTAATGTCATCAAAGCGGAAGCCTGCTTCCTCCATCTTGGCAAACAGCTGCGCAAAATTGTCAGGGTTCTTGGTCTCGACACCGATCAGGACGGAGCCGAAATTGCGGGCTGATTTCTTCATATATTCAAAGCGGGCAATGTCATCTTCAGGGCCAAGAAGATTGAGGAAATCCTTCAGGGCACCAGGACGTTGCGGCATTTGCAGGATAAAGAACTTTTTCAAACCTGCCGACTTCAGGGCGCGTTCCTTGACATCTGGCAGACGCTCAAAATCAAAATTTCCGCCAGAGGTGACACAGACCACAGTCCTGTCAGCCAGCTGGTCTTCGGGCAACATCCGCAACACATGCACCGCCAGCGCGCCCGCAGGCTCCAGCACTATGCCCTCAACATTAAGCATCTCAATAATGGTCTGGCACAGGGCATTTTCATTGACCAACATGACAGACTTGGGGTCACGGTTTTTGAGCCGCTCAAAATTATCCTCGCCGATCATCGCCACCGCCGCGCCGTCAACAAAGGTATTGACCTGGTTCAGGATCACCCGCTTGCCCTGCTCAAGGCTGCGTTTGAAACTGGGCGCACCTTCTGGCTCAACAAAGATAATCTGGGTATGGGGCGAACATTCCTCCATCACCTCACACAGCCCCGCTGACAGGCCGCCGCCGCCAACCGGTACAATCAGGATGTCAATTGAAGACGGGATCTGGTCAAGGATTTCCTGGCCAACACTGGCCTGGCCCTCAATAATGTCAGGATGGTCAAACGGCGGTACAAGTTTAGCACCGCTTTTCTGGGAAAAGGCAATCGCTTCCTTGTTACAGTCATCAAAAATATCGCCAACCAGGCGGATTTCCACCAGTTCCTTGCCAAACACCCTGGTCTTGTCGATCTTTTGTTGCGGTGTAGTGACTGGCATATAGACAATGCCCTTCACACCAAAATGCTGGCAGGCATAGGCAAAACCCTGGGCATGGTTTCCCGCAGACGCACAGACAAACAAGGTTTCCCCCGTCTTTCCTGATTTCTTCTGTGCCTCTATCGCCTTGCGGAAAAAATTAAACGCCCCGCGCAGCTTGTAGGAGCGCACCGGGGTCAGGTCTTCGCGCTTCAGATAAATATTGCTGTCATAACGCTGGGACAAATGCGCATTACGTTGCAACGGCGTGGCCTCAAACAGGTCACGCAAGGCAGCCGTCGCCGTTTTCACATCAGCTAGAAACTGGTTTTTTAGTTTTTTTTGGTTTGTCATAATGCTTTCTTATGCCAGCATCATAACAGCTGGGCAAGACTAATTATCTACCGTTCAGCTTTTGCTGTCAGACGGGAAGGACAGGATGGCAGCAGACGTTTTTTCTTCCTTGTTGTCCATATCAGCAGCCAGCCAATAACCACTTTCCTCATCCAACGCGCTGCGATGCACAATCATGCCCTGATGGTCAATAATCAAGCCGTGGGGTGAGGCATTGACTTCCATCTCTTCGCAAATTTCATTGTCCTCATCATAGAGGATTGTCACAGGTACGCCGTTTTGCCTGGCATATTCTTCACCGTCCAGCCAGTGCGGCTTTAAAGGGGTGCTTTCCTCATAGGCAGTAATGACATGAATGGCAGGGAAGTGCTTGCCAATAAAAGGGTAAAGCTGGGTCAACAGAGTCATGGCACGGGAATAGAACCCGTTGGCGCGGTACATGCCAAGCAAGATCACCAGCAAATACTCCCCTTCCCCAAGCTTCTCAACCGCCCCGTCAAAACTCACAGGCGGCCTGACCTCAGAGGGAGCCAGTTTTTGCGGGTCATGCGCTGGAAAGCTATAGACGCTGTAGAATTTTTCTGGTTCGGCCAACTCAAATACTGGCCGCTCACCTGTCAGCTTCTCAAGCATGTCCAGGGCGCGGATGCTGTTGGGGTTAAGTTCTGCTGCGCGCTGGAACATAAAAATTGCGTCAAAGGGATCAGCTGCTGTGGCAGAAATACCTTCCATTTGCCCGTCATGACTGGACGCACTATAGTCATGGTGTTCAATATAGCCCTGTGCCAGATAATAAAGCGAGGCCACACCGCCGCCAAAGCCATAGATAGCGGCATAGTCATGCTGTTTTGGTAATATACCCTGCGCCTCACCCGTCTTCCCACGAAAGGCCAGGTAAGCCGCCATGAAGATATGTTCGGCGGCCACTGCGACCTGAATATCCTGCCGGTTATCGTTGGAGGCACTCACATTTATAGCAGGCTCTGTAACAGGCTTGAGCAGTGCGCCCAATCCCCCTGCCGCCTCATCTTCCGCGCTTTTTCTGACATTTTCACTCTGCCCAGCTGCCACAGCTATCTTTAGGAAATCCTGGTCATCACCCTCATGGATGACTTCAGCAGCGGCCTCAAAATCAACCTTGCCGCCGCTTTCCAGGGCAACACACAGCCCCAAGACACTCCGTCTCAGGGACATGCCAAAGGGATAGCCCTTACAGGTCAACACCAGCTGTTTTTTCCTGCTAAGGTCATAAAATATGAAATCTTGAACGCCCTGTGCAAAACGCAGGGCAACAATATCCTTGTCCCTGTCCCGCGCTGACGGCAAGAAATAAAAACCCTGCCTGATACCTGCCTCATCAGCGACAGAGCCAGGATAGACTTCTGTGACCAGAAAGGCAGAGACCTCATCAATCTCCCCCAAAAAATCCAGAACCTTCTTCTTGGTGATATAATCTTTCCAGCGCATATTTAGCTCAGGCCTTCATTTATGGGAGGACTATTTCTTGGGAACCGGCGGGAACACACTTTCCCCTGGCACAGGAGCAAGATGATCCGCATGTTTCCGTGTATCTGGCTTACTCCCTTCCTCCAGCTCATAAGCCTTTAGCCTGGGTTGTTCCACCAGATGGGAACGGCCAAACTTGTTGACCATAACCGCAATTGACAAGACCAGGATAGCCGCCGGAATAATCAGGAATGAAAGCGTTGGCTCAGCATGGGCAGCATCATGGCTCATTCCCAAAGTGCCTATCATGTGGCGGGTCAGGGCGGTAATCACGACATAGATCAAAAAATTGACTGGCATCCTGTGGGTCGTAAAGTAAATACCGACCATGGCAATCAGTTCAAGATAGATAAACAGCAGCAGGATATCATTGATGGTAAATGTTCCCTTGCCCATCATATGAAAGGATTCAAGGGTGGCTGCATACAGGATGGCAACCCCTATCAGGAACAGGAATATGATATGGAACAAGTAGGCGAGAAAATTCCCCACATTCTCTGCATATTTCAAAACCTTGAGCTTACCCGGATCCATAGAACATTCCCCCAACAAAGTAATTTTTCAGTCTTCCCAAAAGCTATCCTTTGCGCTTGCACACCACACCCAAACTGTTGTCCAGTCTTTAATTATAGGGGTAGTCTGCCAAAAAACAGGTTTTGCGTATAAACACGTATAGATGACAGTTAAGCACAACTTAGAGCCAAAAGGAAAAAACTTTTTTAAGAAAAACCAGTCCCTGCAAAATCATTGATATGTATCAATTTTTATGGTTATTTTTCCCACCTCTGGCGTATATCGGCGGCAAAAGCCTCAAACCTGTTTTGCGCAATCTCGGCGCGAACTTCTTTCATAAAGTCCTGGTAAAAGGCAATATTTGCCCAACTGAGCAGCATAGAACCCAGCATTTCTTTTGACTTGAACAAATGATGCAGATAGGCGCGGCTATAGTCCCTGCTGGCAGAGCAATCCACCCTTTCATCCAGCGGGGCAAGGTCATCCCTGAAACGGGCATTGCCCAGGTTCATCTTGCCTTCCCAGGTAAAGGCCTGGCCGTGACGGCCTGAGCGGGTCGGCATCACGCAGTCAAACATATCAATGCCCTGTTCCACAGCTGCCAATATATCCAGCGGCGTGCCGACCCCCATTAGGTAGCGCGGCTTGTCAGTGGGCAAAAAATCGGCAGTATAGCGCAAGGTCTTGACCATCATTTCATGCCCCTCCCCCACTGCCAGTCCGCCAATGGCATAACCGTGAAAATCCAGTTCACGAAGAGCCTGGGCAGACTGCTGGCGTAAGTCTTCAAACACACTGCCCTGAACAATGCCAAACAGAGCCTGCCCCTTGGCACTGTTGTTTTCAAAGCTTTCCATTGAGCGTTTCGCCCAGCGCATGGAGAGTTGCATACTGTCATCTGCTTCTTTTTTGGTGCAGGGATAGGGCGTGCATTCATCAAACGCCATCTGAATATCAGCCCCAAGCAGGCACTGGATTTCTATTGAGCGTTCTGGCGATACCTCAAACTTGGTGCCGTCAATATGGGACTGGAAGGTCACGCCCTGCTCTGTGATCTTGCGCAGCTTGGACAGGGACATCACCTGGAAACCGCCGCTGTCGGTCAGGATAGGACCGTGCCAGTTCATGAATTTGTGCAGCCCGCCAAAGGATGCCACCTGCTCCGCGCCAGGACGCAACATCAAGTGATAGGTATTGCCCAGGATAATATCCGCGCCAGTCTGCCTGACCTGCTCTGGATACATCGCCTTGACAGTTGCCGCCGTCCCTACTGGCATAAAGGCAGGGGTGCGGATGTCCCCGCGCGGTGTCCTGACCACCCCTGTCCGCGCCTTGCCATCCGTGCTATGCAGGCTGAAAGAAAATTTTTCTGTGGTTGTGGAGGTCATATGCAAATCTTTGTGCTAGAAACTGAATGAAGACTGGTTTATTTGGTCAGGAAGCGTGCCAAGCTACCCCCAACCAGGGTTATGGTCAACCATATCCTTATGACTATCAGGCCAAGATACAGGAACAATTTTCGTGACTTCCATTTTACTGGATGACAGCCTTGACAAGGAAGCCCCTTCCAGCCTTTTCCAAAACCCGGAAAATATCATTATTGCCCACCGTCTCCAGGATGTCCCGCAGGCTCTTAAACAGTTAGAACAAGCCATTGCAGACGGCTTTTATGCGGCAGGGTTTTTCACTTATGAAATGGGCTATGCCTTAGAGGAAAGGCTAACGCCCTTGCTGCCCAAAAACCTAAAGCATCCCCTACTCTGGTTCGGTCTTTTCAGGGATAAAAAATCACTGGATGAAAACCAGGCCCTTGAATGGATCTCAAGGCAATACACTGCCAAGGACTCCCGCCTGTCCCGCCCTTCCTTCTCACTCAACAAGGCGGACTATGAAAAGAAGTTTCAGAAAGTGATGGACTATATCCGTGCCGGCGATATTTACCAGCTTAACCTGACCTTTAGACAGCGTTTTACAATAGAGGGTTGCCCCTACCGATTTTATCAGGCCATCAGGAAAAACCAACCTGTCCGTTATGGGGCAGTGATAGACTGCCCTGATTTCAAAATCATGTCATTTTCACCTGAGCAGTTTATCACCATAAAAAACGGCATCATGACTACCCGCCCAATGAAAGGCACAATCAGGCGTGGGCAAGACCAAGCAGAAGACCGCGCCCTTTGCAAGCAGCTGTTTGGCGATAGCAAGAACCGGGCAGAAAATTTGATGATTGTTGACTTGATGCGCAATGACCTGTCACGGATTGCCGAACCAGGTAGCGTCAGGACATCGGGGCTGTTTCGGATAGAGAAATTCAACACCCTGTTCCAAATGACCTCCTCACTCAGTGCCAGGACACAGCCTGGAACATCCCTTGTGACAGTCCTGAAAAGCCTGTTTCCTGCGGGATCGATTATTGGCGCGCCAAAAGTCAGGGCACAGGAGATTATTGCACAGCTTGAAAACGAGCCACGGGGCGTTTATACAGGGGCTATCGGTTCTTTTGCACCTGGCGGCGAGGCCAGTTTTAATGTCGCCATCAGGACAGTTTTCATGGACAACAGCCAAAAGGCAGAGATTGGCATTGGCGGCGGGATCGTCAGTGACAGTGAAGTCACTTCCGAATATGAGGAATGTCTGCTAAAGAGGTCTTTCCTGACCCCAGACAAGAAAGAGAGCCTGTGAGAGAAGATTTTGCAAATATTGAGTTCCAGTTGATCGAGACCCTGATCTATACGCCTCCTTCACTAAGGCCTGTGGATTCACTGCTATACCCAGCGGCTCCCAACAGGCCGACCATTTCAGACATCGACTTTGCGTTGATGAAACTGCACCTTGGCCGCCTGAAAAAATCGGCCACTTATTTTGAATTTCATTTTGGTAGCCAGTATGCCCGTCGCAGCCTGCATAAGGCCGTCAAGAAGTACCAGAAAGAAAGTGGCAAAAAAGAAATTTTACGCGTCCGCCTGCTCCAGCACAGAAACGGGGCGGTCAGCGTCAACTGCTTTCCATTTACCCCTGATCCTGAAGACAAGGTTATCAGCTTTGCCATCAGTGAAAAGCGGCTGGATAGCACTGATGAATTCCTAAAACACAAGACAACTCGGCGTGCCCTGTTTGACAGCGAACATGATAGGCTAAGCAGGGAAACAGGCTGTGACGAGGTATTGTTTCTCAATGAACGGGATGAGCTGTGTGAAGGCAGCAGGAGCAACCTGTTTATTGTGCCAAAAGAGGCACAAGAAAATGACAAGATGCTGACCCCTGCCCACGCATCGGGGCTGTTACCTGGTACATTGAGACAAAAACTGTTGATGCAAAAGCGGGCAACAGAGGCCGTCCTGACACTCAGAGACCTTGAAGGGGCGGAAAAAATTTACTTTGGTAACAGTGTCCGAGGCCTGCAACAAGCCAAGACTATCAGCCAGGGTAACCTGCAAGCAGGTTCTGGTCAGCAGACCTCGCTCTAGCCCCTTAATGCCCATATCTTAACCCGCAAACCGTAACGGTTTTCTTGCACTATGCACTAGACTGCAATATAGCCAAGCGCGTAAAGTGCCGGCAACACCATCAGGGCACTGCCAAAGAGTGCGATCCTGATACATTTCGCGATACAGTCGTCCTGGTTCTGAGCCATAAGGATATTCCTTTATTTTATTGATAACTGCCACTCGTTCCCCACCGTTTTAAAGGTTTATACCCCGTTCCTAAATGCGCAAAACGCCACATAAGTAGAACGACATAAGTAATCCTCCTTAAGACACCCGCACAAACCATCATAATATATCCCAAGAGAGTCAGAAACATTTCGCTGCCAAATGCAAAACAAAAAGCCCTCCACCACAAAAGTGACGGGGGGCTGCTTTATATTTTCACATAACCAAAACACAAGCCATTGGATGACCTAGTGCATAGTGCTAGCAAACCGAATCGGTTTGCAGATTAAGATATGCGCAATTAAGGGGCTAGGGCAAGGTCGCCCGACTGCAATTGCTTGCAATTTGCTCTAGCTGGCGGCAGCCAGGTTGGCTTCTGCAAATTCCCAGTTGATCATGCTGCTCAGGAAGGCTGACAGGAAGGCTGGGCGCGCATTGCGGTAGTCAACATAATAGGCATGTTCCCAGACATCACATGTCACAAGCGGGGTTGCGCCGTGAACCAATGGGTTTTCAGCGTTCGGTGTCTTCATGATTTCCAGTTTGCCGTCTTTCAGGACAAGCCAGACCCAGCCAGAACCAAACTGGGTGATGCCGCCCTGGGTAAAGGCTTCCTTGAATTCATCAACAGAACCAAAAGCTTCCTTAATCTTTGTTTCCATAGAAGCAGGAATGTTGCCGCCGCCTTTTGGGGCCAGGCTGTTCCAGAAGAAATTATGGTTATAGACCTGGGCAACATTGTTGAACACACCAGGATTTTTGCCAAAAGAGCTTGTGATGATGTCTTCCATAGACTTGCCCTCAAACTCGGAGCCTGCAACAAGCTTGTTGCCATTGTCGACATAGGCCTGGTGATGTTTGCCATGATGATATTCAAAAGTCTCTGAGCTCATTGCTGAACCGAAGGCATCTGCTGAAAATGGGAGTTTTGGCAGTTCTAAAGTCATACTGTTTTCCTTGGACGTTGGGGTTATTATTAATTCTGACTGTATTAGTCGGGAATCTAACCAAAGAAAGGCAAACTGGCAAGAGTTTAGAAAAGTTATAAAGGGAGAAACACTAAAATCGGTACGAAGCCCCTGTTCTTCGTACCCTTTAGCAAACCGGGGAAGGTCAGCCCAATTGTCCAGGGGAGGCAGTTCCTTTATAGATTTCACCATATGAACAGGATGTGAATGATGTGTTCATATTGTATTTCCTGCCAAACAGGCTGTCCTATACCTCTCTATTTTGACAGGGCAATTCAATTCATAAAAATTCCTCAGCCTAACCCCTTCCACGTCATAGTTGGATTCATTCCAACTATCCATACTGTGAACGATAAAGCGCGATAACAAGCTTCTTATCAAGTCCAAAACCTTCAGCCTGAATAGTTAAGAACAAGTCTTAACTATGACGTAAAGGGGGCGTTGCTATAATGGGAATCATGACTTGAATCACCCTGCCATTTTGATCCAGGACAAAATTAATGCCCCCTCCCCAAGAAATATATTGAAATGCTCCCCCTTCCAATGCTTATATTCACAGCAAAAACAACACTAATAACAAAACAGCAAGACATCTCGCCTTAACTCGCCATAACCTGCCCGAATTCCCAGAAAATTATTTATTTACCCCTTTTAGAATACAGGACTTAAAAATGATAAACGGAGCTGATACCGCCTGGATCCTCACTTCAACTGCGCTTGTCCTTCTCATGACCCTGCCGGGGCTTGCCCTGTTCTATGGCGGCCTGGTACGTGCCAACAATGTCCTGTCTGTCCTGATGCACTGCGTTGCTGTGGCCTGCCTGATGTCTGTTCTCTGGCTCGCCCTTGGCTACAGCCTGGCTTTTGGCACAGGCACAGGCGTGATTGGTGACTTTAGCAAGGTCTTTCTCAAGGGGATTACCGCCGAGACCGTCTATCCGGATACCGCCTTGCCGGAAGTGGTGTTTTTCATGTTTCAAATGACCTTTGCCATCATCACCCCTGCCCTAATTATCGGAGCCTATGTCGAGCGGATCAAGTTCAGTGCGGTTCTGATCTTTAGTGGTCTCTGGCTGCTTATTGTCTATGCCCCTGTCACCCACTGGATATGGGGCGGCGGATTTTTGGCCAAACTCGGCGTGATGGATTTTGCAGGTGGCCTGGTTGTCCACCTTACCGCCGGACTGTCCTCGCTGGTCATTGTCAAGGCATTGGGCGCGAGAAAAGGTTTCCCGAAAAAGGTTGCCCCACCCCATGCGCCCTGGATGACTATGGTGGGGGCTTGCCTGCTATGGGTTGGCTGGTTTGGCTTTAATGGCGGCAGCGCACTCACTGCCGGCGGCGGCGCGGGAATGGCCATTCTTGTCACCCACATGTCTGCTGCAACAGCTTCCCTGGTCTGGATGTTTATCGAGTGGAAAAAACATGGCAAGCCTTCCATTGTCGGCATTGTTACTGGCTCAATTGCTGGGCTGGCGACTGTCACCCCTGCCTCTGGCTATATTGGCCCGATGGGCGGCATGATATTAGGTCTTGTTGGCGGTTTTGGAACCTACTGGATGGTCAACATGATCCGTGATAAAATGGGCATTGATGATACCCTGGATGTGTTTGCCGTCCATGGCTTTGGCGGCCTGCTTGGCATTTTGCTGGTGCCTTTCCTGACCATCAAGGCAATGGGCGGCCCAGGACTTCCTGAAGGCCAGACCATGCTGAGCCAGTTCTGGATTCAATTACAGGGTTCTGTGGCTGTTGGCATCTGGTCCATTTTTGGCTGCATTGTCATCATTCTCATCATTGAGCAAATGGGCGGCTTGCGTGTCTCCAAAAAGGAAGAGATTGACGGCCTGGACTACTCTGCCCATGGCGAGAATGCCTATCATCACTAGGAAATATGTGGTCGACAAGTTCTGCTATATTCAGCGCATATCGCAGGCCTCACGTTTTCAAGCCTTTTGCCATGGCTCACCATACCCAGTTTTTTTGAGCCGGGCAGTACAAAAGGCCTCTACCTTGTTCAGGGTCAGAAACAAAAAAGCGCACCGAACTCATTTTGGTGTTGCAGTGCCGGGGATATGTGTGTAATAGACAAGGCATCCTGCCTCTTTATGAATATGCAAAGATACTAATACTTGCACATTATGGGCTGGATATCATCGCTACAGACTGAATATTATGCTCTTTGTGCCTGCTACACTGCTTCGACAGAACAGGCTAAACTTGGGTGAGCGTTCATGGCAGTTGAATAGCACACTTCAGGTTACACATCACAATGATGTGTCCAAATTGCCGATGCTGACAGCATCCAGGCACATTCAAAGAGCCAAACCCTGCTAAATGAAGCAGGGGAATTAGCTATTTGCAAAATGACCCGTCCCTTCCCTCGATGGACAGTCATGGTTTCAGGACGCTGGCGGCACAAGCCGCACTGCCCTGTTTTGCAGGTTTGCCAAAAATTCTTTGTTTGATTGTCTGGCTTCTGTCTGCATATGGCTGCGTAAAAGGTTAGTCATGTCTTACGATATTAAAGATAGATCAGATACTTCAGAAACAGAAACTCATACAGAAATCAAAGCCTCCAGCGACAGCATTTCATTCCATGACCTCAAGCTGCGCGAAGAAGTGCTTCATGCCCTTGACGATGCTGGTTATGAAACCCCTTCCCCAATCCAGGAAGCCATGATCCCCTTCTTGCTGGATGGCCGTGATGTCCTGGGACAGGCTCAGACGGGTACAGGCAAGACAGCGGCTTTCGCGCTTCCCCTGCTCTCCAAGCTTGATCCACACCAAAAAACACCGCAAATCCTCGTACTTGCCCCAACCCGCGAACTGGCAGGACAGGTTGCCGAGAATTTCCAGAAATATGCCTCCCATATGCGCGGTGTCAAAGTACTGCCAATTTACGGCGGCCAGGACTATAAGATCCAGCTTAATGCGCTGCAACGCGGTGTCCAGATTGTTGTCGGCACTCCTGGGCGCGTTATCGACCATATCAAGCGCGGCTCGCTGAAGATCAATGAGTTACAGGCTCTGGTTCTTGACGAAGCTGATGAAATGCTCAGGATGGGCTTTATTGATGACGTGAAATGGATATTGGGCCATACGCCTGACGACCGCCAGGTTGCCCTGTTCTCTGCAACCATGCCGCCCCAGATACATAAGATTGCCCGCGCCTACCTGCACGACCCTGAAGAGATCCATATCAAGGTCAAGGCTCATACCCCGAAAAATATTCGCCAACGTGTGCTGGTTACCTCGAACGGTTTCCAAAAATCAGAATACCTCAACCTGATCCTTGAGTCTGAACCGACAGACGGCGTGATTATTTTTGCCCGTACCAAAAACTCGACCACTGATATTGCCCGTGAACTGAAGGAACAAGGCTATAAATGCTCTGCCCTGAACGGCGACATGATGCAGCGCGAACGTGAGCGGACTGTTGAGCAGCTGAAGAATGGCAAGCTGGATATATTGGTGGCCACCGATGTTGCTGCGCGCGGCCTGGATGTCAAGCGCGTCAGCCATGTCATCAACTATGACATTCCGACCGATGATGAGGTCTATATTCACCGTATTGGCCGTACTGGACGTGCTGGACGCTCAGGCGATGCCATCCTGTTTATCAAGCCAGGCGAACGCAGGCGGCTTCATTCTATTGAACGCACCACCAAGGAAAAGATTGAAAAAATGGAATTGCCATCCATTGACAAGGTCAACCAGGTGCGCATTGAAAAGTTCAAGAAAAGTATCGACTTTACCCTGAATGAGGGTGCCCAAAAAAGCAAGGACTACCAGCTGTTCAAAAAGATCCTTTCTGACTACAGCACGGAACATGATGTGGAGCTGATCGACATTGCAGCTGCCATGGCAAAAATTGCCCAGGGTGAGACCCCCTTGTTACGTAATGTCCTGTCCAAGCAACAGCGCAGGGAACAACAGCAATCCAACAGTTTCGATGGAGGACGTGAGCGTTCTGAACGCTCTGGCGACAGAAACCGCAGGGGTGGACGTGAACGCGGCGGACGTGAAGAGCGTTATGGCAACAAACGCCGCGATGGCAAGCGGGATGGCCCCAGTGATGACCGCCCAAACCGCGCACCGCGCCAGCTGGAACAAGGCATGGAACGTTACCGCATAGAGCTTGGACGTGACCATGAAGTCAGGCCTGGCTCTATTGTCGGCGCGATTGCTGGGGAAACAGGTATGGATGGCGGCGCAATTGGCCAGATCAATATCCAGCAGGATCACACATTTGTTGACCTGCCCGCAGGCCTGCCAGGCGACATGATGAAACGTCTGCACAAGACCCGCATTGGCGGTGACCGCATCCAGATCAAACAGGTCGAGGGCGGCAATTCTAGCGGATCAACCGAAAGCAGCTGGTCACCTGCCACTGATGATATCCAGTTTGATGCCCCACGCAAACATAAGAAAAAGGAGCGTCACCAGTCTCGCGGTGAAGGCCGTCCCTATAATAAGGGTAGCAAGAATGGTGAAGGCTACCAAAAGAGAGACCGTGACGGTGGCCGAGATGGCCGCAAGTCCTATGGCAACAAGGATCGCTCGCCAAAACGTGAAGACAAACGCTCAGACCGCCGCTCCCAGCGTGACTTTGACCATAGCAGTACAGACAGGCGGCCAAAACGTGATGAACGTAACGACACGCAGCGCGGCCAAAGGACTGACAAACGGTCTGAAGGCAGGCCTGAAAAAAGAAGCGAAAAAAGGGGAGATAGCAGGACTGACAGGGGAGCTTCAGGCAAGAAGGTCTCGTTCTCAGCCAAGGGTGCCCTACGCGCCGCCAAATCCTTCAAGGCCAGCGGAAAACCTGTCAAGAAGGGCAAGGTCATGCGCGGTAAGGTCAGCCGTAATGGCTAAGTCTTGCAGCAATTTTACAGTCTTGAATTGCCGAAACCAGATCACCATGTGAAGTCATGAGCCTGATATGAGAAATCATGTCAGGCTTTTTTGTTCTCCAGAATCACCTCCAGAAAAAGGGACTTCCCCATGACAGACTTTACAATTGATGAGAAAAATGCCATTGCCACCTTCAAGCCAAAAGGAGCTTTGTCGGAGGCGTATTTTCAGGAAGCAGGACAAAAGGCTGATGCCTTTATTGCAGAAAACGGCGACTTGACTGGACTGATCATCATGACACCCCACTTTCCCGGCTGGGAAAACCTTGGCAGCATGATCTCCCATTTCAGGTTTGTGAAAGATCATCACAAACACATCAAGAAGGTTGCCTTTGTCACTGACAGTACATTGCTGGAACTTGTTCCAACACTTACAGGACATTTTGTCAGTGCCCAGGTCAAGACCTTTGGCCTTGATGAAGAAGACAGAGCCAGGAGCTGGATACTGGAGTCATGCCCCTAAAGAAAGACATGAAGAAACCAGCCAACAGTATTCTACATCATCTTGCCCAGTAGCTTCATATGGTTTCTGGCTGCCCCGGCAAGGCCACCATTTTTTTCCATTTCATCGTAGGCACATACCCTGTAGGCCTGAAGCATCTGGAAGGCACAGTCTTCATAAGACATCTTGCCTTCACCTGTCCCCAGGCCAGGACACAAAATACTCCTGATCTGGTTATGGTGGCTTTTATTAAAGTCATTCACAGCCTGCAATACAGCCTTGAAGGCCAGATAGGCATTCACCGTGTCGGCCACATTCATGGGAACCCGCATTGTAGGTGCACTAATCAGATATTGAATACCGGTATCACCTGTTTCAATGATGACAGCCTGACCAACAGCTATTTCACCATAATGAAACCGCTCCAGATACTCTCTCAGACTGTTTTCCAAATCCCAACCAAAATGCTGGCTATACTTCAAATCCAGACTGCCATCCATATACCCAAAACTGTTGGCAGGGCTGACAATGGCATCAGCTTCATAAGCCAGAATGTCACCATCAAGAACAGAGACATTCTCAAGAGACCCAAAATGCTTTTGCCATGTGTAAAAAAGTCCAATATCAAAGGCAACCAGCCTAACCTCGACATCTCTAATTTTCAGTTTATCCATGCCCCATCCTGATGCAGAGTCTCTCAGAATGCAATAGAATTTTCCTGGCTTTTTATCGCGGCCATAGACAACAGCCTGCCTTCGGGCATAGTGGGCACCTTAAAATGGCATGCCAATAAAATCCGCAGCTATCTTCCTCAGACCATTACATCCTAAAGCGGATTTGGTCATGCCACATGCGTTCAAGGCGGTGCAGGACGCTGTTCATTCCAGTAATTTCTGCCTGATTGGAAATGCCTGTCTGGCTCACCATGTCAAGCTGGCGGTCATACAGGGCGTTGACCATGTTGCAGACACCTTGTCCCCTCTCGGTCAGGGTCAACCGGTTAGAACGCTTGTCTGTCCGAGACATTTCCTGGTTGATAAAGCCTGACTTGACCAACTTTTTCAGGTTATAGGACACATTTGACCCCATATAATAGCCACGGCTGCGCAATTCCCCGGCAGTCACCTCTTCACCGCCAATATTATAAATCAGCAGTGCCTGGACAGCATTAATGTCCTTAAAATGTTCACGTTCAATTTCCGCCTTGATGACTTCAAGCAACAACCTGTGCAAGCGTTCAATCAGCTTGAGTGATTTGAGATATTCAGCCTTGAAAGAGCCTGGCTTGGTTTCTGTACCAGAGCCGGCTTCACCTTGAGAGGACTGTGAAACAGGTTCATTCCTGTCCTGAACACCTAGAGACATCGCAAAACACCCTTATTATATATATTTTAGATAAAGTATGATTTATAAATATAGTAAATATGTTAATCTTGCCTTAATAAACAGGATTAATTGCTGTTAACCCTCCCCAATTTTGTTGTCAGGGTTAGGATTGTGTTGTTCTTTATTTTCTCTTGTCCTTAATCGGGACATGTTTTGGTAATATTTTAACCAAGATAACCATTTGAGAGGGGAACAAGAGTATGAAAATTTATGACCCGGCCCAAAAGGGCTTTGGTTTTCAGGGAGATGTCATTTTTGCAGCCTTGCCTGACAGCACAAAGATCAGCAAGGACCTTGCGATCAGGCAATCACAAAAAGGCTATATTGAACTGTCTGAAGGAGAAGGCGCAGGCCATTTCCACGGTATTTATCCACAGCCTGTCCATTTTAGGCCTGACGATATTCCGGCTGGCGCAATCACAACTGACAACCTGGCCATAGGGACTGCCAAACTTTACAGCGATGACAGCTTGCTGAACAGCCTAGGCTGGATAGAAGACAAGAGCCTGGTAATTGGCTTTCTCGCGGTCGAAAACGGACCCGTTGTTATCCAGCACACCTTGAGAAACGGCAGCAAGACTGGCGAGCATGATGACCTGGTACTTTTGCCGGGACTATATTATGTCGGCAACCAGCGCGAAATGGATGCCAATGAAATCAGGCGGGTACAGGACTGACAATCAGGCCAATAAATAACGTTCCGGCACGGCCCAAAGCAGTGATTTTGTGAAAGTATCCTGATGACAAAGATTGACAGGCTGAGTGCTGAAGCACTGGCACGGCTTCCCGATATCCGCGAAGAGTGGTTTAATATTGCCCTCTCAACCCAGCCTGCTGACCGTCACCGGGCTGAACAGGGCGTTGCCTTGGCCTATAGCGCGATAGGCCGCCCACCGCCGCGCACAATCTATTGGGTAGACTCCCCGCTTCAGGGAGTCCTGATGCTGGAGGAACTGCGTAAAAAACACTTTTTTTCTTCCAGGGAAAAAGCGATAAAGTGCCGGATTGAACAGGCCGTCCTCGACCACTTCTACCCCCGGATCAGCGAAGGCTACAGCCACAGGATCAGGGATCTCATCTCTGGACAGGTCAGGGAAAGCCTTAAAAACAGCCTGTCGTTTTCAATGGGATCCCTTTTGTCACGGGCCATAAAGGAAAAAGCAGGCAAGCCATTGGCACATGCCTTTGGGATGCCCCAGGATGCCCATTGGCTTGGCTATTATGATGCCTTTCCAAAACTGGCACTTCCTGAAGGCGATCCACTGGGCGGACTGGCTGAAATCGCCAACAGTTGCGGCTGGTGCTGGTTCTTCTTTGATATGGCAATCCTGACAGAAAGGCCGGAAACACTCAGTCTTGACAGTAATTACCGTCTCCATAGCAGTGACGGGCCAGCCATCACCTATCCAGATGGCTTTTCCCTCTATGCCTGGCATGGCTACCCAATAGACAAGAATATTTTTGACAACAAGAAAAAGCTGACACCGCAACAAATCCTGGATGAAAAAAATACCGAGCTGCGCCGGATCAAGATGGAAATATTTCTGGAGTATAATGATGCTGACACTATCATTGGGGTCTTTAAAGCCAAAATCATTGACAGTGCCCCTTGTCTTGGCCTGGAACGGCAATTGCTCAAGATAGGCAAGGACCGATATCTGTATTGCACCAATGGCAGTGTTGAACCCGATGGCAAGAGACGTAAATTTCTGCTGGGTGTGCCCAGCGAATCCCTTTGGGACTGGTCGACCATGCGCAAGATGAAACCAATCACTTCGGCCCATAATGCCAGTGCCTGGACTTATGGCATAGACCCAAAAAAATATCAGGAGCAAGTGCGAACATGATTTTGGATGATGCAGAGACCCCAGCGCGACGGGGTATGCCACCCCGTTGCAACGTTCATGCAAATGAGCTTGGATTCAGCATAAACGCGGGGAATGCTTGACAGAATCATTCCCTCACAAGGCTTTTATTATTCCAGGGCCTTGAGCTTTTTTTGCAGGTCAGTTATGCCCTTTTCCCACTGCTTTTGCCCCTGCATCTCCTGCGCCAGATGGCTGTTGTCGGCCAGGACGCGGTCTATCGCCTCTATGGCAAGCGGCAGCAATTCCTTGGCCGTCTCGCTTTGGTGCAGTTTTTTGCGCTTGATCTGCTTGACCCACGCCCCAGCAAAGGTCTTGACCCCATTGCGCTGCCTGCCCAACAATGCCAGCACCAACTCCGCCGCCGCCAACATAAAATTGGCTTCAGGAATATCCAAAAAATCTTCATCCTCGCCTTCCAGAAAGGCCTTTTTCAGCAAAGACAAATCATCCGTCTCCTTGACCATAGACAGCCAGCTATAGGCATCATCATTGTTCAGCGTGCCAAATTCGCCAACAACCGCAGGAATGCCAGGGGTCAGGGAACGGTAAAATTGCTTGATCTCATCAGTCAGTCCTAATGGCTCCATGCCCAGAAAATGCTTGCGCAGGTCGTCTTCTGTTCGCCAAAAAGTTCCCCCAGTCTGTCTATATTTTTGACACTCCTCTTTGCTCACCTTTTCAGAATTTCCTTGATATAATTTATCTTTTTCAGGATCAATAGATTCAACATACCAAGACCCATCACTCTTGTGTCGCTCCTTCGCACTTGGCGGAGTATGAGAACATACTTTAAAGGATGTTAATACCTCCCTGGATAATGGGTAACTTCCAATAACAGCCCACCGCCTAGCTCTTATAGGATCAGAATGTATCTTTTGTCTAAACAATATTTTATCAAACGGGATTGTTTCGAGAGGACTATCGCAACTTCCACAATAGTCAAAAACAGCCATGACAATGTCCTTTCGCAAAAACCTGGGCAAAACAACACTTATTTTCTGCAAGCCTTATTTGCATAACATCCCCAAGTTCCACTCTCAATAAATCAAGCATCGTTTTTTGTTTTTTCATTTTTCCACCCTTCAATAGTTCGGACAGTTTTCACCCAACAAAAAAATAAGTGAGCCCTCAATTTGTGGGAAGATGGTGTTGTAAACGACATCAATCCTTCAAAACGGAGGAACTCATGGACATTGTAACAACTGTTCTGGATCAAATGCC
>JAJRRF010000044.1 GCA_024279735.1 Alphaproteobacteria bacterium
AATAACAAACCAAAGAGGATTTACCGATGGCTGATGCCAGTGCAGTATTACAGATGATTCAGGAAAAAGGCGTGCGTTATGTTGATTTGCGCTTTACCGACCCGCGCGGGAAATTGCAGCATTTGACGATGGACATTGCCCTGATGGATGCTGAGGCGTTTGCTGACGGTGTGATGTTTGACGGCTCCTCAATTGCAGGCTGGAAGGCGATCAACGAGTCCGATATGGTGCTGATGCCTGTGCCTGAAACTGCCCATATTGACCCATTTTATGGCCAGACCACTTTGGCAATCTTCTGTGACATCCTTGAGCCGGATTCAGGCGAGCGTTATGAACGTGACCCGCGCGGCGTGGCGATGAAGGCCGAGGCCTATATGAAGTCTCTTGGTCTGGGCGACAATGTCTATTTTGGCCCCGAAGCTGAGTTCTTCCTGTTTGATGATGTGCGTTTCTCAAATGACATGTATAATGTCGGCTATTCACTGGATGACATCGAGCTGCCAAGCAATTCCAACAAGGAATATGACGGCGGCAATAAGGGACACCGTCCGCGCGTCAAGGGCGGCTATTTCCCCGTCAACCCGACCGATAGTTGCCAGGACATCCGCTCCGAAATGGTTTCCGTGATGGCTGAAATGGGCGTTTCTACTGAGAAGCACCATCATGAGGTTGCTGCCGCGCAGCACGAGCTGGGCATCAAATATGATACCCTGACCCGGGTGGCCGACCAGCTGCAAATCTACAAATATGTCGTGCATAATGTGGCCGCTGCTTATGGCAAGACCGCAACCTTCATGCCAAAGCCTGTTGCAGGCGACAATGGCACGGGGATGCATGTCCACCAGTCGATCTTTAACGGCTCAACCCCTGTATTTGCGGGTGACCTCTATGCTGGCCTGTCCCAGGAATGCCTGTGGTATATTGGCGGCATCATCAAGCATGGCAAGTCGCTCAATGCCTTCACCAACCCGTCGACAAACTCCTATAAGCGTCTGATCCCGGGCTATGAGGCCCCAGTGATGTTGGCCTATTCTGCCAAGAACCGCTCCGCGTCCTGCCGTATTCCTCATGTGCCAAATGCCAAGGGCAAGCGAGTCGAGGTGCGTTTTCCTGACCCGACCGCCAACCCGTATCTGGCATTCTCTGCCATGCTGATGGCTGGCCTTGACGGCATCAAGAACAAAATTGACCCGGGCGCGGCCTCTGATGAGGATCTGTACGAACTGTCCGCTGAAGAGCAGGCAAAAATCCCGCAGGTCTGCGGCTCCTTGCGTGAGGCTGTCGAGGCGATCAAGGCAGATCACCAGTATTTGCTGGAAGGCAATGTGTTTACCGCTGACCAGATCAATGCCTATATTGAGCTGCTGATGGAAGACGTGATCCGCCTGGAACACGCCCCCCACCCTATAGAGTTCGACATGTATTTCAGCTGCTAATCCCTATGGGCATGTGACACAAACAAAAAGGCCAGTCCCAATATGAGGGGCTGGCCTTTTTTGCGCCAATGCCTTCTGGTCAACTCTTTGTCCCCACGGCCATTTTCCTGATCTCAGCCAGTCTGCCCAGGATAGCACGCCAGTCATGCCCCCCCTCCTTGGCAATATCGGCAATGTCAATGAACATGGTTGGGTTGTACTGGTACCAGAACCGGCGCATCTCACCAATGCAGGCCAGTGATTTCCAGCGGTATGCCAAAAAATCCTCTTTCTGGAACGCCTCTTCCAGAGACCCAACAAAGTCGGTCTCGATCCTGGACTTTTCAGCATCTGGCAATTTCTTATACAGGCTGTTGATCACCTGAAGGTCAGAAATACGCTTGCTTTTTTCCAGCCTCATCTTCACAGAGTTGAGATATTCCAGCTCTTCAGCCAGTGCCTGCCGTGACCTGTCCTGCTTCCCCTGCGCCCCCCCATCCTTGTCAAACAAGGTCTGTTGTGGGCGGTAATCCTGTTTGATTCCCTTGACCAGCCACCCTGGCCCAGCCTTCCTGTCCTTCCTACGCAACCTTTCATATTCTTCAATATGCCAGCGGATGCGCTCATCAGAATATTTGGCTATCAAGTTTCTGGCTGCCTCATTGCTAACCCCGACACGCACCAGCCGCCTGAACAGGCGTTTTGTATCCTCGTCCTGTTCCTCGCGGTTATTGGCCAGGGTCACTGTTGGCTTTGATTCAGAAATTCGGAAATCAAACCCAGTATATTTGCGCCCCTCCTTAACCAGCTCATAACTGACATGCAGGTCCGTCTTTTCATTGATCTCCTTCAAGGCAGGGTCAACCACATAGAGCCTAAAATCCCTGAACTGCCTATACTTGTCTGTAATCTGGAAACGGTCACGCAAGTATTCCGCGCTCAGGCTGCGCGATCCAATCATTTTATACTGCACCAAAAGATCATAGACCCGCCCGGTATAGAAGCCGTCCAAGATCATCGCCTGTTCCAAAGCTATGGTTGTAAATTGCTCTTTTAGTTGAAGTAGAAAGGGCACAAGCTTCAGGTTGAGCAGGGAATATATCCGGCCATCCTCATAGACCAGCTCCGAAAACCAGGGATAATAGGCAAAGGCAGAGCGTCCCTTCTTGTCTGTATACTCAATCCCGATATTACGCTGTGTCAGGCGGTCATGCATCTTCATCACCACCTCATAGGGGTTACTGGTCTGCTTGAGGCCAACCATGTCAAAATAGTCCCGTACCCCTATCTCAAAGGGCTTGAAGGAAGTATCGTCCCTGCTGACCTGGGCAATGTTCCACAAAACAAAGTGCCGTTCTGCCATTGTCATCTTGTGGCGGCTCTCTATCAGCTTGTTATGGCGCACCACCAGTGAGGTCTTGTCTCTGCTCCAAGCGGTAACCAGGTCTTCCCCTGCCTTTGGCAGGGCCTTGGGGGCAACATCGCTGCCCAGATCCCGTTTTTTCACCATCTGTCCACTCCCTTATGTTTCTGCAAAAGGCCAACACTGACCAGTTTTCCCTTTTTTGATAATATTCCCATCATATCCTCTCCCAGCAAAGGGGAAACAACATCCCAGATCCCCTTTTTTTTAGCCAATTTATATCCTGTTTTTGGGGCCTGTTTTGGGGCCGTTTTTCATCCCTATTTTTGCCCCAGTTTTGAAGCCGTTTTTTGGCCGGCATTTTCCAAAATCACGGCCTCCTTTCTGCGCAAAATAATCTGTATTTTCACCTCCCAAAAAATCAAGTTCTCCCCCCTCAACTAAGAATGAAAAAAAAAATATTCTTAGCTGGAGACTTTTGTTCCTTGTTTACCCTATCTAACTAAGAATGAAAACAAAAATATTCTTAGTTGACACCCTAATTTCTCTTAGTTGACACCCTAATTTCTCTTAGTTGACACCCTAATTTCTCTTAGTTGACACCCTAATTTCTCTTAGTTGACACCCTAATTTCTCTTAGTTGACACCCTAATTTCTCTTAGTTG